>PLEG01000145.1 GCA_003136975.1 Gemmatimonadota bacterium | reverse complement strand
CGTCCTGCCGCCGCACCCGGCCACGAGACACTAGCTTCAGGCCGTGACACAAAGCAATCCCGCGTTCCCAACGCTCAGCGAAAAGCAAATAGCGGCGATCGCGCAGTTCGCCACACGTCGCCACTTCCGCGATGGCGATTCTCTTTTCCAGGCCGGCACCAGCCGCGGCGCCTTTTTCGTTATACTCTCTGGCGCCGTCGAGATCGTCGACAACTCGGGCGGTCAGCCCCGCTCCGTTGTCACACACCTGCCGGGTCAGTTCACCGGCGACATCGACATCCTGAGCCGCCGGCGTACAGTCGTGAGCGGCATAGCGCGCGCTGACACTGACGCACTCGAGGTAGCACCGGCCGACATCCGCCGAATCATCAGCGATGATCCAGGCATGGGCGAGATCATCCTCCAGGCCTTCATCGCCCGTCGCGAGCAGTTGCTCGAATCAGGTTTTCAGGGAATTCGCGTGATCGGCTCGGGAAGCTCGCGCGACGCATACCGCATTCGCGAATTCCTCACACGCAATCACGTTCCGGCCACGTGGATCGACGTGGATCAGGATCCGCACGCCGGTGAGATGCTCGAACACTTCGGCTTCGGCGATGATGCGCTGCCGGTGGTGGCCTGCGAGGGCCGGCCGCTGATGCACAACCCATCCATCAGCGAGCTCGCGGAAGCGGTGGGACTCAGAGGCACGATTGGAACCGAGATCTACGATCTCGTGATCATTGGCGCAGGTCCGGCTGGACTGGCCGCCGCGGTGTACGGCTCATCCGAGGGCTTGAGCACTCTACTCCTCGATAGTGAAGCACCAGGCGGTCAGGCCAGTGCTTCCACCAGCATCGAGAACTACCTCGGCTTCCCCATGGGAATCAGCGGCGCCGATCTCACTAACCGCGCAACGCTGCAATCGCAGAAGTTCGGCACGCGATTCTCCATTCCGTCACCCGTCACGGCACTCGAAGACGACGGTTCACACATTGTCGTTCGATTCAGCGACGGTGAAGGCGCATCCACGCGATGCGTCCTGATCGCCACCGGCGCGGACTACCGCAAACTCGACGTTCCAGATCGCGAGCGCTTCGAAGGGCTCGGTGTGTACTATTCAGCCACCGCAATGGAGCTCGCCGCGTGCGGCGGCGCCGATGTCGTGATTGTCGGAGCTGGCAATTCCGCGGGTCAGGCAGCGATGTTCCTGGCTCGTCATACGAACAACGTGCTGCTGCTCGTGCGCGGCGACAATCTGCGCAAGAACATGTCGAGCTATCTCGCAGACCGAGTCGAGGCTGCTCAGAACATCGAGCTGTTGTACCACAGCGAAATTCGCAAAATGGAAGGCGCCACACGTCTCGAGCGAGTTGAAATCGAGAATACGAAAACAGGCGAGAAACGTACTGTTACAACGCCGGCCGTCTTCACTTTCATTGGCGCAGTTCCACGCACCGATTGGTTGCCACCTCAGATAGAAACCGATCCGAAAGGGTTCATCTGTACCGGCCGCACACTCGCCGACTCAACGCGCTGGACCAAAAAGCGCGCGCCGTTTCTGCTGGAGACAAGCCACCCCGGTGTATTCGCCGCCGGCGACGTACGCCTTGGCTCTGCAAAACGCGTAGCGTCGGCCGTGGGCGAGGGATCCATGGCGGTCATGTTCGTGCACGAATATCTGGCCGAGCTGAATGCGGAAATGCCGGCGAGTTAAGCCGTCACCCGCGCATGCGCGCGACGCGATTTCCTACGATATTCGCGTCCCGATCGGAACTTCGTCATCCGGCCGCAACAGCACCACGTCGCTCGGTGTCGTGCATGCACCGAGCACCAGGACTTCGGAGAGGAACGGCCCGATCTGACGCGGCGGAAAGTTCACCACCGCCACCACGAGCCGCCCAACCAGACCCTCCGGCTTGTAATGAACCGTTAGCTGCGCGCTCGAGCGCCGGACGCCCAACTCTCCAAAATCGATTGTCAGCTTGATCGCCGGTTTCCGCGCCTCGGGAAATGGCTCGGCGGTCAGCACGCGTCCCACCCGTAGATCGGCCGCGAAGAATTCGTCGGGAGTAATCGTTGGTGTGCTCATATGTGTTCCAACATACGCACACAACATGACAGTTGTCACGTCATCACGGTGACACGTTCCACTACTCGGGCTGGCGGAAATCCCGCATACTCATGACTACCAATGCATCAATTGGAGCGTACGAACAATGCGTGCATCGCCTTTTCATATATTCACCCTCGCGAGTGTAGCCAGTCTCGCGGCAGCTCAAACGGTCGCCGCGCAAGCAGAGACCGGCGCCACTCTAATAGCGGCCGAAACGCTCGGCGCCATTCCATTCTGTGTGATGGGGTTGGCTATTGGCTACATCGCCGGTCCAAATTCAGCCGCAGCGGTCGTCAATATTCTCTATCTTCCCATGGCGTTCCTCTCCGGGCTCTTTATTCCAGCGGAGATGCTGCCCAAATTTCTACAGGGATTCGCCGTGGTGTTTCCACCGTACCATCTGGGCAGACTCGCGCTCGACGCGGTGGGAGTAGAGCCCGCATCACGTGCATTGGGGCACATCGCGGCACTGATCGGATTCGGCGTACTATTCACAACCATCGCTTTCATCGCCTACCGCCGCGACGAAGGCAAGACTTACGGCTGATTCAACATGCGCATGATGCGGTTGTCGCGCTTTCGACTTCTTGTTCCTACCGCTCTACTTCCGTGACTACCGGTGCAACGGGTGGAGGCCGCGCGGATAGCGAGGGAGAAGGGATGGTTGTAGACGACACGCACCCCGCGCGCTGGCGCATGCTCACACTCCTCGCGTGCGCCGAGCTGCTTGGCATGTCGCTCTGGTTCGCGGCGAGCGCGGTATCCACACAGTATCGCACATTGTGGGATCTCAGCGCGTCGCAGGCCGGGTGGCTCACGACGATTGTACAGCTCGGTTTCGTGATCGGGACAGCAACATTCGCGGCGTTGAACTTGGTTGACATCATACCATCGAGACGACTATTCGCGAGTGGCGCATTGGCGGGTGCAGTCGTGAACGCGGCATTACTTCTCGCGCCCGGTTTTCGCACCGCGCTCGCATGCCGCATGCTTACCGGTATCGCGCTTGCCGCTGTCTATCCGCCAGCGATGAAGATGATATCGACCTGGTTCCGTGCGCGACGTGGGCTCGCGGTGGGCGCGATCGTCGGCGCGCTCACAGTGGGGAAGGCGACGCCTTATCTAGTGCACGCGATTCCCGGTGCAGGGATCCATCCCGTCGTTCTCACCGCATCTGCCGCCGCGCTCGTCGCCGCTCTACTCGTGTTGTTCGGCTATCACGATGGACCGTATCCGTTCCCGCCGCGGCCGTTCTCGTGGGGACTGGTGGCGAGCATCGCGCGCGAGCCGCGCTGGCAGCTTGCGACGGGCGGATATTTGGGCCACATGTGGGAATTGTACGCGGCGTGGACCTGGTTACCTACGTTTCTTGCGGCGAGTATTACCGCGCATCGCGGTCACTCTGCGGCTGCGAATTCCATCGCGTCGGCCGTCGCGTTTGCCGCACTGGCGATTGGCGGCGCCGGTTGCGTCTGGGGCGGACTCATCGCGGACAGGCGCGGACGCGAATGGCTCGTTACCATGGCAATGGCGGTGAGCGGTGTTTGCGCGCTGCTCATCGGACTCACCTTTGGCATGACATTGTGGCTCGTAGTGCCGGTCGCGCTGGTGTGGGGCTTCTTCGTCATCGCAGACAGCGCACAATTCTCGGTGCTCGTCACAGAGAGCGTTCCCCCGCACGCAGTAGGAACGGCGCTCACCGTGCAGACATCGCTCGGCTTCCTGCTCACAATGGTGACGATCCAGCTCATTCCACACATGGCCCAGCTAGTCAGTTGGCGCTGGGCATTCGCAATCCTCGCACTGGGACCAGCGTTCGGCATATGGAGTATCCGGCGACTTGTTGGTTTCATGTCGAGGCCGGGGCCGAGAAACGGCCTCCAATCGCTCCAACGGGCTCGATGAAGCGGCCACACAACACTCGGCGCAATGATGCTCGCTATTGCCTAAGTCACGGCGTGGACTCACCTTGAGGCAATGCCAGCCGTCAACATCCCGGGCCTCCAGGAACGCGAGCGAGTTCAGAGCGATTTCCTGGTGCTCGAGCGAAGCGACAAGAAAACCGCCAGCGGCGACCCGTTCGCCATCCTCACCCTTGGCAACTCCACGGGACGGATAGACACGTCGCCCATCTGGTCCGACAAGCTCGACTGGGCCGACGGTGCCGATCGCGGAAAGGTCGTCCAGGCAATCGGCGACATCGCACTGTACGGCCGCAACGGCACCGCCAAACGCCAGCTCGCGCTCAGCGCGCCGCTCCGCGTGATCCCCGAGAACCAGGTTGACGTTCTCTCCTTCCTCGAAACCGTCGGCGACTGCGCCCCGATCTGGGATTGGATGGACAAGCAACGCTCGGCGATGCAGTCGCGCACGCTCAGGAGTGTCGTCGATCTCTTCTTCGCGAACGACGCGTTTCGCGTACGCTTCGAGCGCACTCCCGGCTCACCCTCAAGCCATCACGCGAAACTCGGTGGCCTGCTGCTTCACACATTCGAGGTCGCGTCAATCGCCCGCGCCACCGCGCGCACCACGCGCGCGAACCAGGATCTCGTCTTCGCCGGCGCGGTGTTACACGACATCGGAAAGGTCGAAGCGTACGAAGTAGCCGCAACAGGCTTCTCCGTCACGCCGTGTGGTCTTCTACTCGGTCACGTCGTACTCGGCGCTCTCATGCTCGAGCGCGAACTGGCGAAACTCGGATCGCCCATCTGCACCGAAGACCAGATCCTCGAGCTGCAGCACATGATCCTGTCGCACCACGGAAGCCTCGAGTTCGGAAGTCCCGTGCAGCCAATGACCGTCGAAGCCGAAATAGTTCACTGGGCCGACGAAGCGTCGGCAAAGGCGTCCGACATGAGCGA
This sequence comes from Gemmatimonadota bacterium, assembly GCA_003136975.1. Lineage (GTDB taxonomy): Bacteria > Gemmatimonadota > Gemmatimonadetes > Gemmatimonadales > Gemmatimonadaceae > Fen-1247. The sequence goes on along the minus strand of PLEG01000145.1, from coordinate 1,577 downwards.
TTCCATCGACGACCCCACGAACTTCGCATCCGGTCGCGAGACGAGCGACGTCCGACCCTGGCGCGTCGGACGCCGAGTCTATCGCCGCGCGCACGGCTGGGATTAAAGGCGCGAGCAATGATGCATCATGTCCGAGCGATTGCAATCATTCTCTTCACGCTCACGGTCGCGTCTGCGAGTGTTGCGACCTCCTTGCGTGCGCAGAGTATCGCCGAATTTGCAGCTATAAAGCCTGCCGCAAATTCGGGTGCCATCGACGGGACTGTAATAGATACCTCCGGCAATGGTCTCGCTGGAGTCGAAGTCTTGATCCTCGACAATAAACAGTCCGTAAGGACGAACGGCGGCGGGGCATATCGAATCGCTGGAGTCGAGCCAGGCAGCCATATTATGCGCTTCCGGCGTCTCGGACTACAACCGGTCACACTGACGGTGGATGTGGCCGCCAATGATGTAACCGGCGCTGACGTTGTAATGGGTTCGGTGCATCAGCTCTCGACGGTTCAGGTGATGGCGAGGAGTGGAGACATCATGGTTTTGCCCAGTGAGTTCGTGCAGCACATGCGAACTGGGATGGGTCACTACATGACGCAGGAAGACATCGAGAAACGCCACGCGTTGAGCACCGCTGAGCTATTCAGCAACATCCCGGGCGTGACGGTGAGGCATGGGTCAACTCCTGGATCCATCGTGGTGGCAAGCGCACGAGGGGTCAACTCGATCTGGGCTGATCCCTGTACGCAGGGAATCCCCATGTATCTGAACGGCTTTCAAACCGTAGGCAGTGGCGGCACGCCGGGGAGTGCGCAACAGAACGGCCTAACCGAGACAGTGTCACGGGCGCCACTTCATTCCCTCAATGTCGTTGCACCAAGCGAGATAGCTGGTATCGAGATATATGCCGGTGTGGCTGGTCTGCCTGCAACCATTCCGCCATCGGTATGCGGCGCGATTGTAATCTGGACTAAATAGAGTCGCGTCTTTGCTGGATTAGTGACGAGCCGTAGCTGCCCATCGTCGCGCCGCGAGCCGGTCGTTCCAGGCCATCCTTTGTCGACTCCTGCGAACCCGTGATGCATTCCCAAATCCTCGGCCATGGATTCCCGCCTTCGGCGGGAATGACGATGTTAAGGCGCTCTCGGCTTGCCCCAAGTCGTCATTCCCGCGAATGCGGGAATCCACGGCCGACGGCGAGACGGAGCACCGTCGCTGCGCAGGATGGGTGAGTGGCGCCACATTTGACTCCACTCACGCCGCCCCACGGTCACAATTCCAACCCCTGGAACCTTCGGTTCCATCGCCGGTATAAGACGAGCGGAGGACCATCTGCGGCCTGAGGCACTACTATTCAGGTAGAGCCGCCGGTGCGTTCATTCTGAGCTGGTGGCATGTCGGCGTGCTCGTAGCACGTCCCAGCACTACAGCCAACCCGGTCGAACAGTTGTTCGACATCTCGTAGGACGGTATGCGTAAACCCCGACCGAATACATATAATCCCGCTCAGGTCCTCGCGTTGGTTAGCCGAGATCGCACGGGCGATCCCTTGAGCTGCCCCGCCTGCGGTGCCGCGAATATCG
>PLEG01000192.1 GCA_003136975.1 Gemmatimonadota bacterium | reverse complement strand
TGGAGCTGTTCGATCGTCCGCTCGACGAGTTGATGACGTCGAGGGCGACCGCCGGATCCACACCCAGTTTGGTGAGCATCGCGAGCCCTTCCGCGGTCGACCAGACGTGCACCGCGAGAAGCGCGTTGTTGACCGCCTTCACGGCGTCGCCAGTGCCCACCGCGCCGCAGTGCACGATCTTGGCAGCAAACAGGTCGAGAATACCTCTCGCGCGTTCCAACACTCCGGCGTCGCCGCCGACCATCACGGTGAGCTTTCCGGCCTCGGCGCCAACGACGCCGCCGCTGACTGGCGCGTCGATGAATGCGATTCCGTTTGCGGCGAGCCGGTCCGCTATTTTGCGCGAAGTCGCGGGATCGCCGGATGTGCAATCGATGACGACGCAGCCCGGGCGCAGATGTGCCGCGGCGTCACCTGTGCCGAAGAGCACCTGCTCGACCTGCTGCGATGTCGGGAGACAGGTCATGAAAAAATCGACGCCGTCGGCTGCGTCTGCGACGGTTGCCGCGTCGCGCGCTCCAGTCTCCGTCGCGAACTCAGCCGCCTTGGATCGGGTTCTGTTCCATACGGCGAGCGTGGTGCCAGAGGCAACGTGTCGAGCCATCGGACGGCCGATTGCGCCGAGTCCGATAAATGCCGCCCTGGGACGAACTGGGATGCCGGTCATACTGATAAAATCTGCTCCGCATTGTGAAGCACGTTCGGGTCAGCTTCGGGGTAGCGCAACTTGAGCTTTCGGAGTGCACGCACGACGATCCCAGTTACAAAGTAATTGCGGAGCTTCTTGTCGTCCGCGGGAACCAGATACCACGGAGCTTCCTTGGTAGAAGTTCTGCGAAGCATGTCATGGTAGGCGTCGGTGTACGCGTCCCAGAGACGGCGATCGTCCAGGTCCAATTCGCTGAACTTCCAATTCTTGTCCTCCCGCTCAACCCGCTTGAGCAACCGTCGGCGCTGTTCGGCTTGCGAGACGTGGAGAAAGAACTTGAGCACTATCACGTTGTTCTGGATCAACATCCTTTCAAAGTCGTTGATCTGATCGTAGCGCGACATCCAGATTGGCTTGCCCACAGTGCCGTTGACTCGTGCGGCGAGTACGTCTTCGTACTGGGACCGGTTGAAGATCCCGATCATGCCGCGCGCCGGTACCACGTCGTGGATACGCCAGAGAAAGTCGTGCCTGCGCTCGATTGGTGTCGGCACCTTGAAGCTCGTTACCTCGCAGCCCTGTGGGTTGCAGGCACCGAATACTTTCCGGATGATGCCGTCCTTTCCAGCTGCGTCTCTTCCCTGAAGTATGACCAGCGCCGCGTAGCGACCGTCGCCGTAAAGCTTCGCCTGGAGGGTAGTCAGCTTGCTCAGCCGGTCCTGTGTTTTTGACCGAACTTTCTTGTCGCTGGGAGCGTCGTCGCTTACAGCGTCTTCATCCCGGAGACTGAGTGGAGCTTCCGGATCGACCGGGTCGAGTTGCATACCCGTAAGTTACGACACGAAGCGCAAAAATCTTAGGGCGCGAATGCGTGCGATCCAGCGGAATTGCGTTGCCTGCGACGAAGACGCGTAGTGGCGCGAGGTCGTTTTAGGTTCGCCCGCGGCCAAGATGCGCGGCTTGGGTGCTGGTACTGCGGGCCGCATTGAGGGAGAGCCGCTGCCGGCTCAGCCCTGGTACACAGATGACTTGTAGTTAGCCAACGAAGCATCTCACAGTACGCTCTTGACATGCGGCCGGACTTCGCAACAAAACCACAGGTTGGGCTCTCGGGTCCTTCGCCCTGGAGCAACTTCCGGCACGGAGAGTGATCATGTCAGTACGACGGATTCGCTCCTTAGTCGCGCTCGCGGTGATCTTCGCTACGCCGCCACCTCGCAAGCGCAGTTTGGGAAGCTTATAGCCAGGGCCAGGACGATCAGGTCGAGCGTCGATTCCGCGAAAGATGTCATCGATACCAGCAAGACGGTGGTAAGGTCGACAAAGGCCGCCGTTGCGGATGTCACGAGTGGGATTCCGGACGACTCGGCGGCGGGCTCTGGCGGGAATTCCGCAGATAGTTCTAAAGGAGGGGGAGGAGCAGCTGCAGGAGGACATGCCAAGGGGCGGGCAAGCGGGCCGAGCCCCACTACATCAGGCGCAGCAGCTCCGGCTGCGTCGGGCGCACACAAGGCAGCATCGGGCGCACCCCCAAGGCAGCAGTTCCGGCCGCGTCGGGCGCACCCAAGGCAGCAGCTCCGGCCAAGCGCAGCTCAACGACACGCGGCGCGCCAGCTGCCGTGCCAGCTGCCGTGCCCACGACCCGATCCACTTCGCGGGGGACCGACACGCCGATCACTGAAGCTGTCTACAGCGGTTTCGCGCGAGGCTTTTCAGCCGAAAAGGCTCATCTCCAGACGAGTCCTGCCGATGGCTCTGGCGCCGTCAACGCGGCGGTCGCCGCGAGCGGGATGAGCAACGTGGAGTACGGATCGATACGCACGCGACTCACGATCTATGCGGCCTACGCAAAAAGCAACAAGACCCCAGACGTGAGCAGCATTTTCCCGGCAGCGGATATAGCAGTGCTCAATGCGCACAAGAATGACATCGTCCAGATGATGTCCCAGCAACTCCGCTGAGATCACACCGCGACGGCGCGCGCGCCGAGTCGGCCAAGCGCCTCGGGGGTCAGTCTGACGGAGACGATGATCTCGTCTCCGTCAGTGCGCTGCGCGAGAACATCGCCCGTGCGATGAAGCTCGGCGAGAAGCTTCCCGTCGGACATCGGAACTCGCAGCTCGACGACCCGCCTTTCTGCACGGAGGCGGCGGAGAAGCGCGCGCTTGAGCGCGTCGAGTCCACCTTCTGTCTGAGAGCTGGCGAACACCGCGTCTGGAATCAGATTCGTCACTCGGTCCCGCACCGCATCTAGCTGCTCCGTCGGCAGAAGATCGGACTTGTTGAACACGTTGATCACCGGCTTGTGATTCGCGCCCAGCTCCGAAAGCACCTCGATCACCACGGCGCGATGGTCCTCCCACAGCGGATCGGATATGTCAATCACGTGCAGTAGCACGTCCGCCTCGAGTACCTCTTCCAGCGTTGCACGAAAGCTCGCAACCAACTGGTGTGGAAGCTTGCGCACGAAGCCAACGGTGTCCGTGAGCAACATGTCCTCACCGTCCGCCAATTCTACCTCGCGCGTCAGTGGATCGAGCGTCGCGAAGAGTCGGTTCTCGACAAAGATCGTGTTGTCGTTCGCCAGCGAGCGCAGAATCGACGACTTGCCGGCGTTGGTGTAGCCCACGAGGCTGGCCTGGAACTCACCGCGACGGGAGCCACGCTGCACCTCACGCGACTTCTGTACTTCCGTGAGCCGCTGGCTCAGCACCTTGATGCGGTGGCTGATGAGCCGGCGATCCGTTTCCAGCTGAGTCTCGCCAGGCCCGCGTACGCCAATGCCACCACGGAACTTCTCCAGGTGGGCCCACATGCGCGTGAGGCGCGGCAACATGTACTGAAGCTGCGCGAGTTCTACCTGCATCTTCGCTTCGGAGCTACGCGCGCGTGTCGCGAATATGTCCAGAATCAACTCGGCGCGATCCATCACTCGCTTGCCGGTGATATCCTCGATGTTCTTGCCCTGGCTCGGACTTAGCTCATCGTCGAACAGCAGAAGCGTCGCGTCCTTGTCGGCGATGGTCTGCGTCAGCTCCGCTACCTTCCCCTTCCCGAGGTACGTCGCCGGGTTGGGGCGCTCGATCTGCTGCACCACTTCACCCACGACTTCAGCGCCAGCGGTATCTGCCAGCCGCGCGAGCTCTTCCAGGTGCTCGGCGGTGCGATGCTTCGCGCTGCGTCCCTTGCGGGGCGCTCCAATCAGGAGCGCCCGCTCGGTCGGTGCTGTCAGGTCAATCAGTTCTCGTGACAATCTCTAGTGCGTCATCCCCGATAGGGTGGAAAACCGTCCGGTGCGGTCGTACGGTTGAGTGAAATTACCAACTGGAGTGGCGACCGTCATGTTGCCCAACACGCGGTAGTTGACCGATCCTTTCTCCCTGAGCTGCTTGGCAGCGGCTGCAAGACCAGTGTAGCTCAGACTTACCGGAAGCCGAACTATCGCGGAGTCGCCGCTCTGAACGGTGAACGTCGTATTGTAGGTTCCGTCGCCAACGGCGGTGGTATCTACCAGCAACCGATACGTGAGCTGAGTGGCGTCCAACCGATAACCGTTCGGGTTGTACACGCTCAATACCACATCGACAGTGCCGCCCTTGGTACCGACGCCTTCCACCTGGAGGTCGTTGAAGTTCACGATCGGCTGTTTGAACCCACCAACGCCAAGGGATGCGCATCCCGCGAGTGCGGACGCGGCCAGTATCACAAATGTTTTCTTCATAGTACCGATGTCTCCTGCACGGAAAGTGCCGCCGGTTGGACATTGCCTTCTACACGCCTAGCTTTACCCCGCATAATGCCAAGTGATCATATGAAAGTTCTGGTCGTTGCGGGCGCTCGCCCCAACTTCATGAAGGTGGCCCCAATCTTACGCGCACTCGAGACCGCCGGCCATGAGGCGATCCTGGTTCATACGGGCCAGCACTACGACACCGCCATGTCGGACACGTTCTTCAAGGAGCTGGGGATCAAGACCCCAGACTACCATCTGGGAGTCGGCACGGCGAGCCATGCGGTGCAGACGGCCAGAATCATGGAGGCGTTCGAGCCGGTTTTCACCAAGGTTCATCCGCAGTGGCTGGTCGTCGTGGGAGATGTGAACTCCACCGTCGCAACCGCGCTGGTCGCGTCCAAATTACGCACCGAGACGCACGGTCACATCGCGCACGTGGAGGCCGGCTTGCGCAGCAATGACTGGCGCATGCCTGAGGAGATCAACCGTGTGCTCACCGATCGCCTCGCTGATCTGCTGCTCACGCCGTCAGAAGACGCCGCACCAAATCTCACTGCTGAAGGGATACCGGCCAGCAAGATTGTCTTCGTTGGCAACGTGATGATCGATACGCTCATGTTGCAATTGCCGGTCGCGCGCGCCGCAAACACGCTCGAGAGACTCGGGCTTCGCCGCCGTCATTACGTCGCCGCGACACTGCATCGCCCCTCCAATGTGGACGATCCGATCGCACTCGCCGCGGTGTTGGAAGGTCTGGCACTTGTGGCTGACTCTCTTCCTGTTGTCCTGCCGCTGCATCCGCGCACGCTCAAGAACATCGAGCGCTTTCACCTCGGCCCCATGCTGACACCGCTCACGATCCTCGAACCGCTCGGCTACACAGAGATGCTCGCACTCACGGACGGCGCGCAGTGTGTACTGACGGATTCAGGCGGTATCCAGGAAGAGACAACCGCGCTTGGTGTGCCATGCGTCACACTCCGCGAACAGACTGAACGACCGGTCACGATTACACAGGGCACCAATCGAATGGCGCCGTGGCCACTCACACCGCGTGGAATACTTGACACGTACCTGGACTCGGTCGCAGCCGTTGCACAGGCAACGCCACCACGACCTGCCGGATGGGACGGACACGCGTCCGAGCGCATCGTCAAGGCGCTCGAGGACAAACGCCCGCTCAAGCATTACTAGCCGTCCTGCGCCTTTTTCTTGATCTCGTCCCACCACGCGAGACGCTTCGCTATGTCCCGCTCAAAACCGAAGGGGCCGGGCACATAGAACACGGAGCCGCGGAGTTTCTCAGGTAGATATTCCTGCGGGATATACGCGTCCTCGCTATCGTGCGCGTACTTGTACCCTGCGTGATAACCGAGCTCCTTCATGAGCTTGGTGGGGGCGTTGCGGATGTTCATCGGCGGCCCTTCGCCCGGCGTTTCACGCGCTGCCTCCAGTGCCGCGCTGAGCGCGCGGTACGAGGAGTTGGACTTTGGCGCGGTCGCGAGGTAGACGAGCATCTCCGCGAGCGGCAGATAGCCCTCCGGCGGCCCGAGGATGTGATAAGCATTGCGCGCCGCCACAGCCAACTGCAACGCCTGAGGATCGGCAACACCAATGTCCTCCGCGGCCATCGCGATCGAGCGGCGAAAGATCGTCATCGGATCTTCACCGCCTTCGATCATGCGCGCGGCCCAATACAGCGCGGCATTCGGGTCGCTTCCGCGCAAGCTCTTGTGAAGCGCGGATAGAAGATTGAAGTGCGCTTCGCCGCTCTTGTCGTGCAGCGCGAATCGCTTTTGCAGCGCATCACGCACAGTATCAACCGTTATCTCACCGCCATCGCCGACGTCGGCCGCCGACGCCTCGAGCGCGGTCAGCGCACGACGCGCATCACCATCGCTCTCGCGCGCAAGCACAGAACGCGCGTCATCAGCGATCGTTATCTTGCGCGCGCCGAGTCCGCGCTCGGGGTCCGCGAGTGCACGATCGATCACCGCAACGAGATCGCCCTCCGTGAGCGATTCGAGCACGAAGACGCGCATGCGGGATAGAAGAGCGCCGTTGACTTCGAACGACGGGTTCTCCGTAGTGGCGCCTATGAGCGTGATGGTGCCCTGCTCGACGTGCGGAAGGAATGCGTCCTGTTGCGCGCGGTTGAAGCGATGAATCTCATCGACGAAAAGAATTGTCGCGCGCCCGTGCTGCAGCCGCTCCTCCGCCTCGCCGACTATCTCGCGCACGCGCGGCACGCCTTCCGTCACCGCGGAGAACGGAACGAATTCGGAGTCGGTGTACTGCGCGATCAGTCTTCCGAGCGTAGTCTTGCCTGTGCCCGGGGGTCCCCAGAAGATCATTGATCCGATCGTGCCGCGCTCGATTGCGGTGCGCAGTGCCTTTCCCGGCGCAAGCAGGTGCTCCTGCCCGATAAACTCCTCGAGCGTGAGCGGTCTCATCCGCGCGGCGAGCGGCTGCGCCGATGAAGGCGCCGAGAAGAGCGAGGGCTCTGCTTTCCGGCGATGAGGTTTGGGCATTCCGAAGTCAGCTATACGAACGCCAGCAATGCATGACCGGCACCGAAGGCGGCGCATCCGCCAAAGAACGCCACCGGCAACCGCCAATCGTGCTTGTGCTGGAACTCGGGAACAAGATTCGATGCAGCCACGTAAACCGTGACGCCACCAGAAAGCGCAAGCCCGTACTCGGAAAGCGGCACCACAACCTCCGTGAGCATCGCACCGACCACGGTCGCGAGCCCGAGAATCGCCGCCGCACCGAGTGCTTTCCGCCGACCGAAACCAGCGGCTAGAAAGAGGCTCGACACCGTTGATCCCTCCGGCAGCTTGTGAAGAATTATCGCCGCTACGACCAACGTGCCGACCGTTGTTCCCGCGGTGAAGCCACTCGCTATCGCGACGCCATCCATGAGCATGTGGAGCATTAGCCCGATGAGCGCCGATATGCCGACCGCGCGCGTAACGTGGTGCGTCTCCTCGCCAAAATGGAAATGCGGCACTAATGTGTGCTGCGTGAGATGCACCGCGAGATAACCAGCGAGCACCATCCAACCCGCCGTCGCGCCGTGCGTGGCAATCGCGTCGGGAATCATGTCGACGACAGCCACGGAAATCATGAAGCCGCCGGAGAATGCGATCATCAAGTCGAGATCCCGCGCGCTCCACACACGTCGCCCAGTCACGAGCGCCGCGCCAACCACGTTCGCTAGCGCGGCAACGATGGCCGCTATAAGTGCCGCCAGACTCACTGTGCGATCGTCAGTGAAAGGCGCTCGGCGGCGGCGATCAGAGCGGTACTCAACACGGTAGCGGCAGCACGATCCCACGGCTGCCCTCGCCACCCTTTTTCCGCTACCGCACCGTACTGCTCAAGCCCACGCGCTTGCAATAAATAGAGCCATCTGTCGCTGCGACCGAATGCGTAGAGATCCAGCTCCGCGGTGAGCGAGAGCTGGTCGTCCGGAGTGTAGACGGAGATGTCCACACCAGCATATGTCGCGAGCGGAACTTTGAGTCTTGCTATCACGTCACGAACGTCTGGCAGCGCGACATCGGTGCCGGTCCACGTCGTCTTGGTGCGACGATCAGTCAACGACATGTCAATTGCCGGCGGAAGATGTTCCGAGAGCACGTACATCAGATCGACAGCCCTCTCGGCATTCGCGGCGACATGCGCTTCGAAATATCCCTCGGGTGACTCCTCGAAGGTGAAGCCGTCGTGTCCGGACCGAAACCGGCGCCAGACTGTCACGTGCCGCGTTCGCCCCCGGAAGATCATGACATCTCCTCCGCCTGGCGCAACAGCGCCTCTCGTGTGTTGCGCGCCGGATCTTCCAGCACGTACTTAAGTAGCAAGCGAAGCGTGTTGCCGAGCCGTTTGCCGGAAATGCCAATCTTTAGCAGATCGTCACCGTTGACGGCTAGATCCGATACCTCGACCGGGTCGCGATATGCAATTCGAATTGCGCGCCGATAAACCGACTCCACCCGTGCGCGCGTCGGCGCCAACTTGCCACTCTCACGCTCGGCCCACCAGTGTGCGTCAGCGATGCGCAGTACGGGAGCGAGACGTGTACGTCCCGCTCGTCCGGCCCATCCACGCAGGATCGCGTCGGTTGGCGGGGCAGCCTGCATGAGCTGCTCTTTCATGCCTCGTCCCATGTCGTGCCAGCGTTCAACGAGTCCTCCGATCCATGCAACGTCCGCGTTGGAGAAACGTAGTCCCTTGAGCATGGCGAGCACCGTGCCAGGCCGCGCCGCAGAGAAGAGTCCCGCCAGACGGGTCTGAAGCCTCTGTGGTCGCCGCGCAAGCAATGGGAGGCGCAGATGATCGAGCGCCAACAGCTCAACATCCGTGATGCCAGCCAGCGTTGGTATGAGCTCGGCGAGCGCACCGCTGTCACGCCACATCCGAAAAGCGACACTCGGCAGCGCGACCTGGCTCATCGTTTTGGTGATCTCCTGTTGGACGCGCTCGGGCGAGAGTCGTTGCAGATGTGGCGCGCTGACGAGGATCGCCTGCCACGTGGCCCGGTCCATCTCGAAGCCAAAGCGTGAAGCAAAACGAATTGCGCGGAGCGCCCGGAGCCGATCCTCGCGCATCCGGTCTTTCGGCACGCCGACCGCGCGCAACGTCTTCGCGGCGAGATCACGCTGACCGCCGAACGGATCCCGCAGCTCGTCGCGGGACGGCGAATATGCTATTGCGTTGATGGTGAAGTCGCGTCGCGCGAGATCGTCGTCGAGGGATTCACCAAATTTGACGACCGCATGTCTGCCGTCAGTTTCTACATCCGCGCGAAATGTCGTGACCTCGTGCATGACGTTGCTATCGTCGAGCACGCCGATCGTCCCAAACTCGATGCCCACTGGAACGGTCCGCTTGAATAGTCGCCGGACCTGTTGAGGCTTTGCGCTCGTCGTGAGATCCCAATCGAGATTTGGGATGCCAAGCAGCGCATCGCGCACGCCACCGCCAACGCACCAGGCCTCGTAGCCCGCGTCTTCAAGTACTCGCGTGATTCCCACTACCGCATCCGGCGGTTGCATCAATGGCATGCCGAATCGGCTCGACAATCAGGCTGAGAAGAGAACGCGCAATTCAGCGTCGGTCTCGCCTGCGCCGAGGGCGAGCATCAGATCGATGCGCGCCTGTTGCGGGCGCCGGGATCCAGCCAGGATCGCACCCATGTCCTCGAGCGTGCGTCCGCCGCCGGGATATGCGTACGTGTGACCGACACGTCCTCCACCCGTGCGCGACGTGATCACGACCGGCTTGCCGTCCGCGATGTATCGCCCGATTCCCGGGACCATCTCCGGCGGAACGTTGCCGCGTCCCATCGCGGCGATGACAGCACCGCGTGATTCATCGCGCACCGCATCGAGCAACCGCGAGTCGCCGCCAGCGGCAGCGAAGAACACGTCTACCGGAGTGGCCGGCGCCACCGGAACGATCGCGGGAATCCGCGGCGGCAACTCGCGCCGAAAGATCACCTCACCCTCGTCTAGATATCCGATCGGCCCAAGACCCGGGCTCTCGAACGCATCGAGAAGTTGCGTGTTCGACTTGGTAACGTCCAGCGCCGTGAATATCTGGCCGCTGAGAACAACCATCACACCCTGATCAACGGACGCCGGACTGGCTGCGACGTGCACTGCCTCGAACAGATTCGCCGGCCCATCCCATCCGAGATCGCTCTGCGTCCGCATCGCGCCCGTGAACACCACGGGCTTGGACGATGACAGGGAGCGCGCAGCGACGTACGCTGATTCTTCGAGTGTATCTGTACCATGAGTCACCACCACACCGGTTACATCTGCGCGCGCAAGATGTTCGGCTATGCGAGTCCTGAGCGCCCACATGCGCGCGATGTTCATGTGCGGACCAGGGAAATGGCCCCAGTCTTCCGTCTCGATGGCACTTGTGTTGTCGATCCCGTGCGTTGCCTTCACAATCTCGGCGCCGGTGAGTGCCGGAGTATTCCCGCGCGCGGTCGGATCGTTGCGCATGGCGATCGTACCGCCCGTGAACAGAATAACGATCACGCGACGGAGCCCTGCTGAGGCAAGGTCTGTACAATCGTGTTGAGAATATCGGCAGTGCCGGCATCGATATTCGATCCAGCCAATGCGAGCAGCTCGCACGCGTAAGTCACGAGTGCGTCCACCGTCAGTAAGCCGGGCGCTGCCCATCGCGTCTCGCACCCACGCTCCAACAACGTGCGAAGCTCACTGGCGGCAGCAGCCGTCAGAATTGCAGCGCCATCCGTAAGACAAGCGGATTGCCACGCAGCTGGAAGCGCCGTGCGAACCCGCATGGCGAGCTCCTGCGGAACGCCGGTAAGCTCGCGATCCAACCAGTCACCGAGTAACTCGTTCGCGACTGTCACCCTAGTTGCTCGGCGACGATCGCCGCGGCACGCGCCAGCAACGCAGGAAATACATCCGCATTTGGGACGCCACCCTGCGCCAGCGCGGCCTTTCCACCACCGCGTCCGCCGAACTCCTGAGCGAGCGTCTTGACTATGACATCCGCTCGCGCCCCGCGCTCGCGCGCTGTGTCGCCGGCCGCTGCAATGACGGCATTCTTGCCGCCGTCCATCGCACTCACGAGCACAAGGATCGCATCTGTCGCCGTCTCACGCGCGGCCTCAACGAGTTCCAGTAGCGACTTCGCGTCAGCGGTCGACACCTCGCGCGCGACGAGCCGCAAGCCGCTCACCGATGTTGCGCCGTCGAGTAATTCCCGCACCGGTCCGCTCGCGCCGCCACTGCCCCCGCGCATCAGCTCAGCTACTCGCTTCTCGAGCGTCCGTCGCTCGTCCGCCAGAGACTGGACACGCCGCAACACCGTAGCAGGCGTCGCCTTCACCACTTCACTGATGCTCCGAAGAAGACGCTCGCGCTCGCGCTCGGCCTCGTAGGCGCGCGTTCCTGTTATGGCCTCGATGCGCCGGACTCCGGCAGCAATTCCAGATTCGCTGATTATGCTGAACAGTCCGATCTCCGCCGTGTTACGGACGTGCGTGCCTCCGCACAGCTCGGTTGAGAGCGCAGGAATATCAACTACGCGCACGACATCGCCGTACTTCTCACCAAACAACGCCATCGCGCCAGACGATACGGCTTCCTGGTAGGGGCGTTCAGTCGTCGTAACCGGCGTCGCCGACAACACGCCGCGATTTACGATCTCTTCCACGCGTTCGGCCTGCTCGTGCGTGAGCGGCCCGCTGTGTGTGAAGTCGAAGCGAAGGCGGTCTGGTGCGACCATCGAGCCCGCCTGGTGCACGTGCTCGCCCAGCGTCTCGCGGAGCGCCGCGTGCAGCAGATGCGTGGCGGTGTGATTCCGTTCGGTATCGAGTCTAACATCGCGCGGGACAGCGGCGCGCGCAGGGCCGCGCGCAACCGTGCCGGTCGGCTTTCCGATCGCGACCGATTTGCCGTCCAGTTTTCGAACATCATCTACGGTAACGCGCCAACCCTCACCGACTATCTCACCGGCATCGGAGATCTGGCCACCGGACTCAGCGTAGAATGGTGATTCGCGGAGCAACACCGCGACGCGCCCGTCACTCAGCGTGCGAACCGCTACGGCTTCGGTGTTTGCGTCGCGCGTTTCATAGCCCACGAAACGGGTACTCGCTAGCGCGTCGCTCAGGGAGCCACTGACATCCGACCACGCGGAAGCGTCGCCCAGGTCGTCAGCGGCGACGCCGAGCTTGCGCGAACGACGCTCCTCCTGCGATTGCGTGCGCTGCGCTCCAAGTGCACGTTCGAAGCCGGGAATGTCAACGGTGTAACCACGCTCTCGCGCCATGAGTTCCGTGAGGTCTATCGGGAATCCGTAAGTATCGTAAAGCTTGAACGCATCTTCACCGGCGATACTCCGCTCCTGCGTCGTCGCGGGCGGAGCAAGCTCGTCGAACCGCTGCATGCCGCCGTTGATCGTCGCCAGAAACCGCTCCTCCTCGGCGCGCGTGGTGTCAATGATATGCTGCCGCCGTTGCTGCAACTCCGGATATACATCGCGCATTGTCTCGACTACCTGTTCGACGACGCGAGTGAGCGTGGGCTCGCGCCTGCCGAGGAGCCACGCATAGCGCACACCGCGTCGAAGGATTCTGCGAAGCACGTAGCCGCGCCCGTCGTTCGATGGATACACGCCGTCGGCGAGCAGGAAGGCAATAGACCGCGCGTGGTCAGATATGACGCGCATCGCCGCGAGCCTCTCGTGGGCATCGGAGATCGTGACGGCGCCCAACTGCGCTTCGACAGATGCGATCAACGGCGCGAACAAATCCGTGTCGAAGTTGTTCGCGACTCCCTGCATTACCGCCGCAATCCGTTCCAGGCCGGCACCCGTATCGACCGACGGTTTCGGCAGCGGCGATAGCGTTCCGTCCTGCTGCCGGTCGAACTGCATGAAGACGAGGTTCCATATCTCGACGAACCGGCCCGCTTCAGCCGCCTCGACGAAGGTCTCCGTGTCGAAATCCACAATGCTCGGGTCAGTCCACGCGCCGGTCGATCCCGCAGGCGCACGCCAGTCACGCGCAACGCGCGCGAGATCAACGTAAATCTCGGTGCACGGTCCGCACGGCCCGGTGTCTGCCATCTGCCAGAAGTTGTCCTTCTCGCCGAGCCCGAACACACGATTATCGGGAAGACCCGCAATCTCCTTCCATAATGCGCGCGCTTCCGCGTCATCGCGAAATACGGTTACGCGTAGGTTGTCTGGCGAAAGACCGAGCTCACCCGTGACGAAGCGCCACGCGAACCCGATCGCCTCACGCTTGAAGTAATCACCAAACGAGAAGTTGCCCAGCATCTCGAAGAA
>PLEG01000250.1 GCA_003136975.1 Gemmatimonadota bacterium | reverse complement strand
TCCTGCTCCCAAAGCAGGCGCGCTACCAGGCTACGCTACGCCCCGAGAGGATGAACTTAGTTACGGATGGGTGCTTACGGCAACGATCCGTTGAATTCCGCGTCAAAAGCCTCGAGGAGCGAGCGAAATGCGCGACCGCGATGGCCGATGCGAAGCTTTGCGTCTTCGGAGGCTTCGCCGAATGTCTGCGCCAGCTCCTTTGAGACGAAGTGCGGGTCGTAGCCGAAGCCACCAAAGCCGCGCGGCTGTTGCACCACGACTCCGGCGGTGGTTCCGGTGCGGACAACCGTCCTCTCCGCGTCGGCAAACGCTGCGGCGCATACAAATGCCGCCTCCGCCGGAAGTGCGTTGATGCGGCGAAGCTGTCCGAGTAGCGCGGCGTTGTTCGCCGCGTCAAGCGACTTGCCGGTGAGATCTGTGCGACCGGACAAGCGCTTGCTGCGGACGCCCGGTGCGCCGCCGAGTGCTTCGACGGTCAGCCCCGAGTCATCGGCGAACGTCGGAAGGCCGGTACGCCGATGAAAGTATTGAGCTTTCGCGAGCGCGTTCTCCTCGAACGTGTCCCATGATTCGATGGAGTCTTCATCCGATGTCTCGGGAACCCCGGCTTCCGTGAGATCGGTCACCCGAATGTTATGCTGCGCGAATATGTCGCGTAGCTCGCGCAACTTGCCTTCATTGCGCGTTGCGAGGAGATACTGAACTTCGCTCACGGACCGAGCGCGACGCGCTGTCGCTCGGCGAGATCGGTGATTCCGTGCGTCGCAAGATCGAGAAGACGATCGAGCTGAACGCGATCGAACGTTCCGTGTTCTCCGGTGCCCTGCACTTCCACGTAACGTCCTTCGGAGCTCATCACGACGTTCATGTCCACCTCGGCGCGAACGTCCTGATCGTAGTCGAGATCCAATCGCGCAACGCCGTCGATAACTCCCACGCTGACCGCCGCAACGCGTCGCTTGACGGGTGACGTTGCGATCTTTCCGCTGGCCACCAACCAGTCGAATGCATCGACCGTCGCGACCGCGGCGCCGGTGATCGCGGCGGTACGCGTTCCACCGTCGGCTTGCAGCACGTCACAGTCGAGTTTGAGCGTGTATTCGCCGAATTTGAAGTCGTCCAGCATCGCGCGAATGGAGCGACCGATGAGACGTTGTATCTCCTGCGTCCGTCCACCAATCTTGTCGCGTTCGCGCGAGTTGCGCGTGCGAGTTGCGCGCGGAAGCATCGCATATTCCGCTGTGAGCCAACCCTCTCCGCGCCCACGACGCCACGATGGAACTCCCTCTTCAATCGATGCAGAGCACAGCACTTTCGTCATGCCAAACGAGATCAGACATGAACCTTCCGCGTACGGCGAAACGGAGCGCTCGATTGACACCGGACGCAACTGATCGTCGCGACGTACCAGCACATCTGAACCACCAGCAGAACTACTCACGCATGCGCTCTATGATTGAAGTTGTCGATTGTCCTGGAGTGAGCGGTATCACCAAAACTTCACCACCCCGCGCACGCACTTCGGCGGCACCAACGATGGTCGATTCGGTATAATCTCCGCCCTTCACTATTACATCAGGCAGCAGGCATTGCACGAGATCGAGTGGCGTGTCTTCATCGAACACTGTCACAACGTCCACAGCCTCGAGCGCGGCAACCACGTACGCGCGTTCCGCCTGCGATCGTATGGGGCGCGCTGCTCCCTTGAGCCGCTTGACGGAGTCGTCGCTGTTGATTCCGACAACGAGCGCATCGCCAGCTGCGCGCGCGGCTTTCAGTATGTCGATGTGACCGGGATGGAGTAGATCGAACACGCCGTTGGTGAACACGACACGACCCCAGAAATCACCGCGCCAATCGCGCAGCGTGGTCCACGACATCACCTTGGAACCAGGATCTCGCGGCGGTGTCACAGCGGACCTTGCCGATTCAGTATGAAATGCACGGGACGCGTTAAACGGAAGAGCCGCCAGGAGTCATCGTAAGCACCAAAGATGCGGATGGCGCTCGGGGCGCGCTCCACTGTCAGGTGGTATGCCTCTTCCGGGAGGCCGATCGAGTCGGCAGCGGACCAGATCTCCTTTCGAATTCCGTCGTCGTTGCGGAAGGTGGCGTAACGCACCTGTTGATCCACCGCGTCGCGGAAGCGGTAGAAGCGCATGTATGGTGCGCCAACGTGCATTCCCACATAGGCGATGATGGCGATGATCAGCATCCATCCAAGACAGCCCGTCTCGGTAGCGCCGCGCCTGCTCACCATTGCGATTGGACTCCTTCAACGATGGCGGTAACAATCTTGTCGACAGCCAACGAGCGTCCGAGATTTTCCTTCCCTTCGGCATATTGGCCCTGCACCATGTATCCCTTGCGGGACCACAGACTCTTGCCGTTGGTCTGATCGATCACGTCGATGTCGAGGACCATCTCGAGAGCGCGCTGAACGGGGGCCGCACCGCGCGAATTGGCGTCGACGCCGATTGGGATACCGGATTCGTAGCGACGGATCGTGCCCCTGACCACTGCGCTGGCGCGGGCCTCGGAGGCTTCACGCAGTCCGAGCCGGCTGATGAGCCGGACGCGCAACGAATCGGAGATTTCGCGCTGTACGTCAGCGACCGGCGTTTGGTTATCGAACGGGATGACGGAGATGGTGTGTATGTGCGAAGGCAACCCGCCTCCGTGGAAGCCGTAAAGGCAGCCAGAGAGGGCGAGCACGAAGGGTGTGGCGAGGAGAAGCTTCTTAAAAGCGCCAGATAGACGCATCAAACGGGGCCACGGGTTGTTGGGTCTCGATATCAAGGACGAGCGAGCGGCGTCCGGACAACTCATAACGAATCTGTTTGCCCGGACGCCGGTCAACCCACTCCACAATTCGGTCGCCTGAGATGCGCTCGACGCGAGTGAGTTGACNNCGGCGCGAAGGGTGTCTCCTGAAACCCGGATGATCGTATCAGGAACCGCGGGAAGCGCAAGGCGCCCGAGCGCAGCCCATAATAGCGGCGCCGGAGGGACCAGGTCCAGACCGTTGGAACCTGGAGGTACGACGAGGCTGTCGCCCACAAGAACCGCGGCGGCCGCCGCTCCGAAACCTCCTCCAAGGAAGAGGTCGACGCGCGCGTGATCGGGAGGCCCAAGCCGCGCGACGCCGTCACCACGAGCGACCATCGAGTTGTCGTTCAGCTCCCACTTGAAAGTGACCTTTTGAGGATCCGATGGTAGCGCGAAGGACGGAAGCGCGGCGTTGAGTGGTGCAACGCCGGAAAGCGAGTGGATGCGCGGCGCGCAGGCCGATGCGCTCACGGCTGCCGACAATCCCGCCGTCAACCAGACGCTTCGAAGAAGGCGAATCACCAGCGAATCACCACTGAGTTGATGGCGTCGCCTTCGACCAGCGCATCCATCACATCGAGGCCTGACGTAACGCGGCCAAACACCGTGTAATGACCGGTGAGATGTGGCTGCGCGGTAAGTGTGAGGAAATACTGACTGCCGCCGGTATCCGGGCCGGACAGCGCCATTCCGACTGCGCCGCGAGCGTACGGCAGCAAGGTCAGCTCATCGCGAATTGCGTAACCGGGACCGCCCTCGCCGTCGCCGCGCGGGTCGCCGTCCTGCGCGACGAAGCCGGGAACGACGCGATGGAAATGGAGATGGTCATACGCATGCATTTCTACGAGCGTCGCGTAATTAAGCACTGTCAGTGGCGCGAGGACGCCATCGAAGGTGATCCGGATACGGCCGCGCGCGGTGCGCATCGTAGCGCGTGGCGGCCGGCCACGCAGCGACGGAACGACGATGCGTCGCACCGCGTTCGCGTACCACTCGACCGGACGCTCCACGGCGGCGGTGTCGACCGAGCGTGCGCGCGCGCCGGGGATGGAGTTTCGAACTATCGAGTCCGGATCAGTCTTCGCGGCGGCGAGTGCAAGCTGGACCACGCTGTCGCGGCGTGCAGTATCGCTCGCGGCGAGAACGCCGTAGGCTGAACCACGCACGCGCGCGTCGGAATCGTGAGTCATTTCAAGCGCTACACTGCGCGCGTGAACCGTGTCGTGCGAGCCGCCCCACGCCACAACGGCTCCGTCACGGAAGCGCCAGTCGGTTGACTTGCGCCACTCGGCGTCACCGGGGAGCGTGGCGCCGGCTGACGCCGCTGATTCGAGCAAGGATTTACGAACCTTGAATCCCGGGTCGGAATTCCAGGCTTCCTGCCATGCGGACATTACCGTGTCGAACGCCGTAGCGGAGCTCTGTGCCGCTGCGACGCGCACATTTGCGTCGCGATCGTGAAGCGCGTGAAGTACGATCGGGCGCGCGATCGCTCCGAAAGTTCCGATCGAATGAAGTGCGTTGATGCGCACATAAGGATCGGCATCCACGACGAGTGCGTTCAACCGGGAAATCGCGCGATTGCGCAGCGAGTCTCCTACAACCTGCGAAGTCAGCTCGCGTGCAAGTTCGGCACGGAACGCGGCGTCCGGAGCACTGGCATCAAGCAATGCGCTCGCGCCGGCTCGCCAACGCTGGCGCGCGACGGCGTACGCCGCGGCCCACCGGAGCTCCGCGTCGGATGAACCGATGTACGGTGCGACGGCAGCAAAATTAAGCGGCCGCATCTTCGAGGCCGCGATGAGCAACTCTCGCGATGACGCATGGCTCACGCGATCGACCGCGCGGTGCTCGCCGAGAAGTCTGGAAATCGTATCGGAGGCAGTCGCACCGATCTCGCCAAGAGCCCACGCCGCGGATGGAGCAGACGCGTTGGAAGCGCGGACGAGTGCTGCCAGCAGCGAAATCGAAGCGGTGTCGCGAACGAGTCCGAGACCGAACACCGCGGCGGCCGCGACTGCGCTGTCACCGTCTGCGGTCAGAGCGCGCAACATCGGCAGTGCGCGTCGCCGATGCCGCAGGGCGACCTGCGATAGCGTTCGCGCAGCCACTCGGCGTATCTCGGCGTCCCCGGATTGGAGGGCCGTAGCGATCAGAACTGTATCGAGCGCACGCTGATCGGCGGATTGGAGAATACGAGCATACAGAACGATGTCGAGCGAATCGGAGATCCGATGCGGCTGAAAGGTGCGCGGAGCGCGAGTTGGTGGGCGGAAACGCATCTGAGAGAGGGCGCGCGACTCGTGCGCCGAAGCCGGATAGCGCGGCAGCCACAACAAGGGTCAGCAGCATGTCAGGCGTTTACCCGCACACGATCAAGTTGTTGCCGCAAATGTTCGGGAATACATGATCCGCGTCCTTCGCGGGTCATCGCCACTAGGGTCGTGTAGCCGATCGCAATGAGACCACCGTCAGCAATATTGATTTCGTAGTCGAAGCGGACCACCCGCGACCGGACCTCCGTTACGCGCGTCGTGACCCGGATAAGGTCGTCGTAGCGCGCCGGCTTGACATATCGAAGATGGGCTTCGACGACCGCGAGCGCGGTTCCTTCCCGCTCGAGTTCGGCGTAGGTCATACCGCCGAGCGCGCGAATGAGATCGGTCCGGCCGATATCGCACCATGCGAGGTAGTTGGCGTGATAAACCACGCCCATCTGATCGGTTTCCGCGTATCTGACGCGAACTTCGGTCACCTGGAGCATTTGTTAAGATACCGCCGCCGCGCTAAGCTTGTCGCGTGCTGAAGACTCCATGTCATATCGTGTCAGACCTGCATCTCGGGGTCGCGAGCGCGGAAACAGAACGACTGTTCGAATCGTACCTGGCGGCCATTACCGGTCGGGTGAAGACACTTGTCATCAACGGCGATCTTTTCGACTTCTGGTTTGAATGGAAGACCGTCATCCCGCGGCGCGGGTTCAGGACACTAGCCGCGCTCGCGGCTCTCCGGGAAAGTGGAACGGAAATACTCTACATCGCGGGCAATCATGATTGCTGGGGCGGCGATGTGCTCAGAGAGGACGTAGGCGTGCAGTACGACGTTGGCCCCTGGGAAGGATCGATCGGCAACTGGAGCGTGCGTGTAGAGCACGGCGATG
>PLEG01000256.1 GCA_003136975.1 Gemmatimonadota bacterium | reverse complement strand
AGCCAACCAGGACGAGCAGAATGCCTTTGGGAACCGGCGTAACCATCGACAGCCCCCACCCAGCGAGAAAACTGACCCAGCAGCAACAAACAGCAACAACCGCGGAAGCGCGGATCAGTAACGAAACGGGTTGGCTCTTGCTATCGAGGTGCGCAACAAGCCACACGCTCGGTACCCCTCGACGCGCCTCCAGGTTCACTCCGTCCCGGCGGACGAACGGCAGCATGCGCGTCCCGAACCGGCCGGTCCACCATCCAGCCGCCGCCATCAACACCAGTGTCGCGACGGCCCACCCCACGACCCGATCTCCGCTCTCGCGGCCGCGCGTAATTCCCGCAGCCGTTGCCAGCGCGGTTACGAGCAGCACCAGTCCGGCGATTGGGGCTCCCCACATTCCAGGGAGCGCCGAATACGTAAAAGTGCGCTCCTCAACTTCAAATCCAGCATCGCGCAACCAGCCGGCGCAAACGCCGCGCGCGTCTGCCTCGGCCGCTGAGCCTGCCGGACGCGCCGCAGCGCCGATGCGCCCAAGCAGCGTGCGGACGTCGTCCGTACTCACCCGCTAGCGAAGACCCATGATCTGTTTGGCCTCGCCAAGCGTTGCGCTCGCCACCCTCTTCGCGTTCACGGCTCCGGTTGAGAGCGCATCATCGAGCAATTCAGGCGTCGCCCGCAACTCCGCGGCTCGAGCGCGAATCGGACCCAGCTCGGCCTCCATCGAATCCTGGAGCACCCGCTTGCAATCTATGCAGCCCCATCCCGCGCTTCGGCATTGTTGCGCGACATGCTCCACCGTTTCGGGCGGGCTGAACGCCTGGTGGATGTGATAGATGTTGCAGATTTCCGGCGTCCCAGGATCCGTCTTTCTCACCCGCGCCGGATCAGTGACGGCCGGACGCAGCTTCTCCCAGATTACCGACGGCTCATCGAGCAGTCCGACGGTATTCCCGAGCGACTTTGACATCTTCGCCCGGCCATCCAACCCCATTATTCGGCGCGTCGGCGTCAGAAACGGTTTTGGCTCGACAAAAAACTCGACGCTGAACTTCGTGTTCCAGCGCCGAACGATCTCGCGCGCGAGCTCCAGATGCTGAACCTGATCCTCGCCTACGGGGACCAGATCAGATTTGTAGAGCGCGATGTCCGCCGCCTGCAGTACCGGATAGTTGAGCAATCCGGCCAGAAGACTCTCCTGCCGGCTCGATTTGTCCTTGTATTGCGTCTGCCGCTCCAACTCGCCCAGCGGCGTCACCGTGTTGAAAATCCAGGCCAGCTCCGTATGTTCGGAGACCGCCGACTGTAGGAACAAAGTGCATCGAGCCGGATCGACGCCGGCAGCAACGAGCGAGATTGCCATGTCGCGCGTGCGCCGCCGCAGATCGGCAGGCTCGTAGGAGACCGTTATCGCGTGATAGTCGACGATCGAGAAAAAGGACTCGTACTTGTGTTGCAGCTCGACCCAGTTTCGGATCGCGCCGAGGTAGTTTCCGATGTGCAGCTCACCCGAGGGTTGAATGCCGCTGAATACACGTGCCATGCGCGAAATATACGAGCCCTCCCTATGACGCAGGCAGACATTCCGTACGACCGCGAAATTGTTGCACGGATTCTCGATGCGATGATCGTCGCCGCTCGTGCCGCGGAGGAGATAATCCTTGGGGGCGCCACGCGTCGCTCGGGGCTGGTCTGGCAAACGAAGGGACGAGCCGATTACCTGACCGAGATCGATACTTCCTCAGAGGCCGTGATCCGGCACGAGCTGACCTCCGCGCTAGGTGAGGATTTTCCCGACGTGCGGGTACTGGGCGAAGAAAGCTGGCGTGACGATCCGCTTCCCAGCGGGCTCGCGTTCGTGGTGGATCCGTTGGATGGAACCACCAACTTCCTGCACGGGATTCCGGCGTTTTCCGTGTCCATCGCCGCGATTCACGAGACCGAACCGGTAATCGCGTTGGTGCTCGACATTCCACGCGGGGAATTATTCACGGCGGTGCGCGGCTTTGGCGCGCGCGTAAATGGCACCCCGATTCAGGTTTCAACTATCACAGAACCGGCACGTGCACTCATCGGCACCGGATTCCCGTTCGGCGAGCACGCAGAAACGGAGCGCTACGCTCGGCAATTTGTTCCCGTCGCCCAAGCGACATCCGGAATCCGCCGCGTCGGCTCGGCAGCTATCGATCTCGCGTGGCTCGCAGCCGGACGATTCGATGCATTCTGGGAGCTTCATCTCTCGCCGTGGGACATCGCCGCCGGAATTCTACTCGTGAGTGAGGCCGGCGGCGTGGTTTCCGGCATTCAAGGGACCCCTGCAAGTATCGGCACTTCACCACTCGTAGCCGGCAATCCATCAATGCATGCGTGGCTGCTCGACGTGCTTCACGATGCCGACAACGGAGCCACCGCATGAAGCTCATTGAATGCGTGCCGAACTTCTCCGAAGGCCGCAACATGGCGGTGGTGAACGCCATTCGCGATCGCATCGCAGCAGTGCCGGGCGTGTCGGTGCTGCACACAACGTCGGACGCGTGGCATAACCGATCCGTCATAACCTTCGTGGCATCGGCCGACGTGATGCCAGATGCCGCCGTCGCGGCAATACGCGCCGCGCGCGATCATATTGATCTCACAAAACACGCCGGCGTACATCCGCGCATCGGGGCGGCTGATGTGGTTCCGTTTGTCCCGCTCGACGGCGCGACGATGGACGACTGTGTCGCCATCGCGCGCGAGGTCGGTCGACGCGTTGGTGATGATCTCGCGATCCCTGTTTACCTCTACGAGCGAGCAGCGATGCTTCCATCGCGCCGCAATCTCTCCGATGTCAGGCGCGGGGGGTTCGAGAGTCTGCGCAACACAATCGGCTCCGATCCCAACCGGCTTCCCGATTTCGGGCCGGCACGGGTGCATCCAACCGCCGGCGCGGTCGCGATTGGCGCTCGCCCGTTTCTGATCGCGTTCAATGCATACGTCGGTGGTGTGGAGGCGCTCCCAATGGCCAGGGAAATCGCGCGCGCGGTGCGCGAATCGAGCGGTGGATTACCGGCGGTGAAAGCGCTCGGGCTGGAAGTGGACGGTCAGGCCCAGGTGTCGATGAATCTCGTCGACATCGACCGCACCTCCCTCTCGGTCGCGTATGCAGCGGGCGAGCGCGAGGCTCGCACGCGTGGAGTAGACATTATCTGGTGCGTAGTAATCGGGCTGGTTCCGGAGCGAGTTGCGTTCGAGGC
>PLEG01000066.1 GCA_003136975.1 Gemmatimonadota bacterium | reverse complement strand
GAGGGCGCGTAGCGTGTGCACGAAGTCGAAGATACCTAGAAGGGCTGGCTGAGTGCGGTCGGCTATGACTCGAACATCACGACGGGCGAGCATACTGCGCGCACGCGCCAGCGCCGCGCCGATGAGATCGTCCGCGGCATTTACTTCCGGCCGAAACTGAATTGCGCCACCAGTAAGCCGCGACAGATCCAGAAGATCCGACACCAATGCTGTGAGCCGATCTGCTTCTTCTTCAATCGACACCGCGCGCATATCTCCAGATGCAGCTCCACGCTCAGCGATATCGTGCGCCAACGCTTTCATGGTTGTAAGCGGAGTACGCAAGTCGTGCGACACAGCCGCAAGTAGCGCATTCTTGAGCCGGTCCGCCTCCCGAAACGCCTCGGTGTGCGATGCCTCGGCGGTAAGGCGCATCCGCTCCACCCCCAGTGCCGCGTAGTAGGACAGGGCATTGAGAAACTCGCGCTGGTCCGAAGCGAGATCGATCCCAGAATCGTTGCTGATTCGTAGAACTCCCACGATGCGCTCTCGAACCCGGAGTGGGATCGTGATCGCACGCGCATTGACCACTTCGTGCCACGGAATTACTGTCGCTGGATGGCCCTCGCGCGGCTCACGCCCCACTACGACTCCCAACGTCCCATCCAATCGCTCTACGCTCACATTCCCACTTTCCAGACTCCACTCAACCAGGGTGTGCCCCTCAGTACCTAGATGACGCTCTGCATGTGACTCCCCAATCGCAAAACCTCCGGGATCCACCACGCCCTTGGCAACGTGCGTCGCCACCCGCAAGCCTCCGGGTTGGATCGAAGCTACGTACAGATCACAGGTCTCGACCGCCAGTGTTGATCGAATCATTTCCGCAATCGCGGTCAGCGCGTCTTCGGGCCGGGTGACGTTGAGCGTCTCGGCACCAAGTGCCGAGAGTCGCTCCACTTCAGTGGTTCGTGCGCGCGCCTCAGCGGTACGTTGCTGCGCGCGCGTAAGCAACTGTGCCGCGACGACGCTCGTGACAATGAAGGTCACCAATACCAGCCAATCGAGCGGATCCGCGATGACGAGCGTGTGGTACGGTTGCAGGAAGAGGTAATCAAACAGCAGAAATGCGCACCCAACCAGGCAAAGCCCGAGAATACGTCCGCCACCAGCGCTGCCAACGAGAACAACCAGCACATACAGAAGCGCGACATGCGCCTTATCCAGGTCGGGACGAACGGCCAACATTGCCAGTGTGACCACCGCAAGACCAATGAACGACACGATCCATACACGTAGCAAGCGCAGGACATCGCGCCGTCGCCACGTCGCTGTGAGGCTTCGAATGGATTTGGTTACCGACGTGATGTCATGCTCCATGGGCCGTGCGTGCAAATGCAGAAGGAAGTTTGAACTATGGGTCGAGCACAAAGCGGTATCCAACACCTGGCTCGGTCACGATCAACTTGGGCTGATATGAATCAGCCTCGAGCTTCCGGCGCAGGTGGGCAACATAAACTCGGAGATACAGCTGAGTGTCACCATACGACTCACCCCAGACAGCGCGAAATAGCTGCGCGTGAGTAACCGTTCGCCCTGCATTGGCCACTAACACTCGCAGCAACGCCCATTCAGTAGGCGTGAGGCGAATGGGCTCGCCGAGCCGCGTGACCTCGCGTCGCGCCGTATCGATGATGACATCATGTGTAGCAACTGGGGCGTCGCTGCCCGGAATCGCAGTCATTCGCGCCCGGCGCGCCTGAGCTCGGACCCGTGCCTGAAGTTCCAACGTGCTGAACGGCTTGGTGATATAGTCGTCCGCGCCCGCATCCAGAAGCGTAGCCTTCTCCTCCTCACTTGCACGCGCCGAAAGAACGAGGATCGATGCGCTAGACCACGCCCGAATGGAGCGACATACTTCGACACCTTCAATGTCCGGAAGACCGAGATCGAGAATGATGAGATCCGGGCGCTCCCGTTCAGCGACAGCGATCGCGTCGCGGCCCGTGGTCGCCTCTAAAATACGCTCGGCTTCATGTTCGAGCGCCGTGCGAACGATCGCGCGGATCTTCGGCTCGTCGTCGACGACGAGGACAATGTGAATGATCATGGAACCATCATTTCACCCATCGGTCAAAAACGTGAAAATACCCGGCATGGGGTACTGGCTTGCGGTCATGGCAAACTAACTGACCCTGCATGCTGCAAATGTGCTGTCGCATAGAATTAGCCCACCGAAATGAAGTAGTAAAGCTGGCACGGTACACTTACCGTGGTCCCATGATCAAGACAATGAGCAGAAGCAACGGTCCAAACCGGCTGTGCAGAAGGGCAATGGCTTGCCGCCGCGTACCAGCTCAGTAGAACTGACGCAGCTGCACCGCCGAGTTCCCTGTGGAGTAGCCGTAGAACCGGACAAAATCGCCGGCCCGCAGGGTATTGAACCGGTCCACGTCCGCGCGACTCACGCCATTGGCAAGAACAACGGTGATACGACCGAAGTTGCTCTCGTCCATCGCGAACGCCCCGTTCTGACGATCGACCTGGCGTACGGTACCCTGAAACGTCTGCACGTTACCGGGCTGGCCACCGTTGCTCCCTCGAACCGACTGGTTCACCAGTACGTAGCTCGTGTAATACGAGCCGTTGCCGGCATCCTGGATATTAGCCGTCACCTGGTCGCCGTTCTCGAGCGCGGTTGGCGAGTAGTTCTGATTCTGGTAAACGACCTGCGTGTTGTTATCGTAGCGTATCCACACCGACTGGCCGTTCGATTGCTGGATCGCGATCCGCTGAGACCGGGTGTCGACGCCCTGCACGCTACCGTATATCTGATTACCCTGAGTCGCTCCGCCCCCGTTCCCGAGTACGCTGCCCAGAATGCTGCCCAGCCCTCCGGTGGACGAGCATCCCGCCAACATGGCGAGCGCAGCCGCGAACGCGACTCGGCGAATCGAACTGAGAGAATTGATCCTGATCATTAGGGCCTCGTGGCTGGGGTGAACGCCTACATAGCAATCGGAGTGCCGTCCGTGCGTCGGTAACCTGCGGACGGTGGCCAGAGATGTGCGTTCTGGGCCCGGGGGCGACCGCGGCCACGGTTGCGTTCACGCGCCTGTATCTTGATGAGCACTGGATCCACAACATCGTTGGTGGTTGGCTCGCCGGTGTCACCATCGCGTCGGCAAGTGTAGTGGCCGCGCCGCCAGAGTGTCCCTCCAGACGAAGGCTCCGATAGCGACGCACCATCCGACTCTACGGCGTCCAACATGATGACCACGCTTATGTGCATTCGCGCGAGACAGTTACTCCTGACGCTCCTGATTGCGTCCGGAATTATACGGACTACCCCGTCCGCATCTGCGCAAGCGACGCCCTCTCCCACCATGACCGCCGGCATCGCAATAGCGGACTCACTCGTCGAGGCCGCAGTCGCCAGAAACCTCATTCCCGGAGCGGTCCTTGTAATCGCGCAGAACGGCAAGGTGCTCCAGAATCGGGCGTTCGGATACGCCGAGCTGTACGACTTCAACAGGCACCGTCTCGACGCACCGCGCGTCATGCACACCTCCACACTGTTCGATCTCGCTTCCGTCACCAAAGTGATGGCGACGACGTTCGCCGTGATGATGCTCGTAGATCGCGGCAGAATAAATCTGGATGCACCGGTCTACACCTATCTCCCCGACTTCCGCGGGCCGCATCGCGACAGCATCACTGTCCGGAACCTGCTCACGCACTCGGCGGGGCTCGTGCAGTGGCAGCCGTTGTACTACCACGCGTCGAACAAGGCGCAGACCTACGACGTCATTCGCCGGATGCCGCTGCAGTGGGGCGTTGGTCAGGGCCGGCATTACAGCGACCTCGGTTTCATGCTGCTCGGATACATCGTCGAGCGGGTGAGCGGGCGACCGCTCGATGTGTTCCTCGAGCAGGAGCTCTACAGGCCGCTCGGGCTCAAGTCGACGACCTTTCTTCCCACGACGCACGGCTTCACAGATTTCGCGGCGACCGAACAGGGAAACGGGTACGAGCGGCACATGGTGTACGATTCCACATTCGGCTACCGCTATCGCGGCGATCCGACTGCGTGGAACGGTTGGCGGCAGTACGTCCTGAACGGCGAGACTGACGACGGCAACTCGTGGTACGCGAACGGCGGAGTCGCCGGCCACGCCGGCCTGTTCTCGACCGCTGCCGACCTGCGCGTACTCCTCGACCTGCTGAACGACCGCGGTTCGTACGGCGGCCATCAATACATTCGCGCCTCCGTCGTCGACTCGTTCCTCACTGTCGATCGCTTTAAGAACTACCTCGGCTGGATGAAGCCGCCAGATACCCCCGATGGCAGCTTCATGCACAACGGATTCACCGGGACGTATGTGATCGGTGTGCCGAAGGCCAAACTGTCAATCGTACTGTTGACCAACAAGCAGAATGTGAGCGTCGACAGTCGCGGCTATTTTTCTGATGTTCGGCTGCTGGACGAGAGCGTAACGCGGGCGCTCGTTGATGCAGCGATGAGTGATGGGTGCGCGCACACGCCGCCCAATTGCTCCGCGTCGGTGCCGGACAGCTCCGATCTGATCAATCCGGATCGACCCGGCATAGCAGACGGAAGCCGCGTCATCGGGCCCGGACAGATGCAGCTCGAGTTCGGACTGCAAGAGGAACGTCGTGGAGGCAACACTGCCAGCAAGACAACCACGTTGTTTATCCCGACTCTGATCCGATTCGGGCTATTCGAGCGCTTCGAGCTGCGTATCGAGACCAACTCGGTCACCTCCGTGCAGACGACTGCCAACGGCGCTCCGGGAAGACGAACGACCGGCTATTCCCCCGTGTCGCTGGGCTTCAAGTATGGGCTGTACGACTCTCACGGTGACAATCGCCGTTCGCTGGGCGCGATCGTACGAGTCTTCGCCCCATTGGGCTCCGCTATCTTCCGACCGAGCGGCTTAACCCCTTCGTAGACATCGGCGTCCAGACTCCGGAAGAGGACGGTGGAACAGGGGTCAGAGTGCACTTCTTTCAGTCAATCCCAACGCCTGAACTCAGGAAACTGCACTCTGACCCCTATTCCTCCTCTCGGCGCTCAC
>PLEG01000215.1 GCA_003136975.1 Gemmatimonadota bacterium | reverse complement strand
CGGGAGGGCGGTGATGCCGCCGGGGCAGATGCCGTGCTGGTGGCACTTCCCAGC
Organism: Gemmatimonadota bacterium; assembly: GCA_003136975.1. Taxonomy (GTDB): domain Bacteria; phylum Gemmatimonadota; class Gemmatimonadetes; order Gemmatimonadales; family Gemmatimonadaceae; genus Fen-1247. Next base: position 23,636 of record PLEG01000215.1, on the reverse strand, counting down.
GCCGCTATCTCCGACGGGCTGGCAAAGGTCAGCGGGCTCCGTGGCCATGTGACCATCGACGCCACCAATATCTTCGGCCCATATCCGGCCGGCTACGAGTCCTTGGCGCAGCAGGTCAAATCGGTGGGCCGACACCCAAGGCGTTCAATACGAACTTCGCAGCACTCTATGATCATGTCGATGCGGAAACGGTGAGACCCGGTACCCTGTTCGCCGCCGATTCCGAGGCCCGCGACGTCGCCGAGCAGTTGATCCGCGACGCCGGATTCGACCCGATCCACCTCGGTGATCTGGGTCACGCCCGATTGCTCGAAAGCCTGATCGGCGTGACGATGAGCGTGGCCAACGGCGGGCTCAGGCCGTTCTTCTACCGGTTCAACCGTCCCGGCGAGTTGTCTCCCAGGTGATGTGACCGACGTCGCCGAGTCGCTCGCTTGTCTCCGCGCCGCGCCTGGCGACCCGGGGCGTGATGAGGTGCGGAACGATGACGTGCCGATGCGGAATGTGTCTCCTTAGTCGGTAGCTGGTGGAGTGGGCGCCTCCGCCCGTTTCGAAGCAAGCGACCCGCGAACGGTTCGTAACGGCGTTCGAGGTTTCCCGGTGGTTCAAGATGAGATCTGAATCGCGTGATTGGAGCTGATGACAGTGGACGCATTTGTGCCCACTGTCATCAGGGCTTGCGAGTCACACGTGGCCTCTTCCGATCCTCTTCCGATGGACTAACTACGACGTCTCGAGGACTAGCGTTGTCCAATACCGCGTCGTCAGTAGCCGTAAACCTTCTATCTGAAGGTGGTGCCATGTTTCGAGCGATCCGCTGTAATCCCTCATTATTCGAATACGATCTATAACTGAGGGCCCCGCTTGCGGATTGTAAAAGCACAAATCCACCGAGCGATTCAACGCTCGAGTGTCGCCCGCTACCGGTATCAACGGGCGGATCGTCGCTCGTGCCGCATGCGGCGAGCACCCACCGCAAGTAGTCCAAGAACTCACCCCGCTGCGCGCCGATTTGAGGAAGAGTGAGAAGCTTCGCATTATTCGCCTCACGGATTCCGGGCGACGTCGACACAAGACGACCCATCCGAAGTATGAACTGCCAGAGTTCGAGCGGGACCTCCCAAGGATCGTCATTCCCAACTGATATGCCCGCGGCTTTGGGATATGGAACAAACCATATTGCGCGACCTTTATGCTTCTGCCCCATTACGCCGCCATATCCAAAGAAGTGCGCGCGTGCCGCCACTTCCAGCTGAGTCTTCGATTCATGCGTGTCTCGCTGCAACCACTCTACAAGCCGCACGCGATGACGTTTCGCTGAGTTCCCCTCGAGTTCTCTCTTCATTCCGCCACGGGTGCGCTTGAACTCAAATAGATAGTGCCGCCCCGCGAACGTGACGGAGGCATCGCCGAGGGTCATATCGAAGGGTGTCTGTTGCAGAGCCTCTACCGATGCGGGATAGCAGCTACCGCTCCCAAACCGCGCCCACTGCGCACCAAGGGCGAACACTGTGGTGGCAAAGCATGTATTCTCGAAGGCCGTTGGCATACCAGGATGAAATTCCATAGCGGGTGACTGCGCATAGCCTCGCGGTACTACGCGCCGATGTGTAGACCCGGGCAGGTCCGCCAGAATATACTCTGCCCATGAGCCTTCGTTCACAGCCCTTCCGAAACGCTCCGGATCAGATCACACGCTCGACACTGGCGGGAATTGCCGAGCATGTACGAAGAGGTGCTGATGGGCGAGACTCGGCTAAGCTGCTAGCGGCGGTCGCGGGCTGCGCCCCCGAAAGCGTGGCCGTAGTACTAGCTCACACAGTGCACGACTTACCTAGCGTCATCGGCCAAGCCGTCTGGTATGCGCTCGCGGGCCGCGCCGCGGCCTCTGCCACGAATGGGGAAATGTGGACACCGCTTCATGACGCGCTCGCAGCTGCACTTGCCGGACGATGGGTTAACCCGGAGATGCCGTACTGGGAGCCGCTTCCATATGCGTGGCCAGCTGGGCTCGCTACTTTGACTGAGATGGCCGAAGGACTCAGGCCGTGGATTCGCGATGACCTGACACGCGGCAGGGCATCTGCACAGCTACTGCGCTTTCGTTGCGAGTACATTCACTTTCTCAGCGTGACGTGCCTGCGCAACCCAGGACCCGTTTACGTGAGAGAGCTGCGTCGGCAAACTCCGTTACAAATGATCACCTTCGCGCGCCGCAAACTCCCGCCAGACACGGCGACATATCTCGCGCGATGGGCGTCGCGAACCAAGGCAATCGAAACACCGACCCGAGAAACTGCTTCTCTGCGGCGTGTCGCCGAAGGCGTCTGGAACACAATGAGCTTGATGCACCCTGCCACCATCCAACGTGTCGGATCTAAAAGCGCGAGATCGAGAAAGCTTTCCTTCCGCGACGCTGAGAGTGCCCCTCGGTCATAGGTTGTGCCAACGCCCGGTATCGGGTGAGTTACGTGAAAGGCGCGCGACATTGGCTCACTCATTAACAAGTCGCACACCGCCCCGTTGAAGCCGACTCCGCAGAGCTACCCGTAACGCCGTGTTCGCACGTAGTGATCGCCGAAATAGACCGTGGAAAGTACTGAGTTGCACACCGAATGCGGCAGCTACTTCGGCAACGAGTCCCTTATTGCGATCCAAGCGTAACAGGTCTTCATATCGGCCGGCTGTGAGCGCGTCGTCGATTGTCGCAGCTGCGCGCGCGTACTGCTCACGTAAGCTGTCTTCACTGGCCACTGCTTGAACGTCATTAATGAGGTCCTGCATTCCATTCCCGGTAACGTTGAATGTGCCCAAACGACGTATCGTAGTGGCTCGAGCGCGTGTGGCTACCACCGTGTCACGACGTCTTGCGAGGTGGCTTGCAACACGGCGAGAGGCTTCGGTCGTGCGTCGCGCAATATCTTCATCGGTGTAGCGCAAAGCTTGACCGACTACTGCAAGCGCTTCCGGAACGACCAACAGATTTGCGATACATGCTAAGGGCGATACATAAACCGAAGCTCGAGCGAGTGCGGCACGCTCCTCTCCCTCTCTATCGTCACCGTCGATAATACCAAACACTTTGTATCGGTGGAGCGACGGTGTTCGTCGGAACGCCGTCACAGCTGCAATCACTGCTTCGCATGAACCGGCAGGTTCAATGTGGTGGTCCGGGTAGAGCCCTGAGTATATATCATGGTCTATTCCTCCTCGCACGCCTTCCACGAACAGAGTCGGCCGACGGGATCCTGCAATTCGCAGTACAACAGCTTCTGGCAACGTCGCTACGGGGTCGAGTACGTCCCAATCCCAATGTTGTGGCGCCGCGGTTGGTCTCGCATAAGATCGCATGACGACTTTAGGGGCACGCATACGCGTAGCTGCGAAGTCGAGGTCATGCGTAATGTAGACAATACTTAGGTCTGGTCGCGCCAGTTCGAGCGCGTCCCAGAGCGCGGATTGGAGTGCCTCATGTAAATGAATCTCCGGCTCGTCCACGACTACCGTACGATCTGGTGCGGCAAGGAGCATGTGTCCGATAAGATATAGAGCGACTCTCTCCCCATCGCTCATTGAGCTCGCGGGATATGTCGTTTCCATTTCGCGTTCCGCGGCGCCAATCTTATTGTTTGCGTAGTCAATCACCAAGCGGCGGTCGGGAAATAGAACATCCCAGATATCCTTCGTTCGGTCTAGAACCGATGCTTCGGCGAGCGTGGTTGGAATTTCTCCTCGCCCCGTCTCATAGAATCGAGATGCCCTACCGTCGCGCTCTGCAAAAGCGTCTCCACAAGCGTTGCGTAATCGTTTAGCTGTCCCGCGATTGGATCGGTGCCGCCAACGCGGCTCGTGCCGTGGAACGGTCCTGTTCCGCCGTCGTCAAGTCTGCGTCGCGCATCGCGCTCTGTTGAGCGCGGTGCTTGGTCCGGCACTGCGAGCACGCGCTGTGCCGATATCCGTAGCGCACGGAGTTGCGCCCCCGTGTTGACTGGTGGGCCCACACCTGCGCCAGCGGGCGCTTCAAGCCACGCTCCGAATCTTGACTTGCCGGAACCGTTGGCGCTGATCACGACAACCACGCCATCATGGTCAATGCTGCTAACGGCAGCAACTCCTAGGACCGACGGAGTGGAGAAATCCGGCATTGAAAGTTGACGGCGCTCCAGGACGATCATATCAGAGGCAACGTTTCCTGACTCAGTTTGCTGGGATTCGGTCATCAGACAGCGTGGTGTGATGGATGTGTTATCTCGCGCATTTCTCTATTCGCGGCCTAGTCTCCAATTGCGCTCAGGGTCATTTCGGCGGTTTGGCTGTGGCCGGTCGGTGGCGTAACTACTGCCATCAGCACCGTCATACTCTGTCCACCACCGGCTCGATTTGCCGGTGTTCGATTCCATCGACTCACGCGTCCGCCGGTAGGCGATGCTCCTGTACACAAAGGACGCCGTGGCAAGCCACTGTTTCGCAGCATCACTGCGAGGAGGATGCGGACATGCACGATCCGCCCAGCGCCAGTAGGCGCGCTCAAGAATGGCGAACGTGACCGGCTCCGTTGCGTCCCGCGCGTCGAATCGTTGTTCCTCAGCTTCGATAGCTTCGGGGGTGATGAGCGTTGCGAAGTGCACGAGATCATCGGACGGCGCCGCGATCACAGCACCGCGTTTAAGCTGGAACGCGCCGGCTGCGTACATATCAATGATTCGCTTAACACCGTCGGGATACACAACAACCGCCGCTCCATACCCACTTGGAATTATCTCAAACAGAGGAGGCGCGTTCGTCGTCACCTTGCGCCCGCTCGGCGTGTCAAGGTCGATACCAAAGGCGGTGCGAATTGCGGCGAAGGTGAGATTCGGCTTTACGCTAGGAAGCCCCCGAACAACATCGCCTAGCAGCCGGGTGCGGAGTCGCATCCGTGAACTGTGCTGACCGCACCTGGTTTTCGCAGGCGGTTGGGTTGGCTCGGCGCTAAGCACGCCCGTCTCTACCTGTCCGTGTCGACCCGCCGGTTCGGATGTAGGGGTCGCAAGTGAATCTTTTGGACCCAATTTCATCGACGAGCGTCTTATCAGTCTCAATCGACGCTCCATAGCCTATGACCGGTGGAGAATCGCAAGGCTGAATACTGATTTATCAGATGACGTCTGACAAGAAGAAGAGCTCGAACGCTATGACACTGCCTAGCGAGTCGCGGGTCGTGAAGCGTCGCGCCGCGAGCGCCGGCGGTCGTGGCGATCTCCGGCGCATGCTCATCACCGCGCTCGCGCGGGGATACCGTTACGTTGGTACTCTGCTGTCCCCGGATGGGGTGCAGCTCGGCGCGGCCATCCGAGCTGTTGGGGCGCGGGCCACGTCGATAGAGGCACGCCGCACAGTCACAGAGGCGCCGCAGATGCTCGCCGCGGGTGCCCTGATCACCGTGGTGGGGTTGATGTCAGCAACCTGGTTGATCCACGCGTGGCCACGCGTTCTCAACGTGCGTAGTTGCTGCAGCAGAGCTAAGTTTGCCGCGACGCCGCGTTCGGGCTCCGAGCGGCCGTTGTGTTTTGTGGCAGGCTTTTGTGCTGGATCGCAGGATCCGGCGCTGCGCTTCGCGCTGGGCCCGCTGTGCATGCTGCGCACTTTAACACCTTCTTCCGAGATTGACTCATGCAGGCGAATCCGCGGTCGGTCGATGACCTCTTCAATTCTCAGCTCCGCTACGTGGTGCCGATGTTCCAACGGCTTTACGTCTGGAAGGAGACCCCACAATGGGCGACTCTTTGGGAGGACATTGCGGAGAAGGCGACCCTACAGCTGCAAGGCATTGACTCGAGCCCTCATTATCTCGGCGCATTAATCATTGAGGGCGTGCGCCCTAGTTCGCCACGCGAAGTGAAGAGGTTCCTAGTCATCGACGGACAGCAACGGCTGACGACCTTGCAACTTGTGCTCGGTGCTTATAGAGACACCGCTCGAAAGAACGGATGGAAGACGCTCGACCGTACATGCACTCGTTACTTGGAGAACGCGGACGCTGACGTTATGGAACACCCGGAGGAGGAGACGCTGAAGGTGTGGCCCAGCACACTGAACAGAGAGGTCTTTCGCGACATCATCTCCGCAGGAAGTCGCACTGATATCGAAAAGAAATACCCACTCGTTTGGGTAGGACGCAGACGTAAGCCGGAGCCCAGAAACAATCTCGTGAACGGATATTTGTACTTTGCGAATGCACTCGAGGCTTGGATAGCGCAATCAGCGCTGGACACGGGAAAGACGAGCGAGGACTGTGCGTTTGCACTATTGCAGTCGCTCCAGCAGGACTTCTCTGTCGTGGAAATATCCTTATCTGAGGGGGATGACTCACAGGAAATATTCTATTCGCTTAACTCTCAGGGTCAGCCACTCTCACAGTCAGATCTGCTGCGAAGCTTGATATTTATGCGCGCCGAGAAAGAGAAGCTGAACCGTGACGAGATCTTTAACGAATACTGGAGCAAGTTCGAGACTCCGTTCTGGAGCAGTGAGATAAAGAGAGGAGGGCGCACCTATTCGCGTCTGGACCTGGGCCTTCGCTACTTCCTGATGACTAAGACAGGGGCGATGGTTGACGCGAGGAGAGTGAACGAAGAGTACCGGCTATGGGTTGCCAAAGAGCCGCCCAAGTATGGATCGGTGCGGGAGGAGCTGGCTGATTTTTCACGCCACGCCGATGCGTATCAAAACTACGAAAATCCGACACTGACCCCACGTCCTGCGACGGATCTAAGACGCGTTCTGAGCGACTTCGACGTTTCGACAGCGGTACCATTGATCTTGTATTTAGAACTTGATGCAGGGCTGACAGCTCAGCAATCGGCTGAATGCCTCTCACTCCTCGAGTCGTTCATCGCGCGGCGCGTGACGGCGGCGTGCGGCCNNAACAAGCTCTTCGTTGAAGTGATTAACGCTTTGCTTGGTGCATCTGGAGATCAGGTTAAGCCGCTGCTGTCGAAGAAGCTTCTCTCTGGCGGTGGTACCACTCGATCTTGGCCCACCGACGCGGAAATTGTGGAGACCGCGATAAGCCGCCCTGTAGGGTCGGAGCTTAGGACGCCGGCTCTTCGCCTAATTCTTGAGCGACTTGAACTCGCGCTCCGTAGCAACAAAACCGAAAGTACCGTGATCGGTACCGGGCTTCAGGTCGAGCATGTGCTCCCACAATCGTGGGCGACGCACTGGGCCTTGAACGGCAGAGCTATCCCCGCGAATGTCGTTCAGTATCCGTGGCAAGCAAAGGACGATCTAGCCGAGTCCGCCGATGCAATCCGTGTTCGCAACACTGTTATACAAACGCTCGGCAACCTGACGCTTCTGAACCAATACCTAAATCCGGCAGCTAGCAACGGACCGCTTGAAATGAAATTGAATGAGTACACGCACTCAGTCCTCCGGCTGAACCGGTATTTCGACCATCGCGCGGTCTGGGACGAGGAGGCGATACGTGATCGCAGTAAGCTGCTGGGGAAGGCTTTGTGCGATATATGGCCAAGACCGGACGCAGGCACTGTCAACGGCTCTTCCATTTAGACAAGGAGTGGTTTGGCTTGGTAGCCGATTTTCCAACTTGCGTGAAAATCGGCTTGCACACTGCATCACGACGTCAGTGCGTGAGAACTCGAATGGCTTCCGCCATATGTGGAAAGTGTATGGCTTAAAGGCGATTTCCCAACTTGTCGGAAAATTGAGCTGTTGCGGTTCGTGTCGGGCATCAAAGCGAACTTGGCCAAACGCTGGCCTGAAGATTCAGCAGATGTAAAACGTGTGAGCCGGACCGCTTTCTCAATGATGAACACAGCGACTTTAGACTTTTGAGGTGAACTCGATAGCAGCGTCGCACAATGTCGCGCACAGCCAAGAATATGCGGCGTTCCGTGAAGGTGCACCGCACCTCGCTGGAAGCGCTGCGCATGCTATCTGCGGCAGCATTGCTAGCAGTCGTGGGTGAGCAANNTTCTCTCGCTATGTTATGGAGCGCGAGGCAGGGAGGGTCACTACAACGAGGAATCCTGGATGGGGAAAGGGCGCCGGAACCGCGAGAAGCGTAAAGCGCAGGAAAGCGTGGGCACGCCCAAACAGGCAGACCGCGACCACACGCCGCTTGATAGGCATCATCTTGAAAGTGGCGGAAGGCCCCCGCGGTGAATTCGCGAGGTAGGTAGCGGTGAAGGTATGACTCGTTCAAGAATTTCGGTTGGCCGAGTATTGAGCATTTTGGCCACATTTCGCGCTAGCGCGGCGATTTCATCGCCATATGTTCTGCTTCTAGCAGGATAATGATTCGAAACGAGTTTGAAAGCACACTGCCTTTAGCGTCGAGACATTCACGTTGACATAAGCTGTCACCGACGACGCAGTTCCCACCTTACTGTCTCTTAGTCTTTCAATCGACATATGACGTCTAGGTACCGTTGGCTAGGTTTTTATTCAGGTCGAAGGCTTAGAGATTACCTGGGCGTCGTGCTGGTAACCACTGCGTTGGGCCAGCCCAAACAAAATCGGGAACAGAATCCAACGAGTATACCGCGCTGTGCTGTGACGGAGATGTCGCGCACGGAGCTTGTCCTTGACGGACATAGTATCTATGTCGAACCTCTCGCGCTCACGCCAGGTCGTGCAGGATTGTTTCTCGCAGGTTCGCCGAGCTATGCCATTCTTAATGGCGGTATCAAGACCGCGGCCACCTTTGGCGTTGTAATTGACGGCAAAGGAACTGCACATCGCATACCTTGGCCAATTGAGTCGCATAATCTTGGCGATATGCGTGCCGTAGAACTAAACAATGGTTCGTGGGGAGTCATTTTCGCTGAGTTCGCCGAAGGTTCCCGATTTCCACATCCCATCGTAAGGTCTTTTTGGTACGGAATATTCGATGGACTTCTTTGGCACGGTCTTCAGCAACTACCATTTTCTCGTGTTGAGCGATTGGATCCCAGCGTCATGTCTCAGATGGTGCTCTACAAAGACACAATTGCGGTTGGATTACCAATTAAAGAATTGCGGGGCAGTGACGGTGCAGGAGTGCTGATTGGGGAGAATGGTCGATGGACCATGAGCGAGTTAACTCCCGGCGGCACTGCTTATGTCGCACCCGCTCACTCCACTGCGCTCGGTTGGCATGTTCTGGTTGTACGAGGCGACTCCGTAAGTACCAACGCACCATGGGTATACCGAAAAGTCGACTCTACACCTACAACTCCAGTGGGTGGCGTCACATGGTCAACAGTTGGAGAATTGAACCGACCCGACCGCGCCGAGGTGCAGGGTCCTCGGTTTATGTCCTCTCGCACCGGGTGGGCAATTAGCTGGATTGCCGTTCCGTCTCATGAACATGGGGACGATGTTCTTGACGTCATGAGCGGAACGACGGAGCAAACCCCTAGCTTGATGATTTCCCGCGCAATCACACCGGGCCGTAATGCTGCGCCATATGCGTCAAATGGTGTGTTTGCTATTGATACAAGTGTAAGGAGTTACGCCGCTACGAATGGGCCCGATGGAGCATTCGTCTGGGTAAGTGACCACATTGGTAAAACCTCTAGGGCTACCGAAAGCGAATTGCGCGTCACCTTATCGCAAGCCGGTCCCCCGACGCTTATTGGTGTAATCCCGAATCCATTTATGGGTGCATTCTCCGTTGCTATGCCGACTAGCTCCGAGCTCATTCTCTCGGGACCATTAGTGCGCGGCTTGGGCACACCGGCTTTCACCCTCAGAACGCTCATGATCCGACTCCGCATGCGGTGTACGGCTCCTCAGTAATGTCGACGCAGATGCGGCGACGCTGGACCCCAATCCGGGGATTGTTTCGACCACGTCTTCCTTTACCATCAGCATCTCCGGGCTTCGGTCTTTCTCCGAAGATGCCTCCAGGGATGCAGCCTCCCAATACTGCTAGTCCCGCTGTATCAATTCCCCCTCCGTCATCCCTTCCTCCCTTGGAGGGTAGGGAATTTCAGACGATCACTGGGTAGGGAATTTCACGAGATCGCTGACACGTTGAGCGCTCGTAGTGATTGCGTTGTGATTAGGGGCTTACGGTGACGGCCTCATACGCAGACCAGAGCAGTGCGTAGCCGCTCCGCACCAAGTACTTCCCAGGAGAGACGTGGTCCTCGGTTAGGTCCGAAGCGACCTGGAACTCGAACAACCGCTGCTTCGTCTCGAACGGCTGAATGAACAGAGCCGATGAGTCGGTTGCGACGTCACCTCCCGAGGTGCCCCCGGATGGCCCGCGCAGGTCGTAGCCGAAGGTGGGCGGCGTCAGAGGATCGCCGGGCGCCGCCACTACGACAGCACGCTCGCGCGGATTTCGAACGCTGACATGCAGCTCGAGCCACCGCTGACCGTCGGCTTCAGGTGGCAAGAGCTCGGCGCGGGAGGTGACAACAAGCGAGTCCGGAGGCAGCACCACGTAGTTCATCGGTGCGTGCCAGGGCCCGGCATCCTTCACGCATGTCTCTTGGCAGAGAACTATTGACGCGCACGACCCAAGAAATTGCGCGCGTGGATGGCTCCCAGTCCGAAGGAGCGCGTGCAACATCTCGTGCCGAACCACGGCGCCGCGGTCGGTATACATTTTGGCGAGAACGATTTGGTTGCTGCGCGATTCCCAATAGCCTGCCGCCTCTTGGCCGTCGTGCATGAACTGGGGGCTCGGAACACTGTACCAAAGGATGGAGGCGAGGTCGCCCGAACGTCCGGAGCAGGCCTCGGTCATTGCCCACCAACGTGCGTACACCACAGGCGGAGCAAACCGCTCGGCGTTTGGTGGAAGCGGCGCGGTCAGGGTGCATCCCGCCAGGCCGCAAACGACAACCGAAAGCGTTGCCAGTCTGACTAGACACGACCACGTTGGCCGTCGTCGAATTGCAGCCGCCACCGGCACCTCTGTTCGCAAGGTGAATCTCCCGACAATAGATCGTGCCGATGTCACTGTAAAACCCACAAGACGCTGCGGCGTTACCATCAAATCGTGCAACTCGTGCCGTGCGGACCGCCAAACGCCATTCGTATTGTAGCAGCGGCGTTTGGCGGTCCGGGAATTCGACTTAGAATTCCATACCATATAAGCAGTCTCTCAAACTCAATCGGCCAAGCGTACTGGTGCCGCGATGCAGGAACGATGGGTGATGGGCGGAAAGCAATAGCCGTGCGCTCGACGCGTGCGCATATCAGTATCATGTCGTGCTGCACTTCATCCAACCTAGTAAACCTGTGCAGAATGCATACATCGAGAGTTTCGACGGGCGATTCAGGCAGGAGTGCTTGAATCAACACTAGTTTCTTTAGCTTCCCGATGCTCGACGCACCATCGAGAGCTGGCGCATCGCGTACAACACTGGTCGGCCGCACAGCGGCCTCGCCGGGTGCACACCGCTCCAAGCGGTGGAACGATTTCAACTTGAAGGGAAACGAACCCGACTGTCAGCCTAAGTTCCGATCTAAAGAGGGGCTACCGTCACATTTTCTTCTCACGTACCGCCATGGCAGTCCGTCAGCTTGCGATGCGGGTGTACGGCGCGTGTAGTCACGCGCGCGCCGTACACCCAGGAGAGGTAACAGCTAAAGCGCCGACTATTCCAAGTGGTCGCTTGCGACTCAAGACCCGCTTGCAGAACGCGTCCTCTTCGGCCTGTTCAAGACCGCACCAAGTCCGATGCCAGTCATGAGCCCAACTCCGAAGTCACCTGATCGGCGATCTAGCCCTACGTAATGCTCTCCGAGATAAGCCAATCCCATTCCGATCACGAACAAAACCACTACTACTACGACAGGCGGCTGATTCCTTAGTAACCCGTTCATCTCATCCTCCCGCGGAACCCGATGGATATAACTCACAGACTGTTGCCTGCAACTGCGGCTCCCACACCGGGTACGCATCTCCGCCGCACGGACTGTCCGACGCCCCTGCGCCGCCGCCGCCCGAGACCATATCCGGGTTCTCGAACGCATACTTCGATGACTCGATGGCAGCCCCGATAAGTGATGAACCGGCAATACATGTCCCGAGTGTGTAGAACTCGCAGCCGGTCAGCAATAAGCTGGCGCCGCCAGCGAGCGCCCCCCACCCGTCTGCCTGCCAGAAGCCAGCGAGACTGCCGCCGTTTGTAGTTCCCTGAACAACCACGGTATCAAGGACAACGACCACGACGGTATCGTTGTAGGCGTCCACAAGGTAATTGCCGTCGGGAGTCACATGAAACATACCGCTATCTGCTGGCGGCGGTGAGGAACCGTCGCCGCAGATAATGTCCGTCGGGAGACATGTACCATCATCGCGAGCGACTTGGGGCCCGTTAGACCCAAGAGCTCGCTGCGCCTTGTTGTTGTTGATCGCCACCGCGGTCCAATAATTCGCCGACGAGTTTACAATCGCCGAGGGAATGAGAATTGGCGCTGACGCATACGGGTCTGTCCCAAGGCTAGTTGAAATTCAGGTGGTTGCCTCGGTGTAACCGCTACGCATTCACGCAGCGACTCGTCGTGCTGTAGCGCTCGTGTTGACTGCATTGATATTCGTCGCCAATGCCCGCTGAAGCAAGTGCAGCTTGTCGCATCCCCTCACGCAGCGGAATTGCTTCTCCACCATCCAGAGCGTGGCAGCACACCAGCGAAGTTTCTGATCGCTCGTCTTCCAGCGACCTACACGTCCGGTCTTGGCTTCCACCAGCGCCATTACGCTCTCGATCAGGTTGGTCGTCTTAAAGCTCGTTCCCATCTCCGGAAAGACGCCAAGACGACGTAGTGTCAGCGTTTCCTCCAGCCCCTCTTCCAAACTCCGAGCGGCAGACTCGTTCACCACTGCCAGCTCGCGTACGAGCCGCTCCAGAGCGCGCTTTGCGTCGGCGTACGAAGAATGTGCGTAAGCAGCCTGCAGCTTTCGCCGCCAAGTCGGCTGTTCATTCTTCGCGAGATAGCTCACCACGTTCTCGCGTTTATGCCACTGACAGCGCTGCACCGGCGCATCATCGCCAAAGACATCGCGCACCGCCGCGCGGAGTCCCTTTGCTCCGTCCAGCACGATCAGCAATCGACTGCCTTTGGGTCGGCGGAATCCACGCTCCTCGAGCTCGCGCAAAAATGCTGCACACACACGCCTGTTTTCCGTCGCCGTCTGTACCACGCCCAGGATACGCTTCTCCCCAGTCGTCTTTGCGCCCAGGGCGATCACTAGCTGATCGCTGGCAAATGTCTTCCCGTCGAGCAATAACACGAGCCACTCTCGGTCGTCATGTCTGCGCTCCTGAAGTTGCCTGAGCGACTTGGCGCTCGACCGGATGAAGCGCCTCGACACGCTCGACTTGGCCAGCCCGAATGCTTCCGGCACGGCCTCGGCCGCTGCTTCGTACTCGCGACATGAGATCCCGCCCAGCACGCGGCGGAAGAGCCCCACATCCTGGCTCCGCGGCGTCTGGAGCTGGGCGTACGTCACCAGTGGGATCTCGTGCTGATGATGAACAGCCATGTCGCGCACACGCGGCACCGTGATCGGTAGCTTCTGATCAGCCAAGTAGATCGAGCCCTGCTGCTTCCCCCAGCGTACCACTCCTGGCCGTCCATACTGTCAATCTTCACGCTCGTAGCGCACACCTGCGAGCGCGGTCACCTCCTTCTGGAGCGCTTCCTCAACGCCCCGAAGTCCCAATGGGATCAGGGCCTGAATCATCGCCAACGTGACACTGTCTCCTGCCGTGGTGAGCGTGCCGTCGTCCAGTGGAATCGCTGGCACTTCCAACTGGCCTTTCGTCTGCTTCTGTCGTACTCCTCGCATCCGGTGGTGTCCTCAGGAATCGAGTGGAAAATCCGTGACGGGATTCACACTCTAGTACTGCGGCACCACCTGAATTTCAACTAGGCTTGGGACTCGCCCCGAATACGTCGGCCGGACCACAATATCGAAAAGGTATAGAGAACGTCATTGGATTGTGCGCTGAGCCACGGGACCTTCGGCGACACCGGCGGGTCTGTATTTTGGGAGGAACTACGAGACACCCGCCGCGGTAGATAAGGCCATATCGCGAATGTCCCTGGTTCGGAACAATTACACCAAATCGCTGAAGCGATTAGGGTAGCACGGGCCCAGCTCGCTGTGCGCCGAGGATACGTTGAGCCGCTATGTCTATTTTCCGCTGCTCGAGATATGCCTTTCTTTGCGATTGATTCCTGTCGAAAATAACGCGTTGTGCGGGCGTGAGCACTCCACGAACGTCAGAGAACAATTTCTGCTGAGTAGTCTGAATAGCCATTTTAGTGGGTGAATCGAAAGCGCTAAGCCCAAGTGCTTTGCGCCGCTGATCGTGGCCCCTTATGGCCGTTGCAAATTGCGTGTTCAAGTTCTGCAGCCGGCTCTGTTGATCCGCGGTCAAGGTAATGCCGTCGAGTGACCGTGGTGGGCGAGGCTTCGTGTCACGTTCTCTGACGAATGGTCCGTGATTATGAACGACGCCTCGACTATCGCGCCAGATTACCGACGGCTTCGGTTGCTGAGCGTTGAGGGAGGAGACGGCCATAGTTAGAGCTACCGCGCAGCACGATAGAAATTGTTTCACTTTTGTCCCCGCAGTAAGAATTGTGGTGATTCATTACTTGGCGTTCACCAGCCACGCGTCAAGCTCATAAAGTAGGAAAACGTCGATCATTCAGCTGCGAGACATAAGCCAGGATCAGCATCTGCGACGCGCTTGCCAAGCAGAATATCCGTCGGATATGCGGTACGGCGCAACTCGTCTTTGGTAGCACGTCTTATCGTTCGGTGCCCATTTTCAGTCGTTGAATAAAACATCGTTTGTTTACCCCCCCATCCCGTCGCTGTCCCTTCCATAGATGCATTGCTGACGACAACAGTCGCAGCATAACCGGCATCAGACGTTTGCCCAAGTGAAAAGTAGAGAGAGTCGTCCGTCGAATCTCTGGTCAGCTTACTGAACCCACGGGCGTACGGGCCAAGGCGTTCAAGCGTATCCCGTTTGAATCGCGTGAATGCGTAGCAGATGCGTACATGGGAGAACGATTCGTCTGAACAGCCTTCGCAGTATTGATACAGGTGTCGTAAGGTATCGGCCAGCGTGGTGTATTCGCTGTCGAGCAACACGATTCTGCCTCGCGCTACGATGCTTCCTGTGTCGGTGAAAGTGCATGGCCCGGCACACAGGATCACCGCGTAGGTGCCTGACGTGCCTGACGCTAGAGTCGCAGACGAAATTCGAGCGTGGTTCACCTGCGGCAGATTGCTAGACGCGCAGCCGCACGTTAAGACGCCAGCGACAACGAATGCATGCACCAAACGAATGTTAGTCATAGTCTGGCGGCTAAGCTCCTAGGCGATCCGACCAGAAGCCGCAGTAGTATCCTGCATTCTCCGCGTTCAGCTGCCAAGGATTAGCGTTCATTATGGTTGCCTTAAACCGAGGGCCCATCGGGTCGATATAATTTGGGCCCCCTGGATCCTGACTCTGGCCAACGACGTCAGGATTGTCAGTCGTCGTGCCCGTCACGTGCGTACCCTCATGCCGGAACGTCTGTAGCATCGCCGCCTGATTATTTGGTTGCGATTTGATGTCGATGTATTGGTTACCAGAAGACCCAAGTGTCAAGCCACGCAGTTCGCCCGTGTGGCCTCGATATAATCCCGTCACATCGTTGTCAAATGCCATCACACCTCCGATGGTAAGCAGGTCCTGCAGGCTGTTGCCTATCCAACTGCAAAAGTTACCCGGATCTGACGTCTGCTGTAGTCGAGTGGCCTCAGCTGCGAAGAGAACCTGCTCCCAGGGAGCAAGCGTTCGCTCCCTTGGAAGAGAGTCCAATTGGGAATACCAATCATTGGTCGACAGGTTCCCCCAATCGGTGTACCACGATGTGTCTCGGTATCCCATCCACGGATCGTTGAACTGCTCGGGAGGCAGACCATCCCAGTTAGTGCCGTAGGAGTAGTAGTAGGCACTCAATTGATCCTGCCAATAATTGCTGCCATAATCGTAAACCGCTGGGTCATCAAGCGACAGCTCCCATCCATAAAAAGGCACTCCCCACTCATCCGAAAAGGTCGAGCTTGAACGGTAGCAAACGTAATCATCCTCATACTCATCGTAAAAACACGTGTAATCGCCATCACCTACGGCCAGCATGGCGCTCGGCGCAGGAGTCGCGCGCGTCGGCGCTACGACCCCATCACCGCCGCACGCTCCTAATATCAACGTCGCCATTAAACCTGAAACGCACAGGAAATACTGAGCATCAATTCGCAAACCGCCTGCACCACTAGCCATGTCGTAGCTCCCCTTGTGCCCTCTCGCAGACTCTTAGGAAGAGCTCCGGTTCGGGCGTTGCCTGGACCACGTGGTTACCGTCAACTTCTCGAGTGAAACAAGTGCGAACGAATCGGCATTACCATGATGCTGCCGGCTCGAGTACGCTTTATTAGTCGCGGAGCCCGGCCTGCGCCCGCAATCGGCTGCCTGTTCGATTTGCAAACAGCACGCAACTGAGCCTCTGAGCAATCATGAGTGCGGCGTTGTACGCGAGTGTAGAGCTACGTCGCGCTAACGTATGACCGACAAGACGGCGCACAAGAGGCAACTTCTTCCATCCACACGATCTCTAACAAAACGACGCGAATACTGGCCAGAGAGTGCGAATCTTGGCCAATAAAAACTGTAGGATAACTATCACGCAATGCGATCTCATCGCGTTTTGAACAGCCCGGAGCTCTTGCGTTACGGCGACAAGGTTTCGATGACCAGTTATTCCTGGGGCCGCGCTGTCGCTTTAATAATCACGGACGCATCGCCTGTCCCCATCGCGAAAGTCGCTCCTGCATTTCCATCGCACCATCTGAGGACGATGCTGAGCTAGTGACGCTCGCTGAGCGGTACGGATAAGCGCAGGATACGAACATTGTAAACCTATTCACAACGGCAATCTGGCCAAGCTGGCTGTCGCTCACTCGCTTTCGTCGCAAGACACAGTACGTTGATCCACTGAGCGAATCGAAAGGTGCAAACTTGTGTCAGACTTCTCGACAGCCTTGCATCGGTGGTCTAACCATCGCCTCCTTAATTCCATTTCATAGCGAGTAGTCTCACCGCGTGCATGGACGGCAAGCGAGCTCTCCTTGCGAATTCGCGAGTAATGTAACAGGCTCTTTGCCTGCAGTGGCGACGTTTGGCTCAGAAGCGCACAATCTGGCCAAATCGCGCTCTTGTTACATACCTCATTTGGCCGTATTGTGTGGTCTTCGTTTAGGGAGCGTAGCGTACATGCGATTATGGCTCATCAATCGGAAGCGCGCGACGAAGTATGCGCGCAGTGAGTCGTCCAGTCATCATTATCATCCATCAATCCGAAGGGGCGACGCACGTGACAGCGCCTAGTACTACGACAGCAGCTAACGACCGACCAATGTCCGTCGGCACTGCGATACATGAGTATTTACCGAACCCCACGCGACAAGGCGGCCTCTGTCTCGCGCTTTCTGGCGGCGGTTTCCGCGCGACGCTATTTCATCTAGGTGCTCTTCGCCGATTGAACGAGCTCAACCTGTTGAGTTCCATCGACTCAATTGCGTCCGTTTCGGGCGGAAGCATAATGGCAGCGTGCTTGGCCGACGCAATGATGACGAACCCACCGGTGCGCGGCACAGCGTTGACAGACTTTGAAGGGCTCGTCAAGAAAGTGCATGACCTGACATCCTATAACTTGCGCCGGACGATTCTACTCAAGAAAGTCGAACCCCAAAACTGGGCATGTTCTCTTCCGGAACTCGTAGCGAAAGAGCTCGAAGAGCGCGTTACGTCGCGCGCGCTAGTCGATCTACCAACTACGCCACGCTTCATTTTCTGTGCTACAGATATGGCGTTCGGTGTTAATTGGGTTTACACGAAGGAGAAGGCTGGGGACTGGCAAGCTGGCTATACGACTTCTGGACTTGAGAAAATCAAAATCGCTTACGCAGCAGCGGCCTCTGCGTGCTTCCCGCCGGTATTCAAACCGTTAGATCCGCAAGTGGCGGGGAACGGCTTTTCTGGGGGTGCCGCGCAAGGACCCGACGCTGATCTCTACCGAAGTCGAATCCGGCTTTGTGACGGCGGTGTCTATGATAACATGGGTCTCGAGCCAGTCTGGAAGAACGCCCAAACGCTGCTTGTTTCGGACGCTGGTGGTCCATTCGAATACGCGTCAGATCGCGGCACTGTTTCGGAAATCAAACGGTATCCAGACATCATGGGGAACCAAGCAAGAGCACTACGTAAGCGCTGGCTTATCTCAAGCTTTATAAGCGGAACTGGCCCAGGAGGAACCACAGGGATAACGGGTACGTACTGGGGAACGGAAGGTGACCGCAGCCGTTACATAGCTGGGGACATACTCGGCTATTCGCCGGAATTAGCAACGTTGATCGCTCATATCCGTACCGATCTCGATGAGTTTTCCGGTGCCGAAGCTGCGATCCTGGAGAACCACGGTTACCTCCTTACGGATGCGGCACTCAAAGTCCACGTCCCAACGCTCTATGTCACGTCGTCCCCGTTGAAGACACCATATCCAGAATGGATGGATGAGAACAAGGTGAAGGCCGCCCTCAAGGACAGTTCCACGCAACACTTTTAGTAAACGCTTCACTGTTGGATAAGACGATTCCAAGGACATGCGCAATCTAGCACATTAGGATTCGGCGCCGAACACTGTCCATCATACCTGGCCAGATAAAGGAGACTGCTACGCTACGTACACTTTTCGTGGCCCATGTTTTATCAATGCTTGCACTCGGCATAGTGAGTGCAAACATCCGCACGGTCGCAACTTCTGAGTCGGTGAGCTCGCGTGACAATTCTGCGTACGCAGCACAGGACGACAGCATCGGCATCACTACTCTGCGATTGAGTATTCGCACGGCACCAGATTCGTCTTCGCGCCAACTCGGAATAACGCAAGTTGGTGACACCCTGATCTATCTAAGCACAGAAATCCACAACGGATACGTACATGTCGCGACATCCTCGGCAGACACGGGTTGGGTGTTGGCGCGAGGAGTGGAACGTCTCTCTCCGACAACTGCCATATCCGTAGCCCGTCGCGTTGGAACCGATACGAATGGTCGAGTTAGCAGTTCGTCCGTCGCGAATTCGAGTGCGTCGCTAATGCTGGGCGGGATAGAGAGTTGGAGCAAGCCCTTGCCTGTCCAACTTACAACTGGACCTTGTGACGCCGAGGGTCGAGGAAGGAATGGACCTGCCACGGATCCAACGACCGATCTTCGAAAGAATCGTATTGATATTCCCAATGAATATCACTCGGTAACGCTTAGCGAGATATTGGCTCTGCCTTGGGCTGGGTTGCCCCGACGACGTTCGAAGCTTCAGACTGCAGACTCAGAAACGGTTGCACGATATGAAGGACCGCCAGTTTCGGTAGAAGGCTACTTCGAGGGTGCTCATGAAGAGGGCGAAGAGACCACGAACTGCGAGTTAACCACCCATGACTGGCATGACTGGCACATCTGGCTCGTTGAGACGCAGCAACAGGCTACGCAGCAGGATCGGACTCACGCGATAGTGGTGGAAGCAACACCGCGCATTCGGGCACTACCAACACCTTGGGCGCTCTCCGAGTTGCAGACCATCGTTAGGCAACGTGAGAGAGTCCGCGTCTCGGGTTGGTTAATGTGGGATCCTGATCACCCCGACCAAGTAGGGAAAACGCGAGGTACGACCTGGGAGATTCATCCGATCACGCGGATTGAAGTTGCACGCAATGGGGTATGGCAGGTGCTTCCAGCGGCTCACTAGACAAGGTGTGACCATTGAGTACATCGCCAATACTTCGTTCCGTCTGCACTCGTAACGTCCATGTGCGCCACGAATCAACGGAGCGCAATCGAAACAAGCTAAAAGTGATGACCGTGCGTCTGAGCCGAGCGTGCCAGCGAGTGTCATCACCCATTGTCGCGATCATATCGTCGTCCGACAGCCTGACGCGTGACGAATCGTAGATCGACTTTGTCCCACTCAACCAGCAGGACTTATGGCGCGCAACATCATAGTATGCTGTGACGGAACAAACAACCAGTTCGGCGTCTGCAACACCAGCGTCATTCGTATAGCGCAAGCCGTCCAACGCGATTCAACACGTCAGTTGGTGTATTACGATCCCGGTGTTGGCACCCTTCCAGATCTCAGGTTCGCCACACGGGCTGCTCAATGGCTCTCCAAGGCGGCGGCATTGGCGTTCGGCCGCGATCTGAACGATAAGGTTGCGATTGCCTATGCACATCTCATGGATGTCTGCGAGCCGGACGACCGCATATTTCTCTTCGGATTTAGCCGGGGTGCTTACACTGCACGAGTGCTTGCCGGAATGCTACATGCGGTCGGGCTACTTCCGCGCGGTAACACGCAGCTCATTCCATACGCGATGCGCCTATACGGCGCACAGCCCCGCGGTGCTCAAACTCCTGCGTGGGAATTGTTTGACGGTTTTCGCGCATCGTTTGCACGTGATGTTCCCGGCGCAGCAGATAAACGATTCCCGGTGCACTTTTTGGGACTGTGGGACACGGTATCATCAGTCGGTTGGGCGTGGGAGCCAGCACGGTACCCATATACTGCTTCAAATCCCAGTGTTGTGATCACCAGGCACGCAGTGTCGCTCGACGAACGACGCTGGTTCTTTCGGCAAAATCTAGTGCACGCAGAGCCAGGCCAAGATGTCTCCGAAGTGTGGTTTCCCGGCGTTCACTCCGACGTTGGCGGTGGTTACCCAGAGGCGCAAGGTGGTCTCTGGAGGGTGCCATTCGAGTGGATGATCACGCATGCTCAGGATGCTGGGATGCTGTTCGATGACCAATTACTTGCGACTGTTCGTGATCGCTCTCCAGCGCCAGCAGAGCCATGGCGAGAACCGCAACACGAGTCCCTTGAGGGATTTTGGTGGCACTTGGCGGAGGTAGTTCCAAAGTGGGTATACAACCCGACTGCCGGGCGACGCGCGCCAAAGTTTGGGCTCGGACAGCATCGCTACGTGCACGCGGGGGCGGTTCTCGATTCATCCATTCTCGAGCGCCTGCGCAATACACCCTACAATCCACCCAATTTGGCGCCGGCGTTCGTACGCAAGGTCAAGGCAATGAAAGCGGTTACGGGGCCACCCGCATATGATCCAGGCAATTCGGCGTGAGAAACAGTTCGTATGTGCGCTGACCGGAACAGCTATGTCGCCGTGCGCATTCACATTCATCGAGAGTACGCACCTTAACGCAAACCCGCGTACGACAACACCAACCGGCTTGACCACACAATACTGCGGCGCCGGACTCGCTCAACCGACAGCTGCCGCTTACGCATTTCGGCGTACTGAACCCCAGAGCCGGTCATGAACTTTTCTCGGGTAAATCATCGGCGTGTGCGACTTACGCCGCCCGATGGAGGCAATCTTTCTACAACGGAGCTACGGAGATGACAGCTGGAAGCGCACCACGTCGCCATCCCGGCGTACCGATTCTTATCGCGATCCTGACGATTCTTCTGTTGCTCCTCGTGCGCATTACCGGACTCATGGGTGGTGGGCTCGCAGGAGGCGCAGGGCTGCAGTTATTGGGAACTGCGGTAGTAAGCATTGTTGTACTAATTGCAGCGTTGTTTGTAATCCTTTCAAGAAAGTACGCCGACACAGATAAGAAGTGGGCGTATGGCGCCGTGGGTACAATCGTCGGCTATTGGTTGAACGCCCACTGAACGAAAAGCGGATTTAGAGATCGACTCCACGGTCCTTATCGCTATTCACACAATGAATTGATGTCGGTGTTAGTATCGTCTGGGCGGTTTGCAGTTATTACACGAGCCGGAGTAACTGATTCGCGATAGCATCGCAGAAACGGTCGAGGTTTAGGCTGCGCCGGACGTCCGCAATGGTTGTTCCGGTGACTGATCTACACCGTCGTTCAAGTACGCGTGCCGACGACACACCGACAAACGGCGCGGCTGTGCTGAGCGAAACACCCTTATCCGAAATAATTTCGTACCTTCGGACCAATTGAAGAGCAGTCACCAAACTGTGAATAGACCGTAGGCCAACTTGATGCAACTGAATTGCCAAAGCCATGCCGGCTGATACGGCAGTAGCTCGTAAGCTGCCGCACCGAGTATATGATTGGCGGCGTGAATGCCAGCCTGGGTAGCTGGTGGAAGTTCTGAGAGCCTTGCTGCGAGCGCCCGGAGCAAATACCTCTCCACGCGCTGAGCGACCGCGGCAGTCTAGTGCGCATCTTAGCGACGAAGGGTCGTCATTATAACCGAACGTCATAACCTGCACGGCAAGGTATTCCCTGTCCCCGACGCAAACCGAGAAGTCCGGGTTTGACGCCGTTCAGGTAGCAGTCGCCCCGCTCCTGACATTTTTTGATGGAGATATCGTTGCTGGAATGGGGTGGAACTTGAATGTTCCGGTCAACCGATTTTTCACTGCTATCGGTTTCAATTTCCTTAATATCATCGACAATCTGACAGCTCACAGCTCAACGCAGGCGAAATGAGATAGAAACATTCGCAGCAGAGAGCCTACTGAGTGTAATCGGAGGCGGAATGCGGGCACACAACCAAACTAGGGCGCTCATCATTGGCATTCGAGTCCATGCCGACTTGATCCCCTCTGCGATATTCGCGGGTACCGTGGGGCCGTTGGAACGCACTCGCTATAACATTTGCGTTATGGCTATGGCGTTACGGTGACCGCCTCATACGCAGACCAGAGCCGCGAATAAGCACCCCGCACGAAGTACTTCCCAGGGGAGATGTGGTACGGAGTCAGGTCTGAGGCGACCCGGAACTCGAACAGCCACTGCTTGGCCTCGAACGGCTGGAAGAAAAGGGTCGAGGAATCGGTGGCGACTTCGCCACCGGAGATGCCCCCAGCAGGCCCACGTAGGTCGTACATGAAGGCTGGCGGCGGCACTGGGTCGCCAGGCGCGCCCACTACGACGGCGCTCTCTCGCTGATTCTGTACCGTGATGTGCAGCGCGAGCCACCGTTGGCCGTCCGCTTCGGGCTGCAGGAGCTCGGCGTGGGAGGCAATGTTGAGCGATTCCGGAGGCAGCACCACGAATTTCGAAGGTGCGTGCCAGGGGCCTGCATCTGTGATCCCTGCAGATCGGACAAGGGACGCGCACGCCCCCAGAAACTGCGCGCGCGGGTGGCTGGCCGTCTGAAGGAGCGCGTGCAGCATCTCGTGGCGCACGGTAACACCATTGTCGAGCTCCTCCTCCGCGAGCACAATCCGGTTTCTGTGTGACTCCCAGTAGCCCGCTTCCGGCTGCCCGCTGAGCCAAACCACAGTACCGGGCACGCGGTACCACTGTACTGCAGTCAGGTCGCCAGTGCGACCAGAGCACCTCTCGGTCATCGCCCACCAGCGTGCGTACACCGCAGGCGGAGCAAACCGCTCGGCATTCGCCGGAAGCGGTGCAGTCAGGCTGCACGCCGCTAAGTCGCAAACGACAACCGAAAGCGTTGCCAGTCTGACTAGCCACGACCACGTCGGCCGTCGTCGAATAGCAGCTGCCACCCGCATCTCCGTTCGCAAGGTGAATCTCCCAACAATAGATCGTGCCGATGTCA
>PLEG01000173.1 GCA_003136975.1 Gemmatimonadota bacterium | reverse complement strand
GATGCCAACGGGGGTCAAGTGCCCCAAGTGTGGTGGTGACTTTGCAGTTCGGCGATCGAAGAAGCGTGGAAAGGCTTTCTATGGTTGTGCCACGTATCCAGCGTGTGACTTTGTGGTGTGGGACAAGCCGGTAGCTGAAACGTGCCCGGAATGCGGCTTTGTGGGTGCAGAGTCCAAGTCGAGCAAGACGCGCGGTGAGTATCGTCGCTGCATGAAGTGCCAGAATGAATGGGACGCGGTAGCCCAACCGGTGGAGGCTGTCGTTGCATGAGGATGTCGTCACCGTTGTTGGCGGCGGCCTCGCTGGTTCGGAGGCTGCCTGGCAGCTCGCTCAACGCGGTCATCATGTAACGCTTCACGAGATGCGGCCGGTGCGCCAGACTCCGGCGCACCGCACCGATCAGTTGGCCGAGCTGGTCTGCTCCAATACGTTCAAGAGTACCGAGTTGTCCACCGCACACGGGGCGATCAAAGCCGAAATGCGCGAGCTGGGCTGTCTCATCCTACAATGCGCAGATGTTGCGCGCGTCGCGGCCGGTACGGCGCTGGCTGTCGATCGCGATGTATTCGCGGCTGCTGTCACGGAGCGAATACACGCGCATCCCAACATCACGGTCGTGCGCGGCGAGGTCAACGACATTCCGAAGTCGCCGGCGGTCATCGCAACCGGGCCGTTGACCGGTGACGCTCTCGCGGAGTCGCTTCGCCAACGGCTCGGTTCCGATGCATTGGCCTTCTACGACGCGATTGCGCCGGTGGTATCGCGCGAGTCCATCGATGAAAACGTCGTGTTCACGGCATCGCGGTATGGCAAGGAAACGATGGAGGGTGCTGAAGAAGGCGCGTACCTGAATTGCCCGATGAGCGAGGATGAATACGACGCGTTTGTAGGTGCATTGGACGCGGCGGATCAGTTTCACGGACACGAATTCGACAAAGTCCCGTACTTTGCCGGCTGCATGCCGGTTGAAGAAATGAATGCTCGCGGGCGCGAGTCACTTCGCTTTGGACCACTCAAACCGGTTGGGCTTTCTGACCCGCGAACTGGACGGCGACCGCACGCGGTAGTCCAACTGCGGCGCGAGGATCGCGCGGGCCGGCTGTGGAATCTCGTTGGGTTCCAGACTCGCCTTCGCATTCCGGAGCAGCAACGTGTATTCCGCATGATCCCCGGACTCGCGAACGCCGAATTTCTGCGGTACGGATCCATCCACCGCAATTCATACATCAATTCGCCTGGCGTCCTGACACCAGCGCTCACGCTGCGCGACGATCCAAAAATCTTTCTGGCCGGTCAGATCACCGGCGTGGAGGGATATACCGAGAGCACAGCATCCGGCCTGCTCGCTGGGATGAATCTTTCTCGCGTGCTGAACGGAAACGAGCCCGTGCTCCCACCTTGCAATACCATGCTCGGGGCGCTTTACCGGTACCTGCGTGAAGCGGACCCGCGTCACTTCCAACCGATGAACGCCAATTTCGGACTGGTTGATGAGCTGGATGAGCACATTCGCGACAAGCGCGTGAAGAAGGAGCGCATGGCGGAGCGGGCGCTACGCGAAATGCGCGCCTGGCGTGACGACATGTCGATTGAACCCACGGCGGTTGTGGCGTGACCGAGGAGATTGATAGGGTCGCCGAGTTCCTCGAGCACATGCAGAAGGAGCGCGATGTTTCGCCGAACACGGTCAAGGCGTACACGCGAGACCTCGCGGAATTCGTCGCGTATCTTGGCAACTACTATGGTACCGCGGGATGGACGTGGCAGGGCGTGGATCGGCTCGCGATCCGGGGTTATCTCGCGCATATCGTTCGCCGTGGCATTAGCAAACGGTCCGCCGGCCGGTCGCTATCTGCGGTGCGGTCGCTGTACAAGTTCCTGCATCGCAACGAGATAGTCGAAGCGAACCCGGCGCGTGCGATAGCTTCACCCAAGCGGGACAAGTATCTCCCCGAGTATCTCGACCTCGCTCAGATGGGAACGCTGTTCAGCGCCGCGGAAACGCGTTCGCAGGGCGGAAAATTCACGGACGTCCGTAATCTTGCGATGCTCGAGCTATTCTACTCAGCCGGTCTGCGTCTCTCCGAATTGCGGGGGATAAATCGCGATTCACTGGATCTGCTCGCGAATCAGGTGAAGGTGCGCGGTAAGGGTCGCAAGGAGCGAATAGTTCCACTCGGTGATCGCGCGACGCTGGCGCTCCGGAATTACGAGTCGAAGCGGGATGAGCTGTTACGCGTGATTGGCCCGACGGGCGACCGGACAGCGTTTTTTCTTTCGTCGCAGGGGCGTCGCATCAGCACGCGCGCGTTGCAGAACGCGATAACCTCGTTGCTCGATCTCGTGAGTGAGAGCGCTGGTCTGTCCACTCACTCGCTGCGGCACACATTCGCGACCCACATGTTGGACGCCGGTGCGGATCTCCGCGCGGTGCAGGAATTGCTGGGGCACGTATCGGTGCAAACGACGCAGATCTATACTCACACCAGTGTTGAGCGGTTGAAGCAAGCGTACAAATCAGCTCATCCGCGCGCGTAGCGCGTCAGTCTGCGTCGCGATGCCGTTGTACCTGTTCGTCAACAATCGGTCGTGGGTCGTCGAGCGTAAGCGCGAGGCGGCAGATGATATGCGTTCCGGGCGATCCGGCGAGCCCAAGTTGTTTCTGTTCTTCACCGCGCCTGACGGTGAGGTGCGGCGGAGTGACATCGCGGAGGATTTTCCGGAGATGCCTAGAGCGCGGCTGCTGGAGTCCGTGTGGCGATACGCAGAGATAATGCGGGCGGGCGATCCTGGCGAGATGACCAGCCGCGGTGAGATCGTTATGCCGAGAGCGCGAGATGTCGCGCGCGATTTCTCACGTGCCGTGTTGTTGCGCTGTCCCAACTGCGGCGGGCGGAAGATTCTGAAGAACTGGTTCACGCTGAAGCCCCGTTGCCCGAGATGCGGAATACGACTCGATCGCGGTGAAGCCGATGACTACTTCCTCGGCGGGATGTTCTTCAACATCGTGTTGGCGGAAATCTTGTTCGCGATCGTGCTGCTGGTTGTCGTGATCACTATGTGGCCGAACGTTCCGTGGGATGGGGTGGAGTATTCGTTGATCATCGCGATGGTCGCGGCGCCGATTGTTCTCTATCCTGTTTCCCGCCTTATGTGGCTTGCGTTGGATCTCCTGCTGCGGCCGCCGGATGACGCGGAAATGGAATGGCACACGGCCGCCGGAAAGGACTGATGGCTGCGCGACTGACGACATTCGACGAACCAGGCGTGTGATCAGTCGTGTGTGTCGCTTTCACGAGGCTAGTCCTTACATATGGCGTGACCGACGAGTCGGTCGTACGCGTCCGCTACGAGCCTGTAACACTCACAAGAGACGCTTTCGAGTCCGGCTCGGTTAAGGATCGTGATTTCACCGCGCCGGTAGCGGATGAGTCCCGCCTTCTGAAGGTTGCCAGCTGCAACCGTAACACCGGCTCGGCGAACGCCCAGCATTATGGCGAGAAATTCATGTGTGAGATGGAACTGGTCGCCCGGCACGCGATCGTGTGTCATCAGGAGCCATCGGGCGCAGCGTTGGCGAAGCGAGTGGCGCTGATTGCAGACTACCGACTGACCGATCTGAGTGAACATCGCGTGCGCGTACCTGAGCATTACGGTCCGGAGCGCGTCGTCCGTGCGGAGCAGATCAGTGAACGCGTCGGCCGGAACAACGGCGATGCGCCCGCCGATCTGCACGAAAAACCGCATGTTTGCCAGGTCGGTGCCGAAAACTGTTGGTAGTCCGACCATGCCTTCCTGGCCGACTGTGGCCACCTCGCCCTGAGTAGCACCAACCGGAGCCGTCATGGAGATGACGGAGTCGAGCGGGAAGTAAACGCGGTTGACCGTATCACCCGGCTCGTATAGCTCCGTGCGGGATGGAACGTCGATCGTGATTAGGTGCTCAGCCAGGTTGCGGGCCGACTCTGGCGGCAGGGCGCGTAGGAGCAGATTCTCGTCATAAGTTGCCATGGTACGCTATAGAGCAAACAGCTTGCCGCATAAAAGCACAGTGTCAAATACTGGTGGCAACAATCGCCGATCTCCGTTTAACGAATGCGCATTTTGCCCGTTTTTTTAACCGGGATGTCATCGTCGCGTCGTGCGCTCCCTCGGAAGAGGAACACCTCTCGGAAATATTTCCGGTTCCTTAATGTGCCGTATATGATACAAATCGTACCGACGAGAACCGTAACGGTCTCGAAACGCCATTCTCGGCCGATCAAAGCCGCGCCCAGAAGGGCAACGCCCAGGCCGGCTACCAGCTCGCCTTTGCTGTCGATGGTCGCCCTGGCGCGGCGTCGCCGGTCGCGCATGGGCCCAAGTGTTTGCGGCCCCCAGGCATCCCAGATGATCGCCAATCCGAGCAGTAGAATGATGACGCCGAGCAGGATTGGGATGGCTTCGACGCGCATGGCAGCTCCGGTTAAGCCTTGCTGAGCGGGTGGTGCGGGAAATCTGAGG
Source organism: Gemmatimonadota bacterium (assembly GCA_003136975.1). Classification (GTDB taxonomy): domain Bacteria; phylum Gemmatimonadota; class Gemmatimonadetes; order Gemmatimonadales; family Gemmatimonadaceae; genus Fen-1247. The sequence continues at coordinate 4,613 of PLEG01000173.1, read as the reverse complement.
AATCTCAGTGGCGATACCGGCTCGGAGTGCAAAAAGGGGGCGCAAGGCTATTTCTTTAGGTATGCACAGCACTCTTCCGACCATTCGCGCCACCACAATCCTTGCCGTTCGTCGCAACGGGGAGGTCGCATTGGGCGGCGACGGCCAGGTTACCGTGGGCGACACGGTGATGAAATCCAACGCGCAGAAGGTCCGGACGCTCCAGAACGGCCGGCTGCTCGCCGGTTTCGCCGGTGCGGCCGCCGATGCCTTCACGCTGTTCGAAAAATTCGAGGAGAAGCTGAAGCGTTTCCCGGACAATCTTCCGCGAGCGGCTGTCGATCTCGCAAAGGACTGGCGCAGCGATCGTGTCCTGCGTCGGCTAGAAGCTCTTCTGATCGTCGCGTCACGCGAACATGGCTTCATCATCTCCGGCACGGGTGACATAATCGAGCCTGATGATGGGATTCTCGCGATCGGCTCGGGTGGAACGTATGCGCTCGCGGCTGCTCGGGCGCTCGTCGGGAGCACAGAGCTGGAGCCGCGCGACGTTGTACGCAGGGCACTGACCATCGCCGGCGAGATCTGCGTGTATACCAACACGAACATCACGGTAATCGAGCCAGGAGTTTAGGCATGGCCTCACCACGCACGCAGCAGGCGTTGGCGAAGCTAGCCGACCTCACGCCGCGACAGATCGTTCACGAGCTTGATCGTTACATCGTGGGCCAGGGCGACGCCAAGCGCGCCGTAGCAATTGCGCTCAGAAATCGGTGGCGCAGACAGCGCGCTCCGGAGTCGATTCGCGATGAGATATCGCCCAACAATATCATTCTGGTGGGGCCAACCGGGGTTGGCAAGACTGAGATTGCGCGGCGGCTGGCCAAGCTCGCGGGCGCGCCGTTCGTCAAGGTCGAGGCGTCGAAGTTCACCGAGGTCGGTTATGTGGGCCGCGATGTCGAGTCGATGGTGCGGGATCTAGTCGAGGCCGCGATCAGCATGGTCCGCGACGATCGCGAGAGTGAAGTTGAAGAGCTGGCGAACGAACGGGTGGATGATCGCCTGCTGGATCTTCTCTTGCCAATTCCTGAAGAGCCCGCGCTTCGCCCGGATGTTCAGACTGCCGCGAATGACGAGCAGGTCTTCTTTGTATCCGGAAGTGGCGGCGTTACAAAGGAAGCGGAGGTTGCGCGGGATCGTCACAAGCGCACTCGCGACAAATTGAAAATATTGCTCGTAGCGGGAGAACTGGACAATCGTGAGGTGGAGCTGGAGGTGCGGCAGAATGCGCCTGTCATGTTCGACATGATGGTGCCGCAGGGCGCTCCCGATGGAATGGAGAACTTCTCGGACATGCTGCGCGACATGATGCCCAAGCGCACCAAGAAGCGTACGGTAAAGGTTCCCGAGGCTCGACGGATTATCATGGACGAGGAATTGGAGAAACTCATCGATCATGACGAGCTCGTTACCGATGCGCTTGAGCGTGTCGAGCAGATGGGAATCATCTTCCTCGACGAGATCGACAAGATTGCGGGGCAACGCGGTGACATGGGCGGCCCGGACGTATCTCGTGAGGGTGTGCAACGCGATCTGCTTCCGATAGTCGAAGGCTCGACCGTATCCACAAAGTACGGCAACGTGAAGACGGACCACGTACTCTTCGTGGCGGCCGGCGCGTTTCACGTATCGAAGCCGAGCGACCTGATCCCAGAGCTGCAGGGACGCTTTCCAATTCGTGTCGAGTTGAAGCCGCTCACCGAGGCGGATTTCGTGCGTATCATGACCGAGCCGGAAAACGCGTTGACAAAGCAGTATGCGGCGCTGGTGGAGTCGGAAGGCGCGTCGCTCACGTTCACGGTGGATGGAGTTGCGGAGATCGCGCGGACTGCTGCGCAGGCGAACGATCGCATGGAGAACATCGGAGCCCGTCGTCTTCATACAGTCATGACGACGTTACTCGAAGACGTACTCTACGAGCTTCCCGATCGTGGAAAGGAAGCGGTGAACGTCGACGCCGAAATGGTGAAGATGCGGCTGAAGAAAGTCGTCGAAGATGAGGATTTACGGCGTTACATCCTGTGACGCCATTGTGATGGATTCGTCCGCGATCCTCAAGGTGCTCGCGCATCGCTATCCGTTCCTACTCGTCGACCGGATAAGCGTGCTGGAGCCGGGCAAGCACGTAGAGGGCCTGAAACGGGTGACTGGCGCCGAGTGGTTTGGACCGGCCGGACACGCTAGGGGATTGGCGATGCCGAACATGCTCGTGGTCGAGGCGCTCGCGCAGACATCCGCAGCGCTCCTGCTCGGCCTGGTGGACGCGACTCAAGGGGTAGTTGGGTACTTTGCCGCGATCGAGCGGGTCAGATTGCGCGCCCCAGCGATCGCCGGAGATACGCTGCTGCTCAGCGTGGAATTGGCGAGTTTTCGACGCGGCGTCGCGCATCTCCGTGGACGCGCAACAGTGGACGGGCGCCGCGTGGTTTCGGCGAGCTTCACGACTATCGTTCGCGCGGCCTCTTGAGTCTGCTAGAATTGATGAGGTTCAATCCGTAGTTCTTTCCTGCCATTCCGACACATGACCAGAGAACATCGCGACTTTCTCGCCATCCCTGACTTTTCGTCCGCCGAGCTCGGTTCATTGTTCGATCTGGCGGAGTCAATGCGTACCGGCGTGTATGACAAAAAACCCCTCGCCGGCCAGTCACTCGCGATGATTTTCATGAAGGCATCGACGCGCACGCGTGTGTCGTTCGAGGTCGGCACGTATCAACTTGGCGGACATGCCTTGTTTCTATCGCCGCGCGACGTACAGCTAGGTCGCGGCGAGCCAATTTCAGATACCGCCAAGGTGCTTTCGCGTTACGTGAACGGGATAATGATTCGTACGTTTGCGCATTCAGAAGTCGAGGAGCTCGCGCGCGAGGCGACGGTTCCTGTCATCAATGGGTTGACTGACCTGCTGCATCCGTGTCAGGTGCTCGCGGATCTCCTCACCGTGAGGCAGCAGCTTGGTGAGATCAGCGGCCGGAAGGTCGCGTGGATCGGTGACGGGAACAACATGGCCAATTCGTGGATCAACGCAGCGCATGTGCTCGGATTCGAGCTATCGCTCGCATGTCCGGCGGGCTACGATTCGGATGCGGCGATCCTTGAGCGCGCGCGCAGCGGCGGTAACGTCACGCTCGTTCGCGATCCGGGCGAGGCAGTGCGTGATGCCGATGTCGTGACGACTGACGTGTGGGCATCAATGGGTCAGGAAGAAGAACAGGCGGTGCGGGAGAAGGCATTCCACGGCTTCTGCGTGGATGCTGCGCTCATGTCGCGTGCAGCGAAAGGAGCGATTTTCCTTCACTGTTTGCCGGCTCATCGCGGCGAGGAAGTCACGGCGGATGTCATCGACGGTCCGCAGAGCCGCGTGTGGGACGAAGCAGAGAACAGGCTGCACATTCAGAAGGCGATCATGGCCGTACTTATGGGAGGAGAAAAGCTTTGACACAGCACACGCCCTTGCACGACGTTCACGTCTCGCTCGGCGCCAAGATGGTGCCATTTGCCGGTTTTGAGATGCCGGTGCAGTATCCTGCCGGTATCACCGCAGAGCACAAGTCCGTACGGGAGAGCGTCGCGTTGTTCGATGTGAGCCACATGGGAGAGTTCATGATCCGGGGTCCGCAGGCTATCGACTTCATCAACTACGTTACGACCAACGACGTCGCCGCACTGTCGGTCGGTCAGGCGCAGTACTCCACCATTCTGAACGACGGTGGCACCATCGTCGATGACTGTCTGGTATACCGGTTTCCAGACCATCTAATGATGGTTGTCAATGCGTCGAACAAGGACAAGGACCTCGCGCACATAAGCGCGTACATGGACCGATTCGACTGCACAATCGAAGATGTGAGCGACAGCATCGCGCTTCTTGCGTTACAGTGACCCCGCGCCCAGGATGTGATGGCGCGTCACACAGATGTGAATCTGGACGACATCGAGTACTATCACTTCGTGATCGCGACCGTGGCTGGTGTGCCCAACGTGATCCTCTCTCGCACCGGATACACTGGCGAGGACGGATTCGAGCTGTATTTCGACGCCTCACATGCGGTCGAGATCTGGAATGCATTGATGAGTGATGGCTCGGTTGTTCCCGCGGGCCTTGGCGCGCGAGACACGTTGCGGCTCGAGATGGGTATGGCGCTGTACGGCAATGACATCGACGACACCACGACGCCATACGAAGCGGGGCTCGGCTGGTTGGTCAAGCTCAAGAAGGGTGAGTTCGTTGGAAAGGCCGCGCTCGAGCGGCAGAAGGCCGCCGGGATTCCACGCAAGCTGATCGGATTTACGATGCCGGATCGTGCGTTCCCGAGGCACGGGTATGCGGTCTCGTGTGCCGGGGCGCCGAGTGGCGAAGTGCGGAGTGGAACGATGAGCCCAACACTCGGTATCGCGATCGGTACCGCCTACCTGCCGTTGGACATGGCGAAGGAGGGCACGGAATTCGAAGTGGAAATCCGTGGCAAGCGTCTTCCTGCGGTTGTGCAGAAGATGCCGTTCTACAAGAACGCGTCGCATCGTTGAACATCGCGATAATCACGGTTTCAGATTCGGTCGCGCGCGGGGGACGC
>PLEG01000351.1 GCA_003136975.1 Gemmatimonadota bacterium | reverse complement strand
GCCGACCGACACGGCGAGGTTGGATTGGCTAGAAGCGCAACACGCTGGGTTCTTTGCCGGACTCTGGAACCCAACCGATCATTGGTGCGTCGTCGAGCAGTACACGTGCGAGTGTAGTGTGGTTGGCGCGGGTCTATCGTTGCGTGAAGCTATCGACGCCGCCGTGTGGAGGAGCGCCCAACAGTGACACTCACCGTGGGAAGTCTGTTCGCCGGGATTGGGGGCTTCGATCTGGCTGCGGAGTGGATGGGCTGGCGCACGATCTGGGTATCTGAGATTGATCCGTATGCTTCCGCTGTGCTGGCTCACCGTTTTCCAGAGGCTCCGAACCTTGGCAACATCACGACGGTTGAGTGGTCAGCGGTCGAGCGTCCCGATGTGCTTTGCGGTGGCTTTCCTTGTCAGCCGCACTCGCTCGCTGGCAGTCGAAACGCGTCCAACGATGAGCGCGACTTATGGGGAGAGTGCGTCCGATGCGTTCGCGAGCTACGACCACGATACGCGGTCTTTGAGAACGTCGCAGGGTTGTTTAGCTCTGAGCGCGGCGGATTCTTCAACCGAGTTATGTCGAACTTGGCCGAAGTCGGGTACGATGCAGAGTGGCAAGTGCTATCGGCGGCAGCCGTCGGAGCACCCCACCGCCGCGACCGAGTTTGGATTCTGGCCTACACCGCGAGCGGCGAAGGTGGGCGGATACGCCAGCTCGGACTACAGCCCGACACTGGAGCAGGTCGTGAGGAACTTTCCGACGCCCAGGACGCGTGGACTCCTCGGTGGCAGCGGATCGAAGCAGATGCTTCAGGAGTTAGTAGACGATGGGACGCTGGATGCGACGGAAGCCTCGCTGATGGCGGGGATGACGCTATGGCCGACACCGAAAGCACGGGACTGGAAGGACGGCAAACACGCGGGGACGGATGGACGCCACTCACCGGACTTAGGGAGAGTCGTCGGCCAGTCGAAGGATACTGGCGCACTGAACCCGACGTGGGTCGAGTGGCTCATGGGGTACCCGCTCGGGTGGACCGTCTTAGAGGATTGGGCAACGCGATCGTCCCGCAGTGCGCGGTTGAAGGCCCGTTCCGCCGCATCCAAGAACTCGAAGCCGAACAGGTGAGCGATGCCTCGCGCTAAAAGACTGTCCGGTGGATTGCTTGCTGAACGCCTTATCATGGCAGAAGCACACGGCCATGCCTTGGATGTAGCCAAGCGTCTCGCGAAGTCTAATTCCCGCTGCGAAGCCACCACCAAACGTGGGCCGCGTCACCCCAACATCGCTGGCATCCACGTAGCAGGCCGCTCCGCGCTCGACCGTGACGCGGGGGGCCAGACCCCAGAAATGGATCGGGTGCCCCGCATTGGGCCAGAGATCGGGAAGGCCGCACCGGGTGCTGGCGAGCCAACCCGAGAGGCGACCATCCGGGCTATTGCTGTCGCGCTCACGAAAGCCGGGTACGACGCCCCACTGGAGTATGTCGCCATCGCGCTTTCCACGGTTGCGTTCCCGGCCGGAACGCCCGCGCCGGAGCCGAGGTCGCGCGTAACTGGCCGAGGGATGGGACCGAAGTGGTGACGTTGCGGCCTGACTGGAAGCCGGACGCATGGACCGACGCGAAGCACTCAGGAGCCGCCGCCCCCGTACCGGAGCCGGAGCTTGACGACGCGATCAACTGGTTGATGGGGTGCGCGGAACATGGATTCTCGCCGCCGCCTGACGCGCAGTTTCCCGACGCTCCCTACTGGTGGCGCACGGAGTTTGCCCGACGTGCCGGACTCATCTACAACCCCGCTAAACAGCGGTACGTCCTGCATCCTCCCGCCGTCTCCCCAAAGGAGAAGAACGATGCCTGACCAATTGAGCTTACTGGATCGCCCAGGCATCGCAGGGATGACAGAAGCCGCGAGCCACGCGGACCCGAAAGATTTACAGTCCGTTCGCGCGTTCGCGGAGTGGTACGCCGTCTATGCCGACACGTTCACGAGCGAAGACGTGATCGCGAAGTTGACAGACGCCCAGCGCGAGCGGTTGAGCGCCTTCCCGAACGCGATGGGCGGGGTGTTCTACCATCTCGCGCGAGCGGGCATCATCACGGCACAAGGCTACGTCACGGCGACGAAGCCAGAAGCGAGAGGGCGCGCTATCCGCCTCTGGCGGGGCGTGAGGAACGGGAATGTCTGAGCCCCGCGTCTCCGTGGTCATCATCGGCCATCGGCCCGCGCTCGCCGTTGCCGCCATCGCCAGCGCGCACGTGCAGACGTACAAAAACATCGAAGTGCTCTACAAGTCACATCCGGAGCTGTGGCCGGAAAAGTTCAATGAGGCATGGGCGGGCGCGAGCGGGACATACCTCGTGTTCCTGCCGGACGATGACACGCTGTTGCCGACGTTCGTGCAACGGCACGTTGAAGCGATGGAGATGGTCAGCGCCGACATGGCCTACTCGGATTTCTACGTCACCGGGCCGCTCTTGCTCAAGTGGCACTTGCCGCCGTTCACGCGCGGGATTCTCAGAACAACGTGCGTGCCGTACTTCACGTTCATGGTGCGCGCCGACTTCTGGCGCAGCATCGGCGGGTGGCATGACATCCCGCACTGTGATTGGGATGCGGGAATTCGGATGCTGGAGGCCGGCGCGAACGTCGTCCAATTGCCGAACGAATATCTGTGGAATCGTTCGCATAACCCGCAGTCGTCATCAGTGCTGATGACGACCGGAGAGTTTGACGCGGCACTGTTCGCCTTGAAGGACGCGCACGCGGATTTCTTTCGCGGGACTGTCTAGAAACTGCGTATTGCGCTCGCACGTTCCCGCGCTACCTTCAGCGCATCACTCTCGGAGTAATGGCATGTCGAAGGACGATGGAATTATCGGCGCGATTGCCGCGAGAACGCCAGAGCAAGAGGCGGTTCATCAAAAGCTCACGATGTATCGTAAAAAGGCGTTGCTGGGCGACGACGCCGTGTTCGATGCGGAGCGCGGCGTCTTCCTGATTCACGGCAAACACAAAACGCTGCTGAATACGGAGCAGGTCATCACCGTTGACTTGCCAAGCTTTCTCTCGATGCTCGCGGGCGTCATTCCCACGGTGCTGATTCCCGTGCTGATGTCGGTCTCCGCGCAGAACATTCCGGCCAAGAAAGACGGCTGATGGGACGCCCGCGCAAGGTCGAAAGTCCGGTTTTTACCGTCACCGCCGCACCGCCCGGAACGGACGGCGAGGACGTGAAGCCCACGGAGCAAGCCGCCGATACCCTCGCGCAGCTCGAGGACGAGGGCCGACGCCGCGCAGAGGCGCGTATCTTCCGGCTCGATCCTGTGAATCGGAAAATGGCGCTGTTGGATACCGTTGACGCCTCACTTGCGGATGAATCGTACATCCGGCAGAACTACGGCGGCGGCGAGTACTCCATCCAGTTTTGGGGACCAAAGGCGGATGGCACCTGGGGCTACCTCAAAAAAGAATGCAAAACGTTCGTCATTGATTCGTCGGTGCCGTTTCGTGGCTCGCCGCGTGATCGCGTCGCCATCGGAGCGGTGAAGACGGAGGGCGCGCCCGCCGCTGGCTCATCCCTGATTGATATGGGGATGTTGCAACTGTTCACGACGATGCAAGAAAACTCGCGGTCGCAAGCGGCGATGCAGAAGGATCATTCGCTCGCAATGATGACGCTGATGCAGCAGATGGGGGCACCGCGCGAGAATGGGATTGAGAAAATTCTGGCGGTCATGGCCCCGATTCTCGCGCCACTCATCGCGGGGATGGTGAACAAAAAAGATCCCGTCGAAATCGCGACAACCCTGATGGCGTCGATGCGGCCGGAGAACAATAAGAGCGCGCTGTCGTCCCTGCACGAAGCCCTCGAAATAAAAGACATGCTCGGTGCCTTTGGTGCCGCGCCCGAAAACGAAGAGGCCGGATGGATGCGACTCCTGGAGAAAGTGGTACCGGGTGCGATCGAGATTCTGAAAAACGAGTCGATGAAGACGGGCAAGCCGCTGACGGAAATCGCGCATCGGCCCGCCGTCGCCCGTATCGCTGCCCCGTCCACGGCGACCTCGCCAGTATCGACCTCACCCTTACCGGCCAGTGCTTCCTCTGTGGCCGCGCCGTTGACTTCACCCGAGACCGCACCCGTGGCTGACGAGTGGACGGCCTTGGAGCCCTACGTCGCGCAGCTCGTCCATTTCGCGGCGATTAATAAGCCGCCGTTCGGCGTCATGAATATGATTCTGACACTCGCGCCGGATGCGATGATCGGCGGGATTCGCGAGCTGACGGCGCGTGATGATGCACCGGAGTTTCTCATGACGCGGTTCCCGCAACTCCGCGCCTACGCCGATTGGACGACGGAGCTGCTGGAAGACTTTTGGGAACACTTCCATCCCGAAGCCGATGAGGAACCGCCCGAACCGCTTCCCGCAGAAGGGGAATCCCCTGACGGAGTGACGAGCTGATGCCGATGACGACCAAGCAGTACGCGGACATCAAAAAGAATCTCTCCCTCTGGTTCCTCGTGGAAGAGGAAGGGACTGATCCCCCGGCGCTGTGGAGCATGTTCGCGGAGTGCCGCAATGCGCTGCAACACATCATCGACGTGGCCGACGAAAATATCGCGCCGTCGCTGTGGTCTCGCTTGATGGCGGTGCTCCGTGGAGAGTGACACCTTCCCGGTAGACTGCTCTGCACCGCTAGGGAGGCCGGCCGGTTGCACGTGCGTACAGTTCGACCCCGTGGACGCATCTCAGGGGGTTTGGGTTTCTTCCTCGTGCCCGGTGCATTGCAAGACGTTCAGGGTCGAGGGAACACCCTACGGGAAGCCGCTGGAGATTTCGCCGCTGTCTCGCGCGCAGGAGTCCAGTCTGTGCGACACGGTGACGCTGCTCGCAGAAGCGAACGCGAAGCTTGGCGAAACCATCGTCGCGCAAGGCGACCAGATTATCCAGTTGAACGAGTTACTCGAAGTGCTGCGGAAGAAGTGGGCACCGGGAATCTTGACAGCAGGAGCGGTCGACCGTACACTGTGAGGCGTGACCACTGTTACCCGCCTCGGGATCGCTGACGGAGATTTAGGAATCGCGCAGACGTGCGCGACGATGGCGGACATTATCCGCAAGAGCGTTGCGCAGCCCATCGTTCGCCAGCAAGTCAGTCAGATCGTCTCTGGTATCTCCCCGAGTGACTGGTACGGCCAAGCCTACGCCGTGCGTGACTGGCTCTCTCAGCATATCGCGTTCATGCGCGATCCGGCCGGCGTCGAGCTGCTGCATACCCCGGAATGGCTGCTGCGCACGATCGCCGCGCAGGGAACCGCACAGGTCGATTGCGACGATGTTGCGATCCTCGCTGGCGCACTCATGGGCGCGATCGGATGGAGCATTTCCACCATCACTGTCGCCTTTCTTGACAACGGCGCGTACAGTCACGTATACTGTTCGGCGTCCGCTCCGAGTGCCTCGTTTGTTGACAGGCAGGGGCAGCAAGTCTGGATCGAGTTCGACACCACCCGCCCCATGCAGGAACTTCCCGTGAACCTCATCAGTCGGTCGAAGGTGTACCCCGTCCTCTAGTTTCTCAAATCATCGGAACGTCGTGAGACGTGCCGGAGGAAAAGTCAGCGTGAGTTTCTACCGTGGCCAGCCGGTACGCTTGGGAGAAATCGCCTACCGTGATCCGATCATCGGACGGTACGGACGTGCGCGGAAAGGGCTCGGGGTTACCAGTTCAACTGCCGGCACGATCAACGACATTACCTCCGTTGGCGGGCTGATTACCTCTATTGCGGGATTGTTTGGCGGCGGCAAGGACTCCACCGGCCTCCCGCAAGTCCCGTCGAATAACCCAAGTTTCAATCAGTCGCTCGCAACAAAGTGGTACCAGCTCTATCTCGGCGGGGACATCACGCGAGACCCCGCCGCGAAACAGGGCTTGGCACAGGCCATCGGGTATTGGGCGGGCCAGATCGCGCAGGATGGGCCACAGCGCGCGTGGGTGAATTTCTCCGGCTCGCCGCGCAACACCGCGAGTGTGACTAGCGCGGCCGTCGCCTACACCCCGCAGTATGGCGACCAGTACTCCCTCGCCCCAGCGAGCGCGCAGCCGATTGGTGGCTTCACGCCAGTAGCCGCGCCCACGAATGTTCCCTACACCGGGGCGGTGCCGTACACGAACGTCAATGCGACCCCGTATCAGGTGGCCAGTGCGCCCGCGACGGTCTCGCCCGCAGTGCAACAGGCGGGATTGCTCGGCGGCATGTCCACGTCCACGATGTTGCTGCTCGGCGGCGGGCTGCTCGTCGGCTTGTTGCTGATGAACCGCCGTTCGCCGGGGGTCTCATGAGCTTCGTTCGCGGAAGGCGGCCGGTTCGGCATATGTCCGGCTTTGGCGATTCCCCCGGCTACAACAACCCGGACGGCACGCCCACCTACGACAGTGCGCCCTACGATCCGTTCGACACGAACAACCCGTACAACACCTACGACATCAACACCCCGTATGTCGGGACCGTGCAGAGCTTGCCGCCGGTCACGATTTCGGGCAGCGGGCCGCCGGCCGTCATTCCACTTCAGACAACGAGCATCGGCTGGGGCACGCTCGGCCCGACGCCGCAGAACACCTTGCCCACGATCACGTCGAGCGGGCTCCCGGCGATTCCGTCTCCGGTGACGAGCGGAACCAGTTGG
>PLEG01000253.1 GCA_003136975.1 Gemmatimonadota bacterium | reverse complement strand
GTCGATTCCACATGGGGACGTGCCGTATCCCATCACACCGCAGGATTGGCATTTCAAGCAGTCGATCGACTACTCGGTTACCGCTAACTATGCGGTGCTGGACCTGGCGTCGCGCTACAAGGATGAGTTCCTGTACGACATCTACGTAATGGGGCACAACTCGATCGAGAAGGGAAGTCGCGATACATGGACGATTTCGGGAGGCCGGATCGCCGCAGTGGATTCCGCGGTTGCAGCCGATCGCACGGGCAAGGTTCCGGCTGCGCGCTCCAGAAATGGTGTGGACGAGAAGTACTTCACCAGCGTTCTTCGTGATCCATCCAAGCGTGATCCGCGTGGCTACATAATTACGGCGGACCAGTCTGACTTTCTCACGGCTACCAAGTTCGTCAATACGCTTCGTCACAATGGCATCGCCGTTCAGCGCGCCACTGCGGCGTTCACCGTGAACGGCAAGCAGTATCCAGCGGGATCGTTCGTGGTGAAGACTGCGCAGGCATTCCGTCCATACGTGCTGGACATGTTCGAGCCGCAGGATTACCCCAATGATTTTGCATATCCCGGCGGCCCGCCAACGCGGCCGTACGACAATACCGGATACACTCTCGCGTACCAGATGGGTGTCCATTTTGATCGAATTCTGGATGCTTTCAGCGGTCCATTCGAGACGGTCAGTGGATTGGCCACTCCGCCGGTTGGCACAGTGGCGGATGCTGGTGGCGCTGCTGGATTCCTGTTCTCACATGCCGAAAACGATGCCTTCACGGTCGTGAATCGGTTGCTCAAGAATCATGCGGATGTATACTGGCTCAAGACGCCGGTCACGGCGCACGGAAAGACATATCCAGTTGGAACGTTCTACGTGGCAGCGGGCTCTGCGGCGACGCCGGTGATCGACAAGGCTGCCAAGCAGCTGGGCGTGAGTTTCCAGGGCACGACGAGCCGTGCTGGCGCCGACGCAACCAAGCTCAGGGCAGAGCGTCTCGCTCTGTGGGACACTTACGGTGGCTCGATACCATCCGGGCAGATCCGCTGGATGCTGGAACAGTTCGAGTTTCCGTACACGCTCGTGTATCCGCAGGACATCGACGGCGGCGGCCTTCAGGGCAAGTACGACGTGCTGATTCTCCCGTCGGGCGCGATCAACGGCAACGAAGATGCGTTGATGCGGGCGTACATCGGGGGCGCGCGTGATCGCGATATTCCCAAGGAATACCAGCACATGACAGGCCGCCTCACGGCGGGTAAGAGTGCACCGGTACTCAAGCGGTTCCTCGAGCAGGGCGGCACGGTACTCACCATCGGCGGATCGACGTCACTGGCGTCGATGCTCGATCTCCCGGTCGCGAATGCGCTCGTTGAGCGCTCACCAAACGGCACCGAGCGTCCGCTTCCAGGCGACAAATTCTACGTGCCCGGCTCCGTTCTGAGCGTGGCCGTGAATAACAACCTTGGTATCGCCGCTGGTGCGCCATCGCACGTGGATGTCTTCTTTGACAACAGTCCGGCGTTCCGCCTGCAGCCAGACGCGGCGCTCAAGGGTGTGCAGCCTGTAGCATGGTTTGATTCAGCGCATCCGCTGCGCAGCGGTTGGGCCTGGGGACAGAATTATCTGGACGGCACAGTTGCAATCGCCGAGGCGAAGGTTGGGCAGGGGCAACTATTCCTGTTTGGCCCCGAGATCACATTCCGTGCGCAACCGCACGGGACGTTCCGGTTCCTCTTCAACGGGATCTACGGCGGCGGTGAGAAGCAGATTTCGTCGACGGCGACTCGATAGCAATTAAAACGGGATACCCAATGTCATCGATCTCCAGTCGAATCGTTCCGGAATTCGCAACGCGCGCGCTGCGACTCCTCGCATTATTCACGCTCTCGGGCTGCGCCTCGATGGGCGCGACCAGCGGCAGGTCATCACCATCGGCCACGCTGGCCGGTCCGTTCGACGTCGTGATCGCCAACGGACGCGTCGTGGATGGTACCGGAAATCCGTGGTACTACGCCGACGTCGCGATCCGTGGCGATCGGATCGTCGCAGTCGCGCCACCTCACTCGTTGGACGCCGCTAGTACGACGCGCCGCATCGACGCGCGCGGGCTCGTGGTGGCGCCCGGCTTCATCGACATGCAGGGTCAGTCGGCCGAAGCATTCGTGTTCGGTGACGGGCGCGCAATCAGCAAGATCACGCAGGGCGTAACATCAGAAATCCTGGGAGAGGGCAGCACGCCAGCGCCGGCCAACGACAAGGTGCTGGCGTCCGTCATGGGCGATACGGCGGTGACGCGCACAATGCGCGGATTTGGAGGTGAGCACGGATTCGGCGCGTGGCTCGATGCGATGCAGCATCACGGAGTCGCGGTGAACGTCGGCTCGTATCTGGGCGCAGAAACGGTGCGAGTCTATGCGATGGGCGCCGCGCCCGGCGCGCCATCCACCGCGCAGCTCGACACGATGCGCCGAGTGGTGCGTGACGCGATGCGCGACGGAGCGTTTGGCGTTGCGAGTGCGTTGATCTACCCACCGGGATCATATGCGGGAACTCCCGAGCTGATCGAGATGGCGCGCGCGATGTCGCCATTTCACGGGACTTACATAACGCACATGCGATCGGAGGGAGATTCGCTGCTCGAAGCGACTGATGAAACAATGCGTATCGGGCGTGATGGCGCCGTGCCGGTGATCATATATCACCTGAAGGCCGCGGGACCGTCCAACTGGTCCAAGGAGCCGGCGCTTCTCGCCAAGATCGACTCCGCACGCTCGGCGGGCCAGGATGTAACCGCGACGATGTACCCGTATCCGGCTTCGTCCAACGGGCTCGCGTCCTGCGTCCCGGCATACGTGTCGGCGAACGGCAAATTGCTCGAGAATCTGCGTGACGCAACGAAGCGCGCTCGCATCGCGCGCGAGATGAATGATGCGTCGCTGGGCATAAGTGCGGACTGTCAGGGGATCGCGCCGGATAAGATCATGGTCGTCGGTTTTTCAAAGCCGGCGTTCAAGAAGTATGAGGGGAAGCGTCTGTCCGAAATCGCGCAGTCGATGGGCACATCGTGGCAGGACGCGATAATCGACATTCTGCTCGCGGGCGATTCACCCGGGCGTGTCACCTTCTCCATGGACGAAGCAAACGTGGCAATGGAGATGCGGAAGCCGTGGACGATGATTGGTACTGACGCGGAAGCATGGAATCCAGCTGATTCACTTCAGGGACTGACGCATCCGCGCGCGTATGGAAGTTATCCGCGCATACTCGGACGCTACGTTCGCGAGCAGAAGCTACTCACACTGGAAGACGCGATACGCAAGATGACGTCGCTCCCCGCGGACAGACTCGGACTGCGCGACCGCGGCCAGGTGCGCGCGGGATTCTTCGCGGACATAGTGGTGTTGGACCCGAACACGATTATCGATCGCGCAACGTACGACAAGCCGCATCAACTGTCAGAGGGAATCCGGGACGTGTTCGTGAACGGAACCGCAGTGGTGAGTGATGGCGCGGTTACAGGCGCGAAGCCGGGAAGGGCAGTGCGCGGAGCTGGGTGGACGCAGTGACGATGCGAATGTGACCAACTCGATATCCGCCCTGCTTGCATCTCTGGAATCGGAAACCAGGGCGCACCCGTACGAACCGAAGCGCCTGATCGGCCCGGACGTGAACTACGGTCGCGAGCTGCTTGTCGCTCTTGCGCGCCGCACCGGCGGGTGGGTTGGATGGGAAGCCAGTAATCTACGGCGCATCG
The DNA here is from genome assembly GCA_003136975.1 of Gemmatimonadota bacterium. Taxonomy (GTDB): domain Bacteria; phylum Gemmatimonadota; class Gemmatimonadetes; order Gemmatimonadales; family Gemmatimonadaceae; genus Fen-1247. Next base: position 7,672 of record PLEG01000253.1, on the reverse strand, counting down.
CTGGTGAGATAGCTTTCGTTCCGCTGCATCAGGCCGGTGTGCATGCGGGGAGCGACATCGAGATTCGAGTGCTCGTGAATCGCGCATTTGATCGCGCCATCACAGATGGATCAGTCAGTCGCGATTTCGCGTTGCTCGGACGCAGTCTCGGTTTTCGCCAGACGTTGCGTGACTCCGTGCTGGAGTTGCGCATTGCGGGCGTCGCGCCAGCGATGTTGCAAGCAGCAACGGTCGGCGACTCGCCGGCTCGAGAAGTCGCGGAGGTGTTGCGCGCATATGAATCGCTCCTGCGCGATGCCAGGACAACCGACTCGGCGGGCGTTTTCAGAACGGCGCTCGAAAACTTCGACACCGAAGCGCGTTATTGCCTCCACGGGCAGCTGCTCCTTGCGCCGACCCTGGTAGAACGTGGGCTTCCCGGTGAATTACTTGGGCGGCTGATTGAGTACGGCGCGCGCACGCTCGACGGAGACTCAGCGATCGGCATGATTCCGCCGCGCAATTCGGCCGTCCATAGATCAGCGAATGCGGAAGAATCGAGCGCGGACGTACGCAGAACCCTCCTCGCATGGGCCACCACATCAGCCATTCCCGTCAAAGACGATGAGCGGCTGGACGCTGACTCAGCGTCGATCGACATGTTCGCGGCTGCAACTCCGTCCGAAGAGCTGCGAGAGGTATTTCGCCGCGTGATCGGGGAAGGCTTGCGTTGGGATGATGTCGAGATCGTGACTACCGACGTCGACACGTATGGTGTCGCGCTGGATGTGCTGTGTCAGCGACTCGGCGTTGGTGGAACAATGCTGCGCGGAATCCCGCTTGCGCGGACTCGGCTCGGGCGCGCTCTGGAGCGCTGGTTCGCGTGGCTCGACAACGGACTGCCCGCTGATCTGCTACGGCAGGGACTGGAGGCCGGTGAGCTCGGAGCTAACGTCGATGCGGAGCCAACGGCGCTCGCGCGCGAGTTGCGAGCGCTGCGTATTGGCTGGGGCCGGAAGCGCTACGAAGCTGCGTTGCAACTCCTGACCATGCAGGCCAGTAACATCCAGCTGAATCGTCGTGACGGCGACTCGCACGACGCGCATGATTCACGGGTCGAGTCGCGCCGGCGCTCCGCGGCAGCGTTGCGTTCGCTGCTTGACAGTTTGCTGCAAGCCACGCCCGAGGTACCCGAACGCGGCAGTGATGCCGTGGTCAGATCATCGGTGTCACGTCTCGCGGGCGCGACAATCGCGTGGCTCGATCTCGTAAAGATCCATGGTGCCTCGGAGTCACAAACGGCGGATCGCGTGCGCACCAGGCTCGCCGCGTTGGTCGAGCTCGATACCGATGCCACGTCGTTCGGGAGCGCATTTGCCGCACTACGCGACGCGTTGAGCGACGTTCGCGCATGGCCGCTCCTGACAAATGAAAGCAAGCCCTGGAGTGCGGCGGGCGGAATGGTACATCTTACGGACATTGCGCACGCGGGGACAACCGGGCGCCCTCGCGTGTTCGTGGTCGGACTCGACGCGGAGGCGACGAGCGGTTCTGGGCGCCAGGATCCATTGCTTCCCGACGTGGTGCGCGCGGCGTTCGCGGACGATGCGCTTTCAACTACCGGGCAGCGGCGCGACGAGCGCGGGTTTCTGTTGAGCGCGGGATTGTCGTCGTTGCGAGGTCGCATCACGCTGTCGTATGCAACGAGCGGCGCGTTGGATGGGAGTGAAGCGGGGCCGGCGCCGGTGTTGTTGCAATCGTATCGGATACTTCAGCGCGACCCCAGCCTTACATATGCACAGTTGCGCGAGCGACTGGCCCCGCCCGCGTCCGCGGTGCCGACGCGCTCTTCGCGAGACGTTACGGTTCCGCTCATCGATGCGCGGGATGTCTGGCTCGATGCAGTCGCTGACGGCCCACTGCTGCTGGATGGCGAGGCACTGGTGCGGGAATGCTTTCCGCTGCTCGATGACGGGATGCGAGCACGCGAGCTTGCGCGTGCCCCCATGCTTTCGCAGTTCACCGGTCAGGTAACTCGCGCTGCCGGCGCACTGGATCCGCGGGATCACGCGGAGCGCGCAATCTCCCCGTCGGCGCTCGAGAAACTTGCCGCGTGTCCGCTCGCGTGGTTCTATCATTATGGGTTGGCGCTCCGCGCTCCAGAAGATCCAGAGTACGATGCCGATGCGTGGCTCAATGCGGCTCAACGAGGCGGCCTGCTGCATGAGACGTTCGAGGCATTCACGCGCCAGTTCGCGGATCGCCGGGCCGATCTTCACGGGGCGGCGGTGGACGAAGCGATGACGGCCATCATAGACGCGACGATCGCACGCTGGCTCGTGGATGTCCCACCGCCTGGCGAGGCCGTATTCCACAATGAGGTGGAAGAGCTGAAGGGAGCTGCACGCTCATTCCTGACAATGGAGCGCAAGGCACTCGAAGATGGTGACGAGGGAAGCTGGCGACACTTCGAGTTTGATTTCGGGGGTACTGCGCCGAGCGGCCACTACGCGCTTAGTGACGGGACATCACTTAGTGTCAAGGGCAGAGTCGATCGCGTAGATGAGCTCGTTGATGGCTCATGGCGCGTCATTGATTACAAGACAGGTAAGGCGGGCCGGTACCGAAAGATTCCGAAGTTGGGAAAGTTCAACGGTGGCCGGCAGTTGCAGCCCGCGATGTACGCCGGAGTGCTCGCCGAGCTTCTTGGCGGCACGGTTACGCGCTTCGAGTACAGATTTCCAACGGAGCGCGGGCACAACACGAGCATCGGCTACTCATCCGACGAGCTGGCGGAGGCGCGTCCGATTGTAACGCAACTACTCGAGCACGTGCGCGATGGAGCGTTCGTCCCCACCACTTCTCACGATGATTGCAGGTATTGTGAGGCCAGGGCTATCTGCCGAGTTACGGAAGACCGGTTTGGCAAGGTGACGTCGCCGCGGGCGGCGTGGGCCAGGGAAAACGCAGAGGGAATGCAGGAGTACGACGGAATGCTGTCGCGTCGGACGAAGGAAGTGCTGCCATGACCACATCGCCACCCATTGATCAGCCTGCGCGCGACCGGATCCTCGCGGACCTCGACACGAACATGCTGGTCGAAGCCGGTGCGGGTTCCGGGAAGACGACATCACTCGTGGGCCGGATGCACGCGCTGGTTGTCCGCGGTGTGCCAGTGGAACGGATTGCGGCGGTGACCTTTACCAGGAAGAGCGCGCACGAATTGCGGGAGCGGTTTCAGCTCAAGCTGGAGACAGAGGTGCGCGACGGCGATCCGGCCAGTGACGCCTGGCGACTCTGCGATCGCGCTCTGCGCGATCTCGATCGCGCGTTTCTGGGAACGATTCACGCATTCTGCGCGCGAATTCTGCGAGAGCATCCACTGGAAGTGGCGCTCGACCCGAGCTTCGGCGAGGTGAGCGAGGAAGAGTGGGAGCAGCTTACCCGTGGATTCTGGAACCGGTGGCTTGAACGGTGCAAGCGGAGTGGTGATTCTGCGCTCGCGGAGCTAGATGCGCTTGGCGTAGACTCGCGCTCGCTGTACGACGGCTTCAAGGTCGTCATGAAATACCAGGACGTCGACTTCCCGCTACGCGAAACGAGCCAGCCGGATGGCGCGGCGTGTCGCGCCAAAGTGGAAGCACTGATCGTGCGTGCGCGTATGATGATGCCCGCGGAAGAACCGGCTCCCACATGGGATCCGTTGATGGACCTCGTCCATCGACTCGAGTACAAACAGCGCACGACCGATTGGGGAAGCATCAGCGCTTTCTGCTCGGCACTCGAGAAGATTGCCAGGACTCACTGCGACATCACGCAGAAGCGCTGGAGTGACGCACCTGACGTCAAGAAGCAGGCGAAGGCATTGAGCGAAAGCTTTGTCGCCCTTCTCAACGGCGAGATCTCCGCGCTGCTCACGTGTTGGCGAGAGCACCGGTATCCCGCCGTCATGCGCTTTCTCCAGCGCGCAGCGGCGGAATTCGATCGGGAGCGACTCGAGACGGGCCAACTTGGCTTTGAAGATCTGCTGATGCTGTCCGCACGATTGCTTCGGGAACGTCCACGTGTTCGGAATGCGTTGGGCGAGCGGTACAGACATCTTCTCGTCGACGAGTTTCAGGATACCGATCCGATTCAGGCGGAGGTCTGCTTCCTGCTCGCGTCAGAATCCTCGGAGGGTGGTGACTGGCGGACGGTCACGCCGCGTGCGGGCGGCATCTTCCTGGTGGGTGATCCAAAACAGAGTATCTACCGATTCCGGCGCGCGGACATCCAGGTTTACGAGTTCGCGAAGACGCGCATGACTCAATGCGGAGCAGTACTCGCGCTTACGCAGAACTTCCGATCGGTACCGGCGATCGGTGGTTTTGTAAATCGATATTTCGCAGACGTATTTCCACCGGTCGCAACGGACGTGCAGGCGCCGTTCAGCTCCATGCAGACGGAGACGGAGAAGGATGCCGCGCCGAGCTACGGTGTAAGCCAGTACTGGGTCAGGCCGGAGAAGAACGACAAGCATTCGATTGTCGCCGCAGATGCGGCGCAGGTTGCATCGTGGATCGCGGAGCGCGTGGTGAGTGGGGAGCGCTCGCCGGGGGATTTTCTCATTCTGAGCGGTACACGGTTTCCACTCGCGGCCTATGCGCGCGCTCTGGCCGCGCGCAATATCGCTGTTGCTACCACGGGCGCGCAACTTCCGCAGGAAGTGGAGCTGACGGAGCTGCTCGTAGCGCTACGAGTGGTTGCTGATCCCGACAATCCGATCCTGGTCGCAGCTGCTCTGGAAGGACTGTTCTTCGGATGCGGACCGGCGGATCTGTACGATGCGCATGTCGCCGGTGTGAAGTTTCGGATCACGCATCCGCCAGACGCGCCGGAAACGAAAGCGGCGCGCGCGCTGCTTGAACTTCACGAGTGGTGGAAGCTGTCGCAACGGCGGTCGGCGGATGTTCTTGTTGAGCGAATTCTGGATGACACCGGATTGCTGGGCTTTGCGGCGAGCCAGTCGCTTGGAGATGCGCGCGCCGGCGCACTGCTCCGTTTGGTGGAGGTTCTCCGGAGTGCGTCGATGACGGGCGCGTCGGGGATTACCGATGCAATGGACCGCATCGAGAATTTGCTCGCGGCGGATACGGACGACGCTCCACTGCGCCCGGGCCGTACCGATGCGGTTCGCGTGATGAATCTGCACAAGGCGAAGGGACTAGAGGCGAAGATCGTTATCCTCGCTGCACCAACTGCCACGTCGGAGCACGCACCGGCCGTTCACATCGTTCGCAGCGAAAACGGTAGTACGCGGGGCGGGCTCGTCATCTCATTCGGCAATACAATCATCGCGCAGCCAGTGGGATGGGCGGAGATGGCCGATGCTGAGACGCGATTCGAGGAGGCTGAGGATCAACGCTTGCTGTACGTCGCCGCGACGCGGGCGATGCAGGAACTGGTCATCGCCCGGTGCGAGCGCCCCAAGGCCAAGACGGCCGCCGAGGCGAAGCCGGACACCTCGATATGGGCGCCATTCGGCGATGTCCTCAGTGCGCTCAATCAAGAGACACGCATGGTAACGGTCGCTGCACCGGGCCGGCGTCGCGCCGAGCGCACTTCACAGTACATCACCGAAGCGATCTCGGCGGCACGGATTAGCGTGCAGCGTGCTTCGGATGCGTCCATCGTTCACAGGACGGTTACAGAATCAGCGAAGGAAGAGCGTGAAACAGCACGCACGTACGATCTGCAAACTGATCGGAGCCGGGGAAAGGCGTGGGGTCGTGCCGTACACCGCTGCATGGAGGTCGCGGGTCGCGGACGGACGGCCGCATCGTTCAATGCCTTCGTCGCAGCGGTGGTGAATGACGAGGGTTTGAGCGTTGATCATATTGCCGAGATCGAGCTACTGATTAGTGAGATCCAGCAGTCGGAGCTATGGGCCAAGCTCATGGCCGACGGCGCTGCGGCGTTCGAATTGCCGGTGATGCATCTCGCACGAGAGACAGGTACGGCGTTACTCGCGGAAGGTGTCATCGACGCCGTTACTCAGACGGGTGGGGAGTGGCTGGTGGTGGATTGGAAAACGGATTCGGTGGGCGACGCCGAATGGTCCAGGCGGCTCGAGCAGTATCAGGAGCAGGTTGGCGCATACGGGCAGATGTTGAACGCGTTAACAGAATTGCCGGCGCGCTCCGTGGTGCAGCGCGTGCGAGCGGAGCCGATGAGTATTTGATCGCGTGGATTGTGCCGGGTTCGTCGAATGTCGTCATCCCGGCCTTCGGCGGGATGACGACAAGCTAGAGCCTGACTGCCGACGGACCCGCTAGCGTACAGAAGAATTCGGCGTGAGTCGCCGATTGTGGAAAGGCGTGCGCATACGCATCTGACCACCCTCGCCGGAAAGCCTCGGCCGAGGACGAGTCCACCAACGCCCACACGCTCCCGCCGAAGCCAGCGCCGAATGCAGACGCAGCAACGGCGCCGAGCTCGCGCGCTTGCCGTACCAGCGCGATCGTCTCTGGTATCTGGTTAAGCAGCCCACGCTCCGCGCCGTCCTGTGATCGCGCGACCAGTTCGCCAAATGCGCGAAGGTCTCCGCGAGCCAGCGCGTCACCAGCGGCGGGGATGATCTCGTTTGTCTCGGCGTGAAACTGATTGAAACGCTCGACGAGCGATTCCCGCGAGTACTCGGCTTCTGTGGCCTTATTCAGTACATCTCGAATTCGTTCACTCGCGTCAGTCGCTGATGTGATCGCGGCACCCATGGATACGTCTGTCCGGCCAGTCGTTCGACGCCAGCAATCGAGCCCGACAGAGAGACGACGCGAGACGCGATTGTAGTGCTCGAGCGCAGCGCCCGTCTTTTCCGCCATAACACCGCTTGCGGCTATCACGAAGCTGTAGCCAGCGGGAACGGCTACGACGTGCTCGAACGTCACCGGGCAGAATGAGTACTGGACCAGCGAGTTCGGCTTGGAGCAGAGGATCGCCGTCTGATCCTCGCTGCCGCCGAACGTTCCGACGCCGACATTGCCAAGGAGCGATTTGAAGTTGAGACCGTTCTCGACGCAGCCGAGGTAGCCAGCCAGATCTTCGCAAGTACGAATGTTATCGCGGTATTCGGAACGAGCATCGAGGTCGTTCACCGCCGATAACGCGAGGAATATCGCGACGACGAGCGCGCTGGAGCTGCTCACGCCGGCGGCGTGCGGAAGATCACTTGCGAAAACGATGTCAGCGCCGCGCATCGGACCGCTGAAGTTCATGGCAACGCGCCGGGCTACTGTAATCGGATAATTGGACCAGTGGCCTGGTGCAGAGGCGACAGCTGGCGACAGCTCGAACCCTGCCATCTCGCCCGAGTTCGCGTCCCGCACGAGCACGAGCGGAAACTGTCCTGATGATGGGCTGGTTTCACCCGCTCGAGCCACCATACAGATTCCACGCTCGACTGCGCACAACAGACTGCGGCCGCCGCCGTAGTCTGTATGCTTGCCCAGAACCTCAATGCGACCCGGAACCCAGAAAGCCAACGGATCGCCAGCATCGACTTCCATGTCGCCACGTAACTGCATCAGATCATGAGTCAGCTGCTCGATACGTGTTGCCTTACGTTCTGACTCAGCGACGCTCATCCCCAGTGTGGCGAGCCGCGTGGCGACGTTCCTCAGAGCGACACCTCGGTCGTCGAAAGCAGGGCAGTGAC
>PLEG01000040.1 GCA_003136975.1 Gemmatimonadota bacterium | reverse complement strand
GGCGCTACCCGTTATCAGTGAGATCACCTAAAGCGATAGAGACCTGTTCAGGAGTGTCAGAGCTCCAAGCCCCACAAGCACGATATTCACCAAAAATACGCGGTCGGACAATTTGGTAGACGCTGAATCCGCCGTCCAAGGCGTCCTAGTAGAAGTGGTTTAGATGTGCCTGCATTACCGGTTAGCTCTTAACAAGCCGGCGCAGCAGCGTAATGGTCGCATCCGCCACATAATAGAGCGGCAGCAGCAGCGCCGCGGCGAGATGTCCGTCGGTCAGCAGCACGAGCAGCCAGGCCAGCAGCAAACCGGTTGGTAGGCTATCGACGTCGCCGAGACACAGCCGCGCCATCGGCCGGTTGAAAGGTGCAAAGCCGATGATTGCGCCGGATAGGGCAAGCGCCACAAGCGTCGCGCGGGAGCGCACCCATCAAACCGAATAGGACGAGGCCGGCCGAAAGCGGCACAACTTCAGCGACCGTCATCCAGTCGATCCCGTCCATAAAATAGACGAGGTTCACAGTCCAGAAGATGGCGGCGAACATCAGCGCGCGTTCGGATGCGCCGGCACGTAACGGACCAGAAGCGGATGCCGCGCGGTGATGGATCCTGCGGATATCGCCGCTGTTGCGGCAAAAAACAGGAGCAATTGTCCGGCGGAGCCAAGGGGTTTGCGCCAGTGTTTATATCATGATGCCCGCGGCGTACCGCGCGTCCGGAACCGTGAAAACCGGACCCTGGCTCCTCAAGTCGTGAAGCTGCCGCCACCCCGTCATGCCTGTGGAATGCCCTATTTGGTCACTGTTTGCCAAGCGCGTCGGCGCCGGCGTCCCTGGCGGGCGCGGGAGCAGTCGCGAAGGCAGTATCCCCAGGAAAGAGCAGGGGGCCCTGTAAATCATAATATGTTTCAGATGGTTAATTGTGTTCACGAGTTGAACAAAAAGCTTGACGTTCACGGTATGAACGCCATAAACATGGCTCGGAACAGACGGCCTCGGAATGCTGGAGCCCCGTTGCATGAAACCGCTGCAGCCGCGCTGGTATGTTGTCCAAACCCAACCCCTTGCCGAGGGCAAGGCCGCCGCGCATCTGGCCCGCCAGGGGTTCGAGGCCTATCTGCCGCGCTATCTTAAGCGGCGCCGTCACGCGCGACGCGTCGAAAACGTCCTGGTTCCGCTGTTTCCCCGTTATCTTTTCGTCACGATCGACATGGCGGCGCAACGCTGGCGCTCGGTTCAGTCGACGGTGGGCGTCTCCCGGCTCGTCTGCAACGGAAATGATCCCGCACCGGTGGCCGACAGGGTGATTGCGGCCCTGAAGTTGCGGGAAGGGACCGACGGTGTGATTCGGCTCGATCCGCCGCCGCGCTTCGCGCCTGGCGAGCAGGTTCGAATCGTCGATGGCGTATTTGCCGCTTGTCTTGGCTTGTATGATGGCATGACCGATCGCGATCGCGTGGCAATTCTCCTCGACCTCCTGGGCCGCAAGGTCCGGGTGTTCGTCGATGATCTGTCGGTCGTCGCGGCCTAGCGGTTCTCGCTGATCGCGAGAGATCCGGCACGGACCGGGCTTTGGGCGACCATCGTGTCACCCGAAGTGCGGTAGCCATTCGGCGATGCAGTTGCCCTGTCACATTCTGTCGTCGGTTGAGTTGCCGCGTCGCTGCGCGTACCTGCTCTTGACCGACTCGCGTGAATCCGAACGAGGCTGATTAGGATCAATGGTCGACACCACTCACGGCGAAGAAGCGGACAACGCGCGGATCATTCTCGGCCTCCTCGAGTCCGTCGAGCGCGACGGTGGCCAGTCGCAGCGGCGGCTGGCGTCGGATCTCGGCATCGCACTCGGCCTGGTCAATGCCTACCTGAAGCGCTGCGTCAAAAAGGGGGTGGTGAAGGTCAGCGAAGCACCCGCTCGGCGCTACATCTATTATCTCACGCCGCAGGGTTTCGCAGAAAAGTCGCGCCTCACGGTCGAATACCTCTCGCATTCGTTCAGCTTTTTCCGGCAGGCGAAATCGGATTGTCTTTCAGCGCTTCAGAGCGCCAATGCGCGCGGTTTCAAGCGCATACTTCTCGCGGGTTGTTCTGATCTCGCCGAGGTCGCCATCATCTGCGCAATGGAGTGCGGGATCGAGGTTGTCGTCGTCGTCGATCCGGCGGCCACGGAGCAGTGGTTCGTCGGCCGGCAGGTCGTACCCTCATTCGAGACGATCGAATGGCCTTACGATGCCATCATGATCACCGATCTGGTGACGACCCAGGCCGCCTTCGAAGCGGCGCTCGCACAGCTCGATAGCGATCGCGTGCTGGTTCCCCGCCTGCTGCGTGTCACCGCTCCCGAGCGGCGTTCGTCGTAGCGATGATCGCGCGCTGCATGGGACAATTCGCCGGCGCCGGCGCGATGGCAAACACCGAGATGAAGGAGCTCGTCTCATCATGAAGACCTTCGCTCTGGTCGGCGCAGGTGGATGCATTGCACCAAGGCATATGCGCGCCATCAAGGCTGTTGGCGGCGATCTTCGCGTCGCATTCGATCCCAACGACTCGGTTGGTATCATCGACAGCTATTTCCCCGACGCGAGCTTCTTCGTCGAATTCGAACGCTTTGACCGCCACATCGACAGGCTGCGCCGCCGCGGAGAAAAGATCGACTATGTGTCGATCTGCTCGCCGAATTACCTGCACGACGCTCATTGCCGCTTCGCGATGCGTTCCGATGCCGATGCGATTTGCGAAAAACCACTAGTGCTCAATCCGTGGAACATCGACGGTCTCGGCGAAATCGAAGCCGAGACCGGCCGCAAGGTTTCGACCATCCTGCAATTGCGGCTGCACCCGACAATCCAGGCCTTGAAACAACGCGTGGATGCTTCGGGCACGAACGAGATCGTCGTTGACCTCACTTACATCACGTCGCGCGGGCGCTGGTATCACACGTCCTGGAAG
>PLEG01000014.1 GCA_003136975.1 Gemmatimonadota bacterium | reverse complement strand
CTTCGCCGCCGCCGCCGCTGCCGCCGCGCAGAAGGGGAGCGCCTCTACCGCTCCGGCCGTCCCAGCGGGAACGCCGATCCCCACGCACACGCCGGTAAATCTTCCATACGGCACGCCAGTCACCGCGCCGAATGGCCAACCTGCGCACGCGGACGGAAACGGCGGCATTATCGCCGGAGATTCGAGCGCGGTGCCGCCGACAAATTATATCGACCCGAATTCTGGCTTGCCGGCGACCGACCCGGCGGCGGGCGTGGCGAGTGCGGTGGCCGCGACGGTCTCGGCGTTGCCCGCGTGGGCTCCGCTCGCAGGGCTCGCGCTGTTGGGCGTGCTCTTTCTTAGTCCTCCGCGGAGTAACTGATTATGCAAGGCGCTTTGCTGCGGCCGATGCCGCGCCGGATCGGGCTCGGGGACATCATTCGCGATTTGGAAGCCTTGTCGTCGCTCGCGTCGGCGGCGGGCTCGCCCGGTGGAATCTCCGGCTGGATGACGCAGCAGATTACGCAATTCAACGCGCTGCCGGCCGTCGTCTCCAACATTCAGGGCATCATCAATACCCTGAACGGGGCGCTCGCCAGCGTGGGCCTCGTCCCCGCGAATGTGCCGGGCTTCGTGCAAGCGCAGACGGATTTGTCGAATATCACCACGCAGTTTCCGCAGATTCAGAGCGAACTCGGCACCCTCGGCATCATTCTCTATCCGGCGCTGGCCTCGGGCTCGTTCGGCCTCTCGACCATCACGCAGCTCGCGCAGAACGGCGGCGACGTGGCCAGCACGTTCAACGGCATGAATCAGTTGTTTGCGTACCGCGACGATGCGCGCTCGCAGTTGGCGGCCGTCGTGGCCAACCCGGCGCTTCCGGTGTCCGTCCAGCAGCAAGTCACATCCGCGCTCAACAATCTCGGCGCACTCCAAGCGCCACAGTCCGGCATCGGCACTTTTCTGTTGTACGGCGTCGGGGCGTTGGTGGTCTACAAAGTCATCAAGATGGTGCTGTAATGGCGCAACGGAATTCGCCGCTCGTGATTTTTGGGAATCCACCGAGAACGATTGAATCGGAAGCGTCGGCATGGAGATTTGTTTCTGTGGCGGCCAATGACCTGATAGCCGCAACTCGCGCGAAATCGTCAGCACGGAAGGAAGCAGAGATGCTGGGAGAACTCGCAGCGGTAATGCTGGATCAGTTGAAGGGCGGCGTTCACGCGAATCCGCGCAACATCTCGAGACCGACGATCATGAGTCACCACGTCCAGGCGATTGCCTACGTGCATGAGCAGGACGGCGGCCAGTACGTGCACGGATTCGGTAACGTCGAGCTAAGTGAATCGGATTTGAAGAAAGGGATTCTGAATCTGTCCGAGCTGGCCATGAAAACACACGTCGACATGATCGGATACCCGGACGGCACTATTACGTTGATCGGCACGAAAGGACAACCGCTGTCGGCTCTTTTTCCTGAGTGAGGTTTGATCCATGATGCCATTTCTCATCAACCCGCCCAAGCGGAAGAAGAAGCGGAAACACGCGCTGTTCACCCCAGCGATGCGGCACCGCTATGGACTGAACCCGCGCAAGCGCGGCGTGCAAACGGGAGCCATCACGACGACGGTTACGGTGTCGCCGACCGCGGCGTCTCCCACGTCCACGCGGGCGCGCACGTCCACCGGAGGCGCACGGACCTCGACGGGCGGGGCGCATACCTCGACCAGCGGTCGCCAGAACCCCCGCAGGAAGGCACGGCGAAAACTGTCCGGCGTCGCGCGCCGGGCCAATAGCAGTAAGCGGCGCTCGCGGCGTCGGTTTTCGCCCGCACAACTGAGAGCACAACGCGNNCGTTCGCGGCCATGAGTCGCGCACGCAGTACGTCGGTACGGAAGGCGCGGAGTACCGCCGCACATACATCAAACCCGCGCCGGAAAGGAGGCACTGTGGCCAAGCGCAGAAGGAAAGCACGCGCGGCTAACCCGCGTCGTCGCCGCCGCCGCCGTCCGGTTGCGGCGAACCCCCGCCGCCGTCGTCGGCGCGTCGTTCGTCACACGGCGAGCAACCCGCGTCGTCGTCGGCGCGTGCGCATCAACGCGCGTCGGCATCACCGCCGGTATCACCGGAACCCCGGCTTTGGTGGCGGGATGAAGGGCATCGGCGGGCTGCTCATCCAGGGGCTCAAGGATGGATTCGTCGTGCGGTTGGGCGGCGGACTCACGAAGTACGTGTCCGGGATGGTCCCGATCGGGACGCCGGGCTCGGTGACGAGCGGCGCGGTGCAGCTCGTCGTCGGAACCGCGCTGTCGCTCGGGGTCAAGAAGTTCATGGGACCACGCGCGGCGTCGTTCTTCCTCGCGGGGGCGGCGGCCGATGTCATCGGCGCATTCATCCCGAGCACGATCCCGATTGTTGGGCCGATCCTCGGACAGGGCGCGCTCAACGGGTTCGGCTCGTGGCCGCACGCGCTGCCAGCGGCCCGGATGGCCTCATGGCCGCGCGCCATTGCGGCCCCGGCCGCCGTGCTGCATGGCATGGGCGACTACGGCGATGGCGACAACCCGGACGGTATCTTTTCCTGAGCCGTACGGCGTAGTACTGTAGGGTAGGTTCTGGCAGGAAGAACGTCGAGAGACGTGCCGGTGCGGTCGGGTTGTAAGACTTCGCTTACGACCCGGCCCACTGTTCCCCAACGCGCTTTTTTCCCCGGCGCGGAGGATTATCCCAATGGCCGTACGCATCCAGGTCATCCCGCGCGATTATGCCACGCTCGCGCAGATGGCCGCTCCCGCGAACTCGCAGCAGCCCGAAAGCATCGTCTTCACGTTCTTCGATAACGAAGACTTCGCCACAAATTACGGGACCGTCAATTTCTTTCAGGCGATCCAGGCCGACCCGACAAAGGGCAACATTCAGACGGCCGGCACGCTCAGCGCAGACCAGTACTTCCAGCTCCAGGCGATCACGCTCGATTGGATCATCACGAAGACCGACCAGTCGTCTTCCGGTGCGCCGACCATCGTGGACGACCTGCTGCTCATCATGAACGGCTCCCGCGCAATCGTGAACATGACGATGGCGATGAAGACGTACATCCAGTGTCCGATCCACGCCTTCCACAGCTCCGGCGGCATCAACGTCGCGTACCAGCTCGGTACGCCCACTGGCTCCGCGCTCGGCAACTACGCGCAGAACTGGTACCCGGACGGCGGGTATTGGGTGGGAGGCTCGCAGGTGCTTCCCCCGCGGCAGACGTTCAGCTTCTCGGTCATCGGTGCGGCCGTGACGCTCACGACGACCCGTACGGGCCGCTTCACGATGTGGGGCACGCTGTACCGCAAGGTCGGCTGATCCTCGGTCACAGGGCCGGTGGAGGCTCAGGCATGGGCCTCCACCGGGTTCCACCGCACGACGAACACTGACACTCACGCGCGGCGAGTTGGGACGGGAGACCGGATCACGTACAGCCGGCCGCGCACTCCACGAGACTTTCCATGACGACCCCTGTTCGTGACTTGGCCACTGGTGGCGCTGGCACGCCACTCCCGCCGCCCGGCCCCACACTGCTGGGCTTGCTCTCCCTGCTCCAGCCACAGTATCGGTGGACGCGCAAGAGCTATTTCGTGTACGGCACCGACTTCAATACCCTCGCCGGATCGACCACGACGACGAACACCATCGGCATCGCGGGCGACTCGGATTTCNNGATTCGTCGCTCGGGATGGCGTTCTTCCTGACGCCGCAGCATTTCAACAACGTGTACGGCGACGGCATGAATCCGGGCATCTTCCCCAGCCCCTACGTGCTCCGCCAGGCCACGTCGCTCGCGGTGCAGCATCAGAACTTGGAGACCACGGCGCGCGTCGTGCGCTGCGGCTTCATGGGCTTCAAGTCGTATCCGCAGACGGACACGCGCTACAAGCAGTGGCAGGGGTAAGGAGCCACTGCCATGGCCCGATACACACACGGCGCGCCGCCGCCGATCCCGGATTTTGGCAGCACGCCCGTCGATCGACAGGGCGGTTTTCTGCCGGCCACAATGCCGAACGCGCCCGACGCTGGCGTGGTCGGCTACACGCCGCCGGCGATGGCTCCGGTGCAAATCTTTCCGTGGTGGCTCTATCAGTACGAGAGCGCGCAAGCATTCTACATCAAGTCGCTGAATTTCATGGTGGCGGCAAGTACCATTACGCCGGTGCCGACGTTCACGTTCACCGTGCCCCAGCAAATGCGGGGCGTGCTCCAGTCCATCGAGATGACCGTGCAAAGTTCAACGGCCGCGATGAACTTGCAACTGACGCTGCTGGTGCAAAATGCGCCGTTGCAGGGCTGGAGCGGCGTGGCGTTCCCGCCGATACTGGCCACAGGATTGGTGCGCGGCATCAACAACATGAATGTGCGGTTGCAACAGAATCAGATCCTCACCGCGCAATTCGCGGAAGCGAGCGGCAGCCCGTTTGTGTGCAGCCTCGAAGCAAGCGGCTGGGTCGTCGCCCAGGTGGACATTGACCGGCTCCAGCAGAGCGTGAGGTACTAACACGGTGGCATCGTTTACTGATGTCATCGTAGCCGTCGCGGGCGGGGGCGGTGGCGGGACCGGCAACCCGCCGTCGCTCGCGTACTTTTCCGGCGTGAATGTCGTCAGCGGGGCGGCAAACACCGCGCTGACGGCGGCCGGGGCGCTCACGGTCGCCTCGCTGGCCATCGGGGCCACCGGCAGCGGCTTCACCACTGGCGGCGCGCTCACCGCCACGTCGGGGACGTTCAGCCTTCCCAGCGCCGTCAACTCTACGCTCGTCATGGGCGCGGTGGCGTTCGGCAACCTGCTCGCGGGCATTGCCTTCGTCCAGAACACGACGAGCGGTACGGCGGCGGGCTCCGCACTCTACTTTGGGAATGACACGGGCGCGTCGGGCGTGGGATACGTCGCGGGCTACTCGTCGGCGCATTCCACGAAGCCCAGCTACCTCGAGATCATGAACACGCAGAACGCCCCGGTGACACTCGGGACGAACGGCGTGGTGCGGATGACGATTGCCGCCGCCGGTGGGATCACGATTCCCTTGACGCTCGGTGTCACCGGGGTAATTACGGCCACGGGTGGCGTCGTCGGCAATGTGACAGGCAACGTCTCAGGAACAGCCGGAAGCACGACACTGGTTACGGCCGGCGGTACCGTGACGACGGGTGCCCTCACCGCGACGGCGGGGAACTTCAGTCTGAGTATGGGGATTGGTATAGCGGCAAACCCCTCAGTCGGCCTGTATATGGCATATAGCGGGCAGAATGCCGCGACTTCATATGGCGGGCTCTTCCTCTCGTTATTCCCGAGTGCAGTCACCGCGAACGGCAACGCACTTGATGTCCAGTTCGGGTCGGCGGTTGCCTCCTTTACGATGGCGACAGGTCGTGGGATACTCATCGAGGCACCGACAGTTGGGGCGGGGTCGACCGTCACAACGATAGTTGGCCTCGAAATCTTGAATCAGAGTGGCGGGGGAACCAACTACGCGATCCGTACAGGAACCGGACTCGTGAGTTTAGGCGGAGCCGTCTCCCTTTCCTCGACGCTCGGGGTGACGGGAGCCACACAGCTTGGTGATCCTGCTGCCGCGGCCCTGACGACCATCGGCGGTACGGGATACGGGGCTGGCGTCGCCTCGGTGCGCTTCAACGGCTTGACGACCGCTGCGACAAATAACCTGGTTGGCACACTGAGCAACGCGCCCGTGACCGGCAATCCGACGTTCTGGATGCCGGTCAGTATCGCCGGCGTCATCAAGTACGTTCCCTGTTTCTAAGAGGATACCGTGGCCACCTACCTCAACATCTATGCGATGCAGGCGAACGCGAGCTACCTCCAACAGGTGACGGTGGCGTGCCGCATCGCGGCGCAAAACATCATCAATGAAGACCCGGCAACACTAAATCACGCCGCGCGTCTCGTGTGGGCGAAGGCTGTGGCATTGGCCGCGCCGGGGAATGTCTCTCTGATTAACACGATGGCGAGCGCGGTGAGCATGAACGGGACGCTGCAAGCCTCGGCCCCGAATGGCCCGTGGGCGGATTCCGACATTCAGTTTGTCGTCAACAGCGTCGTGACCCTTGTGGCCGTCTGAGCGCGAGCATCATGGCTGATATTCAAGACATCATCGTCGGGGCCGGGGCGACCGCGGGCGGCACGTTCGTGCTGGGCCGGGTCACGTATGTGGCGCAAGTCTCGCCCGCCGTGATTTCGACCTCTACTCCCGCGATCGTGAACGATGGGGCGGTCCTCGGTATCCTGAGTATTCCGAACTCGGCGGGCGTGTATAACGCCATCGTCGGCGCAACGGAAATGCTGCGCGTGCAGGGCGGCGCGATCATTTCCGGCACGGGGCTGGACTCGGTACAGCTCGGGCGTGGCGCGGTCTCCACCGGGCCGGGCTCGGTGGCCATCGGGCAGGGCGCGGCGGCGGGCGTGAACGCGGCGAACGGGGTGGTCATCGGGTTGGGTGCCGCCTCTGCTGGGCAGTCCGTTGTCATCGGCTACAATGCGGTGAGTCCGGCCGGGGGCTCGGGGGTCGTCCTCGGGGCAACGGCGGTATTGAGTTTCAGCGGTGGGGGCAATACTGGCGTTGCCATCGGCGGGAGTGCGAGCGCGACGTGCAACACGAACGGGGGCGGCGCTGGCGATTCGCTCGCGATTGGAACCAGCGCGGTCGCAAACGACGGGGATACGGTGATCGGCCGGTCGGCGTCAAGCGGCGTGGTCCATATCAATAACTACAATGTCGTGCTCGGCGCGTTCGCGTCGGTGAACGTTTCGCAGGGGCAGGGGGTGGCCATCGGGCAAGGGGCCACGGTCGGCGCACAGTTCGGGGTCGCAGTCGGGCAGGGCTCCGCAATCGGGTCCGGCGTCAATAACGTCGTCATCGGGCAAGGCTCAAGCGTCAGCGGCGCGTTCGCGAATTGCGTCGTGCTGGGGCAAGGCTCCACGGCGGGAGCCTCGCAGCAAATTGTCATTGGCGCGGGCGGCCTCTCGCTCGGTGCCAACGTCTGTCAGCTGGGAACACCTGGCACGGTCATCACGACGTTCGTCCTCGGGCAGGGGAATACGGTCGCCTCGCCGCCGGTCACGACGATTCGCTTTACGAATAGCTCCGGCGCGGACAGCCCAGCGGGCGCGCTCGTCTTCCAGGCTCCGCTCTCGACGGGCAACGGCTCGCCGGGGTTGCTCGTGTTCCGCGTCGGGCATCAAATCGGCGCGGGCTCCACGCTGCAAATCGGTACGACCGTGCTGACGGTTGGCGACGGGCTCGTGACCGTGGCGGCTGGGGCGGCCTTGCAGCTCGGGAACGCCTACGTGGCGGGTGTGGTGGTCCCCACAGGCTCCATCGTCCTCAAGGATTCGACCGGGCAGTCCTACCGCGTGTCGGCGGTGGTCTAGCAAATGGCGAACTTCTCACGTAAGTTTCGGCGTCACTCTCTTTCGAGGTTTCAGATGCGGGCGTTGCAATTCGATCCCCTCAGTCGCCGGTTCGACATCACGTACTCGTCGTTGGTACAGTCGCCGTTGCCGCTGAATGGATCGACCGAACGGAAGTTGCAAGGGGAGCTGTTGGATCGGCTTGAAGGGATCGGGCAGCTCAAGCCCGCGCTCGCCGGCGACGGCACCACGCGCGAACACAAGCGCGACGAGCTGCAACTGTTCGAATGCGTCGGTGGCGGTTCGATCACGGTCAGCGATCCCGAATACGATTTGCTGAAACGGCATGTCCTCGCGACGGTGGACTCTGCGAACTTCCCGAAGGCGTGGAGTCGCGACGGGCAGCGGTGCGTGGACTGGATCGAGGGTGTCAAGCCAGACGAAGCCGCCGCCGTCGTGAACGAAAACGCCTCGTGATGTATGCCCGTCGAATGGGAGGACGATGACGAACCGCTCGGCGGTCGCCCGGACGAAGAGACCGACGGCGAGGGCGAGGAAGATGACGACGACGACGGCGGGGAATGGATCGTTGATCCGAAGAACCCCAGGTACGAAATCTTCGTGCGCGACGAGGACGGAGAAGAATGAGAACGGGTAAGCCGCCGCTTCCGCGCGGACCACTGCGGATTTACGGGCAGCTCGCGTTCGTTCCGCTGACGAAGGGTTATTCTACGGCGGTCGATCTCTTAGACCTCCCGCGTGTGATGCAATACAAGTGGTTCGCGATGGAGACCCATGACGGGAAGGTCTACGGGAAGCGAAACTCAAGGAGCACCATCGGTAGCCGGGTGTCGGTATTGCTGCACCGGTTTTTGATGGACACGCCAGAGGGGATGGAAACCGATCACATCAGCGGAGACTCACTCGACAACAGACGGCAGAATCTTCGCAACGCAACCCGGCTCCAGAACGGTCGCAATCTTAGGAAACGGAAATCGAACACGTCTGGAGTAAAGGGAGTGTACTGGAATCTGAAACTACAGAAATGGGTTTCCAGAATCTCGGTGTCACGAAAGACAATTCACCTAGGCGTCTTTACCGACCTGACAGAGGCAGGGTTGGCCTATGATCGGGCAGCGGTGGAGCACTTTGGCGAATTCGCACGAACGAACGCGCAGTTGCAGTCGTAGGGCGCTGACGTAGCCTCGCATCCAGCGGGGGCAACGAACCCTCAAGCAGGAGTCCACCGTGGCCGATAAATTTCTACAGACTCTCACTCGTTCGCTCACCGGCGGAACGCCCACCGCGACCACGCCGTGGAATTTCGTGGCGAACACCCTTTCATCGGTGACGGGATTTCTGGCCAACCTTGCCACGGCGGCCATCGGCTACGCGACGGGCGCGGGTGGCACCATCATGCAGATTACGACGAAGGCCACCGGCGTCACGCTGAACACGCCGAGCGGCCAAATCGTGATGATGAACGCGCAGCTCGCCGGAACGACCTCGGTACAGTTCACGTTCACGAATTCCAAGATTGCCGCGACGGATACGGTCATCGTCAATCTCGCCAGTGGCAACACGGCGGGCTCGTACTCCGCCTCGGTCGATGCGGTGGCGGCGGGCTCGTGCGTGATTTCGCTCCGCAACTACTCGGGCGGCGCGCTGTCAGAGGCCGTCGTCCTGAACTTCAACGTCATCAAGGGCGTGATCGCGTAACATGGCCGCTTTCGGGTCGGTCTCACTCGCGAATCTCGGCGCGGTCAAGCCGATCACGGCCTACCGCGCGAACGAAATGGCCGCGTATGTCACCGCGCACGGCGGGGACATCGGCATTCCCGCGTATGGCGGCTTGCGGACGATGGCGCAGCAAGCGCAGCTCTTGAAGTGGGAGCAGGATTCAGTAGCCGCGGGTGGCGCACCCTACGCCGTCCACGCGCCGAACGCGAGTGCGGCGCACACGACCGGGGACGCCTTCGACGTGAAGGTGAACACGCCGATGGACGGCCTCACGGTCGATCAAACGTATTTGGCGATGGCACAGTACGCGCCGACGCTGGGGCTCACGGCCGGCTATTTCTTCAAGAGCGTTCCCAGCGATCCGTACCACTTCGAGAATACCGATCGGTCGCTCAACGCCGCGCCAAACACCGCAGGATCGACGCCAGCGACCCCGGACGGCACCGCGAACCCTGACGGCACCCCGACGTACAACGGGATGGCCTACGACCCCACGGACGCGGGCAACCCCTACAACCTGAATCCGACGAACCCGGACGGCACCGCCACGTACAACGGGCTCCCGTATGATCCGAACGACCCGAACAACCCGTACACGGTCATGGGCGGCTTGCCGCCGCAGGTCTCGTCAGGATTCAGCCTGAGCGTGCCGTCCCTGCTCGCGATCGCGGCGCTGGCGTTCATCGGCTGGAAGGCGGTCGCGCCGATGCTGGAGGGTGAGGCATGAGCACCATCAACTACGTGAACACGAACGAAGGCGACGCGCTCGCGTATCCCTACGTGCTGCGCGTGACGTTCGGAGAAACGCCGTCGATGTTCTTTCCGAATTCCTTGCTCGCCTCGCAGTTGTCCAGTGACATTGACAACCTCGTGAGCAATGAATCGAGCATTACGGGCGTCGCGATCGCGAGTGATCCGACCGTACCGCCCGGCGCGCAAGCCGTGACCATCGACTTCGCGCCGACGAGTGCGTTCGCGTCGGTGTCCGTCGCGCAGATCCTGTCGCAGATTCAGTCGGCCCTCATGGGCGCGCTGGAGTTTCTGAGCAATACCGCGATTTCGCGCGTCGAGAAAGTGAATGCGAACGCCGCCCAGGGGAACGCCGGGGCCGTCGCTCGCGGTGCCGCATCGGGCGCGGTCGAAACCGCGCAAGCCGGCACGTCCTTCACCGCGCAGCTCTCGGCGTTTCTCGGGAACGCGCAAAATCTCTTGCTCGTCGGCGCGCTGGTCGCTGGGCTGTTCTACTTTGGACCTGAAATCAAAGCGGCCGTGCGGGGCATGACGGCAAAACGGCGGACGACCGCATGACCGCGAAAGAAGTCTTTACGTCCCAAACCTTTCAGTTGCTCATCTATGCCGCGGTGATCGGCGTGGCGTGGGGCACGCTCAAGAGCGAAGTCGGCCAGAAAGCAGACCGTCAGGAGGTGGCCTCGACCGCGACCGCACTCGCTGCCACGCTCGCCAAAACGAACGCCGCGCAAGCTACCATCATTCAGACGATGGCGGCGGACATCAAGACGATCAAGGCGATCCTCTGCCAGCAAGCGTCGAAGGATTCGTTTTGTCACGCCCGGCTAGACTGATGACCGTTCCCGTCACGACGACCACGACGACGACCACGAAGGTTGAGCAGCGTACGCACTGGATCGAGCGCGGGCTGGTTTGGACGCTCGCGCCGTTCGTGGACAACTGGACGGGGCTCTCGCTAAACCGATTCCTCGCCGTTATGTTCGGGGTGTCGGCCGTATGGCCGGTGTACCGGACACCGAGTCTCCCGATTTCGTGGCAGGGTGTGGCGCTCGCGGTGATTTCGGGGTCGCTGGCGTGGGGAAAAGACGTGTTCCTCGCGTACATCAATCGCAAAAAGGATGACGAGAAATGATCGAACCCCTTGCAGTCCTCGCCCTCGTACTGGCCGCGCTGTCGGTCGCCCTGCATTTCATTCCGGCGAAAGACATTCACAGCGCCAGTATCCTCAAGGCGCAGACCGACGTAGACGACGTGTGGACGTGGATCACGGACCACCTGAAAGGCCACGTCGCACCGATCACGTCCGCGCCTTCCGCGCCGACGCTGGCCGCGGTCGTGGCGGCGAGCCCGGCGAATGCCCCGCTCATCACACATCCCGTCCTGACGCCCGCGACTCCGCAGGAAGCGGCGGCCGGGGCGCTGTCGTGGCAACAGACGGAGTACCTGAAGGCGCTCGATCCGAAGATGCTCGCCGCGTGGTGCGCCGCGCTGGCGGCCTTGCCCGCGTGCGCGGGAACGGGCGAAAGTGTCGGATGGATCACGAACCTTTCCGTCGCGGGCAAACAGATTTTCATAGCGCTTGTGGCGGCGGGCGTCACGATCCCTGACGTTGATCCGCGGCTGTGACCGCCCAGGTGAAGCTCTACGCGATCATTGCGGCGCTGGTCGTCGCGAGCGGGAGCTACATCGGGTGGCGCGCACACGTTCGCGCCGATGCGGTGAACGCGCTGGTCACACAGCAGGAGCGAGCCAAGAGCGATTCCATCCAGAAGGTGCACGTCAGGGATTCGCTCGCGCTCGTACAAGCCTCCGTAAGAGCGCATGATGACTCCGTGAGGGTGCAGGCCGCCAACGCTCGCGTTCAGGCCACGGTGAAGCGCACGGACTCAGCTACGGCCATCCTGTCATCCCTGAGGGACTCCGCGTTGGCGATGGTGCGGGACTCTGAGGCAACGATTGCGGGGCTGAAGGGGGAAGTCATTAAGCTGGCAACCGCGATCACGGCGAACCAAGTCACGCAGACCGCCGAACGGGTGGCATGGCAGAACGATACCAGCGAGTTGCATAGGCAATTGAACACGCGCACGACTGAGCGGGACTTAGCGATCAAGGACCGCAACGACCTGTCCGACGAAAAGGCGAGTCTCGCCAAGCAGGTCGGCTTGCTGAAAGCATCACAGCCGGGGTTCGTCGGGAAGTACGCAGGATGGGCAACGGCGGGCGCGGCCATCATCGTAGCGGTCATGAAGAAGTAGCCGTGATTACCTTCCCGCTCATCGCCTTCCTGTGCGTGCTCGCAATCACCGATGCGATCCGGCATCCGGGCTCGAGTGCTGACGAGCAGATTGCCCCGATGATCGTCAAAGTAGTGGCGGCGGTGGCGCTCACGCTGGACCTGCTTGCTTGGTTCTTGTTTGCACTCTGGAAAGGAGCATTGTAGCTTCACGTAGGCGGCATACTCACTCGCAGCATGGGGGATCTGGTTATGGCAACGGACAAGTCAGTCACCGCGTCAGTCGGACAGAAGGTCGTCTTCGTGGACGCGAACGAAGATGAAATCACCGGCACGGTTGTCGAGTCGTACGCGGACGGTCGCCGGCTGGCGATCAAGCTCCCGGACGGCACCACGCAGAACAACGTCGAACACGAGAGCGTGTCGGCGCGGCCGGCAACGTTCTGGAAGGCCGCGAAGTAAGCGAGCAGCGATCGCACGAATACCAAAGGTCGGTGCCGGTCCCGACCGCGAGTAGACCGGCCCCTTCACCTGAGAGAGGATACAGCAATGCCAAACGGAAACCCGAACCCCACGCCGACCGGCCCGCCGAATCCGCCGAGCCCGCCGCCCGCGGTCGATCCGAACCAGACTGTCAAGCCACAGGAACCGAACACCAACCTGCACCGGCCAGTCACCCCAACAGTCGGGTAGCTGAACATGAGTACGGGATTCAGTGATACCGAGTACCGGCTTTCGAAGCTGGTCGGTCAGGCGCTCAAGGCCGGAGTGCCTGAGTCGGCGTACGGAATAGGGGGAAGGCGCACGGTCGGGCCAGTCGTGACGTTCACCGGCAACGGGTATCAGATCAACGGCGAGAACGGCGTTGTACTCGGCAGGACGCTCGCTGCGGCGCGTGACACCATCGTCGCCATTTACAACGAGCACCTGAACGCGACGACCCGGAAGCCGCCCGTCGTGACAGCAACGGATGTTGCAATGGTCCAGGAGACCGGCCGGCAGTTTGGGCAGAAGATCGGCAGCGGCGAAGCGCGACAGATCGCGCGCCTATTGAAAGGGAGACACTAGCGAAATGGCGCGCACCCACTACAACAAACACACCGACAGCGCCAACCCACCCACCCCCAAACC
>PLEG01000225.1 GCA_003136975.1 Gemmatimonadota bacterium | reverse complement strand
TCGACAACTGGCGCTGGCAGGGAGTTCCATTCTACCTGCGCTCGGGTAAACGGCTCGCCAAGCACTGTACCGAGATCGCATTCCAGTTCCGGACGCCACCGGACCTGATGTTCGGCGGCAAGACCGGAGATGTACGCGCAAACGTTCTCGTGGTGCGCATTCAACCCAACGACGGCATCGCGTTGCGTTTCGAGGTAAAGACGCCGGGCGTTGCGTATGAGCTCGAGCCCGGACTCGAGACAAGCCGCGTTGACATGGACTTTTCGTATGCGGAAGCGTTCGGCGAGGACGTTCCGCCCGCGTACGAGACTCTGCTGCTTGACTGTTTTGTGGGTGATCAGACGTTGTTCACAAGAAGCGATGAAGTCGATATGCAGTGGTCGGTGATCGACCCGCTTCTGGAATACTGGCAACGCCGAGCGGATCGCCAGATTCCGACTTATGAAGCGGGAACGTGGGGTCCCAAGGAAGCCGACGAGTTGGTTGCTCGAGATGGGCACGTGTGGCGGTGAGGCTTGCGTCCATCGCCGCGCTGCTGCTCGCGATTGCCTGCGAGCATGCGGATAGCGGTGTCGCACGCGGACAGACCACCGCCGACACAGCCGCTACGGTGTGGCTCGCGCGCGCCAGGACTCAGCCTGAGATCGCGAGCTGGTTGTTTCTTCGTGCCGCCGGAGCAACGGCTGACTCCGCCGGCCGAAATGCATTGTACGCGCGCGTTCAGCTCCCGCTCGCGAGGGAGCGTATCCCTTGGGTGGAAGCAGCTGCCCGTGAGCATTTCGCCGACACGTCAGGTGCGCTAAGAGCGTACAGTGTGCTCCCCGCGCCGGTTACCGTATTTCGGCTTCGCGCGGGCGTTTCACCGGCGGCGCGTGATTCGGTCAGGGCGGAGCTTCTCGCCTTCATCGCATCGTCAACCAGCAGCGACGCGGTTCGTGAGGCGATGTCGCTGTTCGATAAACTGTTCACAGACCAAACAGCT
This sequence comes from Gemmatimonadota bacterium, assembly GCA_003136975.1. Taxonomy (GTDB): domain Bacteria; phylum Gemmatimonadota; class Gemmatimonadetes; order Gemmatimonadales; family Gemmatimonadaceae; genus Fen-1247. The sequence goes on along the minus strand of PLEG01000225.1, from coordinate 5,978 downwards.
CCAGAACAACTCGTGGTTGCACGGTCCGCCGCGCGCGTCGGATCGTGGTCGCGTGCACGTGCCGGTTTCGATGCCAACACGCAATCGGAGCTCAGCGCGGCAGACCGCTTCTCATTCGCGACGTCGCTGGCTCGCACCGACGCAGCGAAGCGCGCTGTCGGTGTGTACGCGACGATCGATTCANNTAGCGTTGCTCAATTCTGGAGACGGCCCGGGAGCTCGTACCGCACTCGGTGTGCTCGGCGCGGCGGCCTCCGATACGAATTCGGCGGCAGCTCTATCGCTACTTGCGGATCTCCAGACCGATGACGGCGATGATGCGGGGAGTCGCCAGACTCTACTCACTCTGGTTCAGCGATTTCCGTCGACACGGTTTACAGCGCCGGCCCGGTTCAACGCCGCAATTGTTGCGCTGATCCTGGGTCAGACAGCTGTCGCCGAGCGCGAGCTTGCCGCGCTGGTTGCGTCGTCTCCGAGTGACGCGCTCAGCGCCGGGTATTGGCTCGGGCGCGCCCGTGAGACCGCCGGCAATAAGGCTGCTGCGCGCTCGGCGTGGCTCGACGTGTTGCGGCGCGATTCGACATCATACTACGCGTCGCTTGCCGCCGCACGGCTCGGCGTAAAGAGCATGCACTCATCCACGGCGTCGCGCGGCTTTCCGCGCGTTGCATCGGTCGATAGCGCACTCCTTCGGGTGACGTTACTGCGTCAGCTTGGAATGTCGCCAGAAGCGCAGATGGAGAACGACCGCTTGTACAAACTGGCCACCCGCGATAGCTCACGGTTGCTCGCCACGGCAGTCGCGTTCTCCGCGACGGATCAGGCTGCGCGCGCAATCGCGTTGGGCCGCGATGCGCTGGCTCGATTTGGCTCGGTTCCCGATATTTGGCGGCTGATATATCCTGTGGCCTCGCGAGACACTATCGTCGCGGAGTCGCGGAAAGCGGGGATGGATCCAGCTCTTGTCGCCGGTTTGATCCGGCAGGAATCGAGCTTCAATCCCCGCGCGACGTCGCCTGCAGGAGCGCGGGGATTGATGCAGGTGATGCCGGCGGTAGGCCAGTCGATTGCGCCAGCCGCCGGGATCACCTCGTGGAATCCAGCGCTGCTTTATGATCCAGGCGTCAACATAGAGATCGGAATCCGCCATCTTGCACCGCTACTCCGCAGCCAGCCTAATCTTCCGCGCTCGCTAGCAGCCTACAACGCCGGCGGCTCCCGCGTTGCGCGATGGTCAACGAAACGCGGCGCGGACGACCCCGAGATGTTTACGGAGCGGATACCGTTTTCGGAGACTCGCGATTACGTGAAAAGCGTTTTGCGAAACCGCGAATTCTACCAGGTGCTGTATGCATGGTGAAATCCGTCGCGTCCTCGATTAGCGTGTACACCACCGGCACCACAAAAAGCGTGAGCAGTGTCGATGTGATCAATCCACCGATGACTGCGCGGGCCAACGGAGCGCGCTGATCAGCGCCGGGTCCAATCGCGAGTGCTAGCGGGAGCATTCCGAAGATCATCGCCATCGACGTCATGATGATTGGACGCAATCGTGTTCTTCCAGCGTTGAGCAGTGCATCGTGTCGCTCGGCGCCTACCTGCCTGTTCAGAATCGTGAAGTCAACGAGCAGAATCCCGTTCTTTACCACCAATCCCATGAGCATGATTATGCCGATCATACTCATGACATTGAGGTTACCCTTGGTCACGAGCAGTGCCAGTGCCACGCCGATGAAGCTGAGCGGAAGTGACATCAGGATGGAGAGCGGCTGCAGGAACGAGCCGAACAGTGACGCAATGATCAGGTAGATGAACACAACCGCGAGTAGCAGCGCTCCGCCCACGTAACCCTTGGTCTCGTTCAGATTCTTCACGTCGCCGCCAAAGACCGTGTGATAGCCCGGCGGAAGTCCGAGCGCGTCGATCGCTGTCTGTACCTGAGCTGCGACATCGCCCACATTGTAACCGGGCAACACTCCAGCTGAAACCGAGACCTGGCGCTCGAGATTGCGGCGATTGATCTGCTGCGGACCGGTCGCGAGCGTGATGTCAGCCACCTGTGACAGCGGAATGATGACCGCCCGCCCCGTGGATGCATCGATGTTGCTACTGGTGACGGGAATGGTCGCGACGTTGTCGACCGATTGCCGCAGCGAATCCGGATACACGACTATCACGTCGTGCGAGTATCCGTTCGGATCTTCCCACTGAGTGGCGCGCTGGCCAGTGAATAGCGGCTGCAGCGTCGCCGCCACTGACGCGATTCCCACACCCGACGCCCACGCACGCTCGCGATCGACGTCAACGTTCAGCTGCGGGATGTTTCCGTCATCACTCGAATTTGGCTCCGCGACGCCGGGAACCCCCTTGATCGCCTCCAGCACCTGCGCGGCCGCAATCTTGAGGCGTGATTCTTCCGGTCCCTGAACGTTCACGGATATTGGCTGCCCGCGCCCGCCGAAGATCGATGACGCGTTCTGGATCGTTGGTGTGATACCTGGAATCTCGCGAAGCTGCCCGCGCAGTCGGTTCTGGACATCCTGCAGCGACGTTGAACGTTTGGCGGCCGGCTTGAGGCGAACGTAAATGGAGCCGGCGTTCGGCGTCCCGCGCAGACCCGAGCCGATTGTCGTGTACGTGAACTCCGTTTCTGGTTGCTTTCTGAGGAACGTCGCCACCTGCTCAGATTTATCCACCGTGTAGCTGATGGTCGAGCCCGGCGCTGTGCGTACGCTAACGCTGAACTCATCCGAGTCCGTGTCTGGCAGCCATGTGAAGCCAAGCTTTCCAGTGATCAGCACCGCGACTGCAACCGACGCCAACGCACCGAACACAACGGTGCCTCGATGGCGCAGTGCCCAGGCGAGCCACGTGGGGTAGTGGTCCGCCATCTTCTCGAACCACGTGTTGAAGCGCAGCGCTACTCGCCGGATAGGGTTGCGCACTTTGGAATAATCAACCTCGCCGGCATGGCCGAGCTCGTGTTCCAGCTCCGGATCGGGCCACACGCTTGATAGCATCGGATCAAGCGTGAACGACACGAATAGCGACACCAGCACCGCGAATGCAACGGTAACGCCGAACTGGAAGAAGATCTTGCCGATGATGCCGCCCATGAATGCAACCGGGACGAACACCGCCATCACGGCGAGCGTCGTCGAGATTACCGCCATCCCTATCTCGTCGGTCCCGTCCATTGATGCCTTGATGTGATCCTTGCCCATCTGCACATGTCTCACGATGTTCTCTCGCACCACAATCGCGTCATCTATCAACAACCCGATCGCCAGCGACAGCGCGAGTAGCGTCATCGTGTTTACGGTGAAATTGAAGAGCCACATTACAAAAAACGCAGAGATCACGCTCACCGGGAGCGTGAGACCCGTGATTATGGTCGACCGCCACGAATTGAGGAAGAGATAGACGATAGCAATCGTCAGGACGGCGCCCAGAATGATGTTGAGTTGAACGTCGGACAGCGACTCGCGAATGCGTTGCGAATCATCGCGAATCACGGTGAGCTTCACGTCGCCCGGGACCACGTTTTCGAGGTCGCGAATCGCGGCGTGGACTGAGTCTGCTACCTCAACGGTGTTCGAACCCGCAATTTTCTGAATGTCGAGTGCCACGGTTGACACTCCGTCCAGCATTGCGGCTGTCCGGACATCGGCGGATCCATCGATAACGGTTCCCAGATCGCGCAGATGCACCGGCGATCCTCCGCGCACGGCTACAACGATGCCGCCAAATGCTTTGGGATCGATGATTCTGCCACGGATACGCACGAGCGTCTCGACAGCACCCTTGTCGATGCGTCCGGCCGGCACTTCCTGATTCTCACTCTGGAGCGCCGCCATCACGTTGGGCGGTGTTATGCCGTACGAGCGCATCGCCGCCGGATCGAGTTGTATCCTGATCGTCCGCTGCTCGCCACCGGAAAGATTCACGGCAGCCACGCCCGGCACTGCCTCCAGCCGTTGGGTTATCGACTCAGCCGCGAGATCGGTGAGCTCGCGTGTCGGCCGCGATGGACTCTGCACCGCGATCGACATGATCGGGGAGTCGTTCGGATCGAAATGTCTGACTATTGGCTCATCGATATTCGGCGGGAGCGCGCGGCGGATGCGCGCGATCTTGGCTTGCACGTCCTGCTGGGCCGCGAGAACGTCAACGCCGAGGTTCAGCTGAACGCGAACGATCGACGTGCCATCGACCGACGTGGAGGTGAGCTCGTAGATCCCCTGAACTGTGTTCAGCGCTTCTTCCATGGGGCGCGACACGTCCCGTTCCATCACTTCCGGCGACGATCCAGCGTACGTCGTCTGGACAATCACTGTTGGATACGTGATGTCCGGGTACTCGTCGATAGCGAGGCGCTGATACGATACAACACCGAGCACGACGAGTGCCACCATCATCATGGTGGCGAATACCGGATGCTTGATCGAGACGTCGGAAATGAACACTAATGTCTCCGTGCGCCGCGATCACCGCCGATGATCTGCACCTGAGTGCCGGCTGCGAGCGTGCCGACATTGCCAACTACTACCTGATCGCCCGCCGCCAATCCGGAAATGACCTGGGCGAGCGCAGCCTGGTCATTCACGATACCGAGGTTGATGTACACTTGCTCTACGGTCCCGCTGTTCACGCGATAGACGTAGGTCTTTCCACTGTCTGCGGTCTGGTGCAGTGCGCTGGTTGGCACGAGCAGCGCGCCGCTCACCGTGCTCGCGACAACGTTGCCGGTGGCGAGACTGTTGCCTTTCAACGTGCCGCTCGAATTGTCGACGTCCACATAGACGGTTATCGCTCGCGTCGTAGCATCTATGGTCGGGCTGATTCGCGCCACCACGCCGGTGAACGCAAGCCCTTGTGCCGAGAACGAAACCTTCTGCCCGATGCGAATCGCGGCTGCGCGGCGCTCCGGGACGGTTGCCGCGAGCTCGAGCGTCTGGCTCCGCACGACGGTGAACATCGACGCGCCCTTGGTCATGTGCTCGCCAACGTCGACCAACTTCTTGTCGATCACGCCGGTGATCGGTGCGACGACGCGTGTATCGCGCGCCGTGATGGCGGCTGCCTCGAGCGCTGCGTCGGCCGCGGCCAGTCGTGCACGTGCCGCGTCCACCGATTGCTGCGATGCACGATAATCGGCCTCGGATATCGCGCCTGCATGAAACAGGTCGCTGCTCTGCTTGAAGTTCCACTCGGCTTGTGAGAGGTCGGCTTTTGCGGCCGCCTGTCCGGCCCGCGCACTCGCCGCGCCACTCTGTTGCGCGACCGCCTCGAATTGTGCGAGTAGCTGGCCCTGCTGAACGTGCTGCCCCTCGCGGACGTACACGCCCGTAAGATCGCCCTCGATCCGTGCATGCATATCCACGCTTTCCATTGGGCGAAGCAATCCGGTTATCGGAATACCATCCGAGAGTGCGCCCACGTGTGCGGTGGCGATGTCAGACGGCGCCACCGCGACGCTTCGCGTTTTGGATCCGTTCTTGGGTGTCGCGGGCGCCCCGCTGACGCCCTTGGCGTCGGCGGGGCCATTGTCGCACGCGGTAAGCGTAGCGGTGACGATCGCAGCCGCGCCGAGCGTGACGGAGAGCGCGACGTTAGCGAGTCGCACGCGTATCGCCTGATGCCGGAGAAGATGCATTGTCTGTAGAAGGGAGGGGGAGCAGCCGGCCTTGCGTCTGCGCAAGCGAAACGGTCGCTATGTATACGTCAAACAGCGATCGCGCCTGATTTGTCTGCGCGGTCGTCAGTGCCAGTTGTGCGTCGGATACTTCGAGTTGTGTCGCCATTCCGCGGGAGAGACGCAGACTGGCGAGATGATACGCTTCGTCTGCCTCGGCGACGTTCTGCTGTTGCGCGCCGTACTGCGCGCGTGCGCGGGTGAGATCGGCTTTCGCTTTCTCGACATCATTGAATACATGTTCCCGTGTCTGCTCCAGCTGCGCCATGGCAACGCGTGCCTG
>PLEG01000001.1 GCA_003136975.1 Gemmatimonadota bacterium | reverse complement strand
CGATGCACGATCAGAAGGTGCTCCACTAACCAATTCTCGTGCCCTTACATCTCCTGATGACCGTCCAATAGATCGTAAGCGATGAGCAAGCAGTTGCTGTTTTGCATCCGAAAGTGCGGCCTGTCGCTCTTCAAGATGCAGCGAAGAGTTCATAGCAGTTTCCCTGGCGTAACGACCGGAGCCAATCCAGGGTCAACATGTGAGAGCCTTTGAGCCTCACCTTCAGAAATCGCCTCAACCTCCGTCAGAACTTCATTTATGATTAACCGAGAGAGTTCTGACACAGTAGGCGACTTGAATAGCTCAGAGACAGGCATTCTAATCCCGTACTCCTTCCGAATACGTGATGCGACCTGGATGCCGATAAGTGAGTGCCCACCAAGTTCGAGAAAACTATCGTGGATTCCTACTTGTTCACAGCTAAGTAGCTCTTGCCATAAGGTGGCGATGTATAACTCAACATTGTTCGTTGGCGCGACATATTGCCCGAGACGTCGCGGACGTGAACGTGTGGGTACATTCGACTTCGTTGTTCTTTTCTGATCCAGCAGCGTGTTCGCAGAGCGATTTTGATTTGCCGCCGCTACGTCGTTAAGCAAGTCTTGAGTAGACACGACAACCCAAGATAGACCGCTGCGGATCACCCGATCGAATACATCCACCCCTTCCGCAGCACTCATGCCATCCTTCAATTCGAGATCACGTGTTCTTTGAAGTACAGGAGGTTGCGCGGTTCGGTAAGCTGCACCAACGGTTCCCCAAAGTCCCCAGTTGATGCTGACCGTCCAAGATCGTCCAACTGCATTCCGAGTTGCTGCGAATGCGTCTAGAAAGGCATTCGCAGCACAGTGCGCTGACTGACCTGCACCGCCAAAGAATGCGTTTAAAGAAGAACAGTAAACCACGAAGTCAAGTGGAATATCTCGAAGCACGGAATCCAGTACCAAAGCCCCTGCAACCTTCGGTCGGAGAACGGCATCTTCCATCTCAGGTGTTGTGAGATCAATAACGCTACCCGCTGGAACGCCAGAAGCATGAATGACCCCATCCAGCCCCCCAAAGTATGATATTACCTCTCTGACCACCTCGCGCATTCTAGGTTCATCGGAAACATCTGCAGAGAGGACCAGAGGTTGACCGCCGCTCTCGGCAATCCGGCGTAACCCGCGGATCCTCTCGGAGATTTGGTCTTTCTCATCATGACTGGCGATCCATGTATCCCATTCGGAAGCTGCAGGAACACCTGTTCGCGACACTAGCGCGACCTTTGCTCCTTCTGTTCTAATGAGGTGATCTGCAATCGCTAACCCAATACCACCCAATCCGCCTGTGATAAGGTAAATACCTCTTCGCCGGATTGGAGTTCTGTCTACGGCCTGTTCGAGAGTTACAGGCTCTAATTGTTGAACCCAACAATATCGTCCACGAATCGCGGTGAGAACGTCACCGCGGGAGGTCGTGAATTCCCTAAGTAGCATAGCGAGTATGCGCCTACTTTCGTCGTCATCGGCAGGCAATGATCCGAGATCGATAACACGACAATCAATCTTCCCATACTCAATGGGAATGACACGGCTAGCTCCTATCACCGGCGCGTATTCCGGCTTAGTAGACTCATTTCCTAGGATAGGATAAATCATCCTCGTTATCGTCCACAGATGAGTCTGCCGTCCTTCCACCTGTCGACGACCTAGCGCACGCGCGAGCGCCACAATACTAGCGTATCCAAACTGGTGCGCATGCTCAGACCGACCGAGAATTGTAGAGTCCCCACTAGGAGGTACAAGGCACCAGAAGTTGGCAATATTTGTCGGAATATCTCCTGCGACCTCTAGGGCCAAGAGCAACTTCTCAAACTGTTCTGTATCGCCGGCCATAACGGTATATTCGGAAACCGCATTGCGCTGAAACTGATTCGCAGGGTAAACCGTTGTAACCGATGCTCCCTGAGCTAAGAGCTTTTCCACGAGCTGCGCACATAACTCTCCACCGTCGGATAGAATGAGCCACGAACCCTCGATAAATGGCTGCGATCGATCCTCGTTTAACAATGTCACCCGTTTCCACACTGGGCTATAAAGCCAGTCTGCTACCTTCTGCTTCATGGCATTAGGCGAGTCGATACTCAAGGCCCTTGCGGGCGTCTCATCGATCCAGCAACGCTCTCGCTCAAACGGATAGGTAGGCAGAGGCACACGCAAACGCATTTCGTCTACAGTAATACTTGTGAGATCAACGGTATTGCCGGAGCACCAAAGACGACCAATTGTATCGAGGAAAACTTCATCATCTGTTATATCGTCACCTTTGCGGCTTAATGACGAAAATGCCGTAATCTCTGATCCTGCACCGATATGCTGTCGAAGGAACATCTTTAACGAGTGTCCCGGTCCAACTTCAAGGAATGTGTCGTAATGCGCCTCCAAGGCGGTATTAATACAAGCTGAAAATTGTACCGTCTGGCGAAGATGACGACTCCAAAATGTCGGGTCAGTTGCCTCGTGTTCAGTAATCCATGTTCCCGTAAGGTTGGACATAAGGGGGACTGTGGGTGGCTGAAGCTTCGTTCGTGCAACCTCTTTTTCAAATTCTCCTATGATTGGATCCAGAAGATGAGAATGCCCCGCTCGAGCGATCTCGATACGGCGGCATTCTATAGATCGTGACGCTAGGATGGCCTCATAAGCTGCTATCGCTTCTTTAGTTCCCGAAACAACACAAAGTGATGGGGCATTTACAGACGCGAGGTCCAGGTTAGATGGAAGGGACTCTCGAACCTGCGATTCCGATAACAGTACACTTAGCATCGCCCCTGGCGCTGTACGGTCAACAAGACGACCGCGAACGATTACAAGGTGTAATGCTTCCTCAAGCGTAAAGACACCGGCGATGCATGCTGCAACGTATTCACCCACGCTGTGGCCGATCATTGCAATTGGTTGTACATTCCGCTCTTTCCACAAACACGCAAGAGTATATTCCAATGTGAATACTGCCGGCAGACTGATATCTAAGCGGTCAATTAGTGCAGCTGATGCGTGCTTGCTTGGTTCTTCGCAAATGATCGATCGAAGGTCAACGCCGATCTCTTCTTCTACTATTGCGGCACAACGATTAAACTGAGCGCGGAAAAAGGGTTCCGTACGATATAGGTCTGCACCCATACCAACGTATTGCGTGCCCTGCCCCGGAAACAAAAAAACTACAGGTCNNGTCGGTCTACATTCCGCTCTACGTAGCCGCTAGAGGCACCACGGGAATTACTTTCCTTCAACTTTCCAATTGCTTCATCAATAGTGCTACATACCGCTGACCACCGATAGGAAAACTCACGCCGCCCTACACGTAGAGTGTGTGAGATATCGGCAAGATCGACTACGTCGCGGTTAGCCTGAAGGCTGTTAGCAAGTAGTTCACGTTGACGGATGAGTGCAGATTCAGTGCGCGCAGATAAAACAAGCAACTGATGTGTACGGGCAGAGATTGAAGCCTTTCGGATTGCCGCTTCTTCTAATACCGCGTGAGCGTTAGTTCCCCCTATCCCTAGTGATGTTACACCAGCTCGGCGGGGGACGCTATCTGTTTCCCACGGCTTCGTCTCTGTATTGATATAAAACGGCCCACCATCAAGTTGAAGATGAGGATTAGGTTGCTTGCAGTTAAGGCTTGGGACCAACGTGCGATTCTTCAGTACTAACGCGCTTTTGATGAGACCCACTGTGCCCGCTGCGTGATTCAGATGGCCTACGTTCGTTTTCACTGAACCGATCGCGCAGCTGCCTGATCTCGTGTTCGCACCACCGAATGCCTCATTAAGAGCTGCGACCTCGATGGGATCCCCAAGGGGGGTTCCTGTGCCATGTGCCTCGATATAGGATACTGTTCCTGGATCAATACCCGCTACTGTAAGGGCTCTAGAAATAACTTCGACCTGACCATCGAAGCTCGGTGCGGAAAAGCCTACCTTGCGTGCCCCGTCATTATTCACAGCCGTCCCACGGATAACAGCCATGACATTATCTCCATCCTGAATTGCATCTGCGTATCGTTTTAAGACAACGATCGCAGCTCCGGATCCAAAGACAGTTCCATCAGCGTTTACATCAAACGCGCGGCAATGGCCATCTGATGATGTTATCCCTGCGTCGTCCCATAGATATCCTGTCATGTCCGCCAGATTGATCGACACCCCCCCCGCCAGCGCCATATCGCACTCATGGCAGAGTAGACTCTGGCATGCATAATGGATCGCGACGAGTCCGGTCGAACACGCAGTACTAACGAACATACTAGGGCCATGAAGATCCAGTTTATAGGAGATCCGCGTCGCCAAGAAGTCAGCTTGATAGGCGGTCGCTGCCTGTAAAGCCCCTACGCGTCGAACAATATCCCGGTGAGTCGTCACACGTTCTTGATAGTCACTAGGCGCAGACCCTGCAAAGACTCCAACCAAGCCTTTATATCGCGACGTATCGTAGCCTGCATACTCGATGGCTTCCCAGACGCACTCAAGTAAAATGCGTTGCTGTGGATCGATCAACTCTGCTTCGGTGAGGGAGTAACCAAAAAAATCCGCATCAAACCTATCTATTTCGGAAATGGCACCCCGAGCTTTGATGTAGTTGGGTCTCGAGAATAGAGCTCGATCTACACCGGCTGTTAGCAACTCGTCATCGCTCAGCAGCGATATACTTTCGATCCCGTGAACGAGGTTAAACCAAAACTGCGCTATCGACTCGGCGCCAGGAACGCGAATTGAAGCTCCGACAATAGCTATATCAGTGCGTGGTCGAGAAAGACCATCAAAGTTGATATCTGTCATGGTTACGACTACTGAAGGTTTGATATCCTCTAACCGCGGAGATGATCGTCTCCCCAACATCCGCATTTGGTACGATCATAAATGAAGGCTGTAATTCGGATAGAAAGTCAAATTACGATTGAACTATCGGCCTACTCGCTTCTTCGCAACAACACTCATAGCGCGCTTGCTGCGTCGTTGTCGGAAATATTCTCAATTTCGGCGAGCATTGAGTCTATGATAAGCGCCGAAAGCGACGAGATAGTTGGAGCGCGAAACATTACATCCAGTGGCATATCAACGCCAAGGTCATTTCGTAAACGGGACAATATCTGTATTGCTAGCAGCGAATGACCACCAAGGCGTAGGAAATTGTCATCTAGACCGATATGATCAATACCGAGAAGTTCCTGCCAAACTCGAGTGAGGTGTTGTTGGACTTCCTTCGTAGGCTGCGAATAAGGAATGGACCGTTTGTCAAGAGGATAAGACGATGTGTTGTAGTCTGGTGAGTAGCTCACTGGGATCGACCGTTTCCAACGCGATAATAGCTCGGCGGTAGAAATAGTAATTTGGGCCCGGTCCCGAATCTTCACAGTACGTCTGAGCACGCTTAGTCCTTCAGCCTCTGTCATGGACAACGTGGATTCCGCCTTAATGGATTTACGAGCTGTCTGCCAGCCATCTAAGTTGACAGATAACCAATGGGCTCCTCGATCTCGATTTCGCGCATATGCAAAAGAGTCGAGAAAGGAATTGGCAGATGCGTAAGCAGCATAGCCGATCCCTCCAATGATACTAGACAACGATGAAAGCAACACACAAAACTCGGCACCCATTGCGGGCATTAGATCAGCTAAAATACGCGCCCCAAGAATCTTAGGTGTGAAATGCCGAACGAACTCCGCCCTCGTAACATGCTGGATGTCGGTGAAGGCATCGTCAGCCACTATCCCAGCTGCATGGTACACTCCATGAATCACACCCCAGCGCTGAATAACGGCATCTACAACTCCGGACATTTCGTTATAATCCGATACATCGGCCTGGAGCAACAGGACTTCGCCACCAGCGTCCTCAATGCGGCTTATTGCAGCAACCAACTCAGAGGGTATCTCGGACTTGAGTAGCTGTACTGACTGGGTATGCGACCTTGACGTCAATCCTCGGAATCTTCCCACCAGTGCCAGCTTAGCCTTAGTAGTGCGGGCGAGATCCTCAGCAAGGGCTAATCCAATAGCTCCAAAGCCACCAGTTATCAGATAGACGCCCTGTTCACGATTACACTCTGTAGCAGAGCCAAGAACCGAAAGTAAAGGCCTGAAGATTTGCAACCAGCGGTATGATCCTCGATGGGCAACAAGATGATCCGATGGTTGCGGGTTGGTTATCTCATTTATCAACGCATATGCAACGCGATTAGGAAGAGTTGTCTTGTCGGTCAAGTCGATGTCAATTTGTCGGCAAAGCGTGCCAGGAAACTCTTGGGGGATTACCCTGCAGAGTCCTGTCAGGGTTGACTGTGCAGGATTAAGGATCTCTTGGCCAGTGACTTCAACAGCGCCAGTTGTTACAACGATCCATTCAATTTGGTGTACCCCCTGACGGGTAAGCGCTTGTGCCAGCGACGTCAGGCTATATATCCCCAGGTCCTGTGTTTCACTGAAAGTATCGCCTATTGTTGGACGACATGCCCAAAGATGAAGGATCTTCTGAGGAAGCGAGTTTGCTTCCGCTAGTGCCTTCGCGAGATGTTCGTAATGTGTTACATCAGTGATGTCGATTTCATACTCGCTAGGACTGCTTCGGAAACCGATAGCAGGGGTAACTGTCACCACGCGGTCTCCATTCGCACGGAGACTAGCACTAATCATTGCGCCGATGCCTAAACCGTCGTCTAGTATAAGCCAGTTACTCGCAGTACCAACGGAAGCGCCGTTTTTTGAAGGATATATTGGCAGGAGACTAGAACTGCGTTGCCAGATCGACTCGTAGTACCAAGTATCTACGTTGGCGCGCTTTTCTACGTCATTCAGAATATCCTGATCAGGCATCGGCGAGAACCTAGCATCGATTTCGCACCGTCTTCTTTCAAATGGATATGTCGGAAGCGGAACGAATGGCCCCGCCCATGAACTGTACTTGTTCCACTCAATCGGTAAGCCAGCACACCATAGTTCACCGAGCGCGATCGCGAGTGCCTCATCGTCGGTTAGATCGCTACCAGCAGAGCGCCCAGTCGAGACGATCGTTCGCGCCCCAATCGCTGGAGTGTTCCGCCTTGCGAGTGCAGTAAGTGAGGTTCCAGGTCCTACCTCTAACAGCAACAATTCCGGCATCTGCAGTAATACCGCGGTACCGTCAGAGAATTTGACTGTAGCGCGGAGGTGGCGTCGCCAATATGTCGGATCTGTTGCTTCCTCTGGAGTTATCCAATCACCGGTAACGTTGGATACAAAGGGCAAGCGAGGTGATCGTAGGTTTGCACTCCGAACAACTGCCTCGAACTCGTCAAGAATTGGATCCATCGCTGAGGAGTGAAATGCACGTCTCGTGTGGAGGGCACGATATGCGATCCCACTCGCGACTAGTTTCGTCTCAAAGTTTGTTACCGCTTCGCCCGAGCCAGATACAACACAATTACCCCTGCTATTTACCGCGGCAATGCTAATCTCGTTGGAGTCACGTAGGAAGGGACTGATTGTTTCAATTCCGGCGGCCACACTCAGCATACGACCGGGTACGGTTCGCTGCATAAGGCGACCGCGGAGAACAACAATGCGGATTACATCGTCGAGAGAAAATACTCCCGCTAAGTGCGCTGCGACGTACTCACCAATGCTATGACCAAGCATGGCACTTGGCGTTACTCCCCATGAAATCCAAAGCTGCGCGAGTGCATATTCTACAGCAAATAGTGCAGGCTGCGTATAGACTGTCTCATCCAGTAGATCTGCCGAACTGGAATCACCATGTGAATACAAAATCGACCTCAAGTCAACACCCAATTCCGAGCTCATCCGCATGCAGCAATCGTCTAAATGATCTCGAAACGTTCGCTCAGTATCGTTAAGGCCTGCACACATATTTTGATACTGTGCACCTTGCCCCGGAAAGAGGAACGCGATCGGCCGACCATCGCTTGAGATCGTTGGCTGAAGAACGCGGTCGCCAGCTTCACTACTGAGAATGCGAACTGCATCCGTATTCGTCGCACAAACGATGGAATGTCGATATGGTAGCTGGGCCCTCCCGAGTTGCAGCGATTTGGCGACGTCAGAAAACTCAAGTTGAGGATTCGTTGAGAGGTGTTGTGCCAATTGATAACGCATGTGATCCAGGGCCGTTGGCGTTTTGGCCGAGAGTGTGAGCAACTGATGCGTTCTGGGTGTTCTCTCTACGGTTGGTACATGTTGTAAATCTGCCTCTTCCAAGATCACGTGGGCGTTTGTCCCTCCAATGCCGAAAGAGCTTACACCAGCGCGCAATAAACCGGCGCTACCTCTCCATGGCTTGAGCTTTCGGTTAACTACGAAGGGAGTGTTGGGAAAGTCGATTTCGGAGCTGGGTCTGTCGCAATTTAGACTGGCTGGAAGCACGTAGTTATGAAGTGCAAGCGCGACTTTAATCAATCCCGCGACGCCGGCTGCAGGGCCCAAGTGACCCACATTCGTTTTGACGGATCCAATGCCACAGCTTGCCGGTCGTACCCCTTGGGCTCGAAACACTCGAGTGAGTGCTGCCATTTCCACCAAGTCACCAAGTCTTGTCGCAGTTCCATGCGCCTCGACGTACGAAATACTGCTTGCGCTCACCCCGGCCACACCAAGCGCCTCAGTGATCACTGAGGCCTGGCCACTAATGCTCGGAGCCGTGTATCCCACTTTCGCTGCCCCATCATTATTAATTGCAGAGCCGCGGATTACGGCATAAACTCGATCACGGTCTGAGATTGCTTCGCTTAAACGCTTAAGAACAACGATTGCCGCTCCCGATCCCCCAACAGTGCCACCGGCATCCTCGGCGAATGCACGGCAGTGACCATCGGGTGACATTATCCCTCCTTCTTGGTACAAATATCCATGATTTGGCTTCGACGCGATCGAAGCTCCGCCGGCAAGCGCAAGATCGCTTTCTCCAGCCAGTAGGCTCTGACAGGCAAGATGTACTGCTACGAGGGAAGTTGAACACGCAGTTTGTACAGTCACGCTTGGTCCGGTCAGATTGAGCTTGTAGGACACACGCGTGGTTACTGAATCTTTGTCTGTAGCGATATTAGCTTGGAAGTCACCTACGATCTTGTAAAGCTCTTGATTCGCACGAACCGTTGTTCCATAATCAGAGAAACCTGTCCCCCCGTAGACACCGATACGTCCAGGATATCTTTTCGGGTCGTAACCAGCATGCTCGAGCGCTTCCCAAGAGCACTCTAAGAACAGCCTGTGTTGTGGATCAGTGATCTCGGCTTCCCGAGGTGTCATATCAAAAAACGAAGGATCAAACTCGTATATACCATCCATGCTAGCTGTGACCTTTACATAGTGCGGGTCTTTGAGCAGCTCAGAAGCAACGCCGGCGGCTAGGAGATCCTCATCGGAGAGAGGCAATATCGACTCAACACCGTCGACAAGATTCTGCCAGTAGTCGTCAATATTACGAGCCTGTGGGAATCGACCGCTCATTCCAATGATGGCGATGCCTTCAATCATAGCGTTACCATAATCCTGGCATAGATGCGGGAGCGCACGCCGTGCTACTCACCCTGTACTCGCACCGGTTACATGGCTCATCAACACAGTCTAACGAAAGGCGCCAAAAGAAATCCTAAATCATTTTCTTCGTGAGGCATCCCTAATTCTCTTCTCAGTAACAGACAAAAGCTTCAAACCATGGAACAAGGCCAATTACGCAGCTTATGGCCAGCAGATGAGGATTCGCTACCAAGTCATTGCTTAGTGCTACCCAAGTCGATCAAATTATTTGGATCATGCAACTGCTGTTCAGCGTAGATATCATCCATGAGGTTCAATAACCCTTGCCCAAGGTCGACGTAGGAAGCGCGAGTGATCTTGCGAGCAACTCTGGGACTGAAGGAGTATGGAGACACGTGATAGTGCAAACTCGGAGATGTAGGCGCTGATGCGCCAGCCGCACGGATCCATTCTATTTGCAGTCGACCCCCTAGCATCGCTCGAACCATATCCAGCAAATCTTTGACTCGGATCTGCTGTTGACCGCTAATAATCACCTGAGTATTACGGAATTCCGGGGCAAGGACATCAACACTACTGCTGGCCGCGTCCCAAACGTGTATATACTCCCGGATCTCATCACCTTCTCCAGTCCGCCGTACTATCCCACGGAGGACAGCTTCTCGAAGCATGGAGTAAACCCAGTTGGTGGGGCCTGCGCGTGGTCCGTAAAGTGAACCGTACCGTAGAACGGTGTAAGACAACCCGAAGGTCTTTTGGTAATCCTCGATAATTAGCTCGCACGCTTGTTTCGTGCTTCGGTAAAAGCCGCCTGCATTACTATACACATATAATGTGCTGGCGAATACATATCGCTCGATTCCCCTGTCTCGTGCCGCCTCAAGTAAAACAGTATTTCCGAGAACGTTTGTGCGTACCGCTTCGAGGGGCTCGCGGCTTGCAATCTCGATGTCGGCAATGCCAGCATAATTATAGACTACATCGCATCCCTGCATCGCCTTAGAAACCGCCTGAAGGTCGAGGATATCACCTACGATTCCAATTTGATCCGGACGAAGATACGAAGAAGCAATCCGATCGAATATGATGACCTCGTTTCCAGCATGGCTTAATGCATCCGCAACAAAGCTTCCGAGAAAGCCAGCTCCGCCAAAGACTACTATTCGATGACCACTATCTGCCGCCCTGTTCATCGCAAATTGCCCTGAAGTTCATACTCTGTTTCAGGCACTATCTGATGTATCTTCTCACCCTGAAGGAATCGAATTGCGTCTTCCGTTGCCTCTATCTCCATTCGGGCCCGACAATCTGTATCCATTGATGCCATATGACATGTGAGAAGGCAGTTGGGTATTGACACAAGATCGCCAGAATAAGGTTCCGTTTCAAACACGTCGATTGCCGCCCCAGCCAGAATTCCTGATCGTAGCCCTGCTGCAAGATCTTTCTCGCAAACGACAGCTCCACGTGCAGTGTTGACTAGTACGGCACTGGGCCTCATTAATTGCAGCTCTTTCATGGAGATCATGTGCCGTGTTCCAGTGGTCAATGGTACATGCAGTGTGACCAGATCGCTGGAAGCTAAGAGTTCTTCCTTCCCTACCCACTCGATGCCGTATCTTCTTCCAGTCTCAATGCCTGGTTGAATGTCATTGGCAAGCACACGAATAGATGGAAAGGCGCCCCGCAAAATCTTCACCACCCTCGATCCAATGCGTCCGACTCCAATCACACCGATTGTTGCTCCATCCATCCGCCGCCCCATTATGCGCTTCCATGTTCCGTTCCGCACTGACCGGTCAGCGGCTGTCACATGCCTCATAAGGTCGATCATGAGCCCAACTGTAAATTCGGCCACTGCTGGTGCGGGGGCATGTGGGGTGTAGCTCACTGCGATCCCGCGCGCGCGTGCGGCCGTTAGGTCAACTCCATCAAGTCCGACTCCAACACGAGCAATCAGCCTCAAATCCTTTGCGCAATCCATAACATTGGCGGTTATAGATTCAGTGCCGGCGATTAACACACCGAATGGCGAAGCTATTGACGCCAGCTCATCTGACGTCAGACGACGGCCAGTTGCTTGTACCTCGAAGTCAACGCCCGCCTTAAACAGCATATCACGCGGGCGTGGATCCGGGTCTCCGAATGGGACCGTAGTAACTAACACTCGCGCTGACAGGTTATTCCTCCTTGAACTGTCGGCTGTCTTTGAATTTCAATTGATCATCTGCGCCAAAAAGTACTCGCCATTGTGATGCGGTCATGCCTACAAGTACAACATTATGAAACTTTCCATGCCTATAGTATTGTTCTGCTTGTTCACCCTCAACTCTATATCCGATCCGTAATGCTGCTTTCAACGATCTTTCGTTTTCCGCAAAAATCCGTGCGTTGATTTTATTCAGGTTCAGTGTAAGAAATGCATATTTCGTAACAAGCCACGAAACCTCCGTTCCATGTCCCTTATCCCATTGATCTTTTTCACCGATCACAAGACCTAACTCCGCGGTTCGGTGGATCCAATCAATCTCCTTTAATGTCGCATTACCGATGTGGACACCGTTTGCGTCTACGGCAAAGGTGACCTGTGAATCGTCCGTCAGCTGCGCATGGAAGAAGGCCTCTTGCTTTGCCGGTGTGTTGGGATAAAAACCCTTATTCTCAAACCACGTAACGTCGGGATCATTAAACCAGCCGTACCAGTTTCCGGTAAGATCCTCTTCACGTAGAGCTCGAAGGGTGATTCCTTCCCCCCGTATGAACGTATCTCGCTGATCAGTCATCGCGCTTCTCAACAACTCCGTGAGCACGAAGCCAGAACTCGACCTGTGGCATCTGCCATTCGTAATCCACGTCAAGACCTCCCCACTGCTTTAGAGGAAAGATTCTTTGTCCCATCCATTTTTGAGGGAGTAAACCAGCATTGATCTGTTCCAGACAACGTGGACGGACAACCGATAGTCCCATGTCTGCGTACCAGACGTCACCTTGTGAGTCCCTGTCGCAATTCAGAGAGCTCGGATCTCCAAACGCCTCGAATGGGACAAAAGGATGAAGAAGCCCGTCCAGGCCGATCCTTCGAGCCCTCAGAGGACTCCACATATTATAGCAAGAGACTGTCACTGCTGAATCCAATTCTGGTTGCTCGCGCAGGACCTGAACACCTTGATCTATGGTCTCTGCACGAACCGTGGCTGCGTTCGCAAACAGAAGAACCATTAGCTCGATCGACTCATTATTCGAAAGCATTTCCGCCCGAATAGTTTTATAGCCATGAACGAATGCGTCTTCACCGTGTGACTGGGCAGTCGCGAGGTAAGCAGGACGTTCAATAACGGTGCAATCTAGACTACGGGCTATCGCACTTAGACTTGGTGAATCTGTGGAAACATAGACGCGCCCAACTGTCGATGCCTGCTTCGCTGCTACTAATGGATACTCCACTAGTGGTCTCCCCAACATTGGGCTCACATTCTTGCCCCGAAAGCTCGCGGAACCTTCACGACCAATTAGCAACGCGCAGATCATTTGACTCTCACTCGTGATATGACGCGATCAAGAGCACACACAAACGACTGAATTACCTCAGGACCAGCGAGCGACACACGCAAACACCCTCGCATTGACTGGGCATCAAAGGGTCCTTTGACGAGAAAGCCTTCTTCTTTCAATTCGTTGACAATGCATCGCAGATCTATCTCCAGTGGAAATCGAAGCAGTTGAAAGTTGGTTCTGCACTGTGGAAAACCTAGACCGAGCCGAGCCGCTGCAGTCCTTAGAATATCACGCCCAGCCTCGACCTCTCGTACGTGATCATACTCCAATTGAGGATGATCGAGCAGCCAACTTGCCACCGCAATCCCAACTGTATTCACATCGAAAGAGCCGCGCGTGCGTTGGATCCAATCAATGAGTCGGCTCGCGCCAACTAGATATCCGACGCGTAACCCAGCAAGACCTGACGCCTTTGAGAACGTTCGACTAACCAAGACATTTTCAAAACCAGCAGACCACGAAACAGCACTCTCGACATTGAACGGATGGTAGGCTTCGTCAATAAGCATTACCACGTCATTCCTAAGTGCTTCGCGAGCAAGGGTCTGCATAGTTACTGTTGTCTGAGCTGTGCCAGTAGGTTGATCTGGATTTGCGAGAAGCAACAGTCGTGGCCGCTGAACAATTCGGGCAATTAGATCGTCAATTGGTAACTCAAGGGATGATGTATAATGAACGACTTCAGCACACCCTTGGTAAAGTTTTGTGTAAACCTGGTACATCGCATAAGACGGTTCCACCTGCAGTACGAAATCACCTGGATCAACAAACGTGTCGAAGACCCTGCGGATGGCTGCGTCAGACCCCGATGTTACAACGATCTGATCCAAACCCACGTTTAGATGCCTTGATAACCGCTTGTAGAGCGGAGAAGAGTCAGGGTAGGCATTAAATACATAGGGAGGAAGAGAAGACAGTATCTCTTGAAGAATGCTTGCCGGCAACGGTATAACTCGTTCGTTGCGATCGAGGCACACATACTTTGCGCGGTTCGCACCAAATTCGGTATCTCGATGCAAATGCTGGAGGTGCATCCGGGGTTCGATCATAGATCCACCTTGGATGGGAGCGAGGTGTACATGGCGCGCAATTTAGGATTCTCGCTGCCAAGCTTCCAAGATTCCGGGCACTTCGATGGATCGACCATGCTACCGTCTTCCGCGGATCTGTATAAGGCGTTCAAAAGTCGGATTGCACGCATTCCTTCTTCGAAGCTCAGCGGATGCTGTTTTCCATCAATTAAATGACGTATCACATCCCGGATAAACCGCTTGTGTCCAAATCCATATGCGTTAGGGATGTCCTCTGATACTTGAGGGCAAAGATCTGGATCGGGGGTCCACGATACAAGTCTATTCGCAGACAGTCCTGCGATAACCGCAGTACCATTTTCTCCAAGGATCGAAATAGTAGCTTCCGCATCGACAGGTCGTGCTGCGGTTGTGATCTCAACCGTTCCTAAGGCACCTCCGGCAAATCGAAGTACGGCAACGCCGGTATCTTCAACCTCGATATCAGCTAATTGCGTTCCTATCAAACTGCTGACACTCTCTACGTTACCCATTAGATGCAACAATAGATCGAGGTAGTGGATGCCCTGATTAGAATATGCGCCGCCATCCATTGCCCAAGTGCCCCGCCATGGGCTGAGCTCATAATAACGTTGCGGACGACACCAATGCAGACGAACACTGCCGATTGACAATTTGCCTAGGGTGCCTCGCTCCAGTGCGGCCTTAACGGCAACCACTGCAGTATTGTAGCGGTTCTGGTACACGGGAAAGACGGTCACGTCCGCTTCGATCGCGGCTGCATGCATTGCCTCGGCGCTACTCAGACTCAATGCTAGCGGTTTTTCAACGATAACATTCTTACCATAACGGCGAATCACATCGACCGCGTGCTCTGCATGCATTCCACTAGGCGTGATGATACATACTACATCAATTTGCTGGCGACTTAACATCTCATGGTAGTTAGTATACCATGGCACCTTATATTTCGTGCCGAATTTCTGGGCCCGCTCCACCAGAATATCGCACACAGCCGTAAGCCTTGCCTCAGGGAGTTCAGCAATTGCCTGCAGATGGTTTACAGCTACCCTTCCGCACCCGATAACACAGAATTGGAGATCCCTCATACGAAGTGAGGGCTCAGAGTTCCGTACGCGAAGATGCCAACGAGCCGTACGCACTTCCAATTGACGTCTCGAGGAGCACGACCGTCTTGTTGCAATTCCCGCGAATCGGCCAGCAAGAGTTGGACCGCCTGGTGCCGAGCCGATCGATGATTTGGCCTCGCCGGAGACATTATGTTCCGATCCTTGCTAAGCGTAGCCTCCGAAGACCCTACGCACGCGTTAGAGTGAAGTCCGTCAATATGTTCGACAACTCTAGAATCCCAGAGTCCTAGGCACAACATTGTTCAAATACACTTTTTACCACGTCAGTTTGGCTCTGTTGAGCAAATAGTGACAGAAAGGTCTCTTGGGTGCACTTGGGTTGAAACAACCAATTTAAGTTTGATGTCTCCCGCAGCATCTCAGGTGTTAGTTCGTGTGCAATGCCATCGGTCACGATTGACTCGATCATCTTGAACGACGTTCGTAAGTACCAAATTGGACGCCCCAGACCGGACGTCTCGTACAAAAATGTACTTTGGGCTCCGGCAATGGCATCAAAGTCGTTTACAATCTGATCTTCCGTAATGTCCTCGACGAACTGAACGTGCGAAGATGGTACGCCAGCATACGCTGCGCGCGCTGAATCCGGAAAGGCTGGACGCAATTTTATGACAACATTCCAGTTTCGCTTTGCGAACAAGTCGATGTATTCGATGACTTCTTCGGGGAATGGGAGAAACTCGAATGGCATGAGTATTCTGACGGGCTTCCCGACTCTCAATGGCTGAGGCCTATAGACAAGCCTCTTGCTGTGGTGACAGCCCACCACTAAATCGTTTTCCAGGTACTTATTGGAATAACTTGTCAATCGGTCTTTCCAATAGTTCCCCCAGAGAATCAATTTATCGCTCTTGAGGTTACAGACCTCGGTGGGTATACCGGGGCTGATTACTCCCGTTGCATATCTATTAGCCGCTCCATGTTGGTAAGAAACTACCGGGATGTTAGCGATCTTCGCGGCCAAAACGACAGAGAGGTTTCGTTCGAGCTGATCATACGCCAAGATCATCTTGGGGCGCCAGCGTTTGAAAATACTTAACACATAGTTACAGTCCGAAACAATTTCGGAAAACCTAGCAGTCAAAAAGCAAATGAGACTTTTCAATTCCCATTCGGACAGATAAACCAATAAGTCTTCTAGCCTACTAAAATCAATATCCGGTGACTCGTATTTGTAGCCACCCCAATATCCGTGTCCGTGAAAAAAGAAGCCCTCTTTCGGGATCAAGCCCCAAGACCCGCGGCCTAACTCTCTACTGCAAGCAAACTGCAATGGAATCTGTCGCAACGTATGCTTCAGAGTACTATAGCGCCAATCACCGTCTGCATAATCATCGCAAAAGAGGATTGGCACTGATGGCGTTACAGTAGGCAGGATCATGTGCGATACGGCTGCAAATATGTAATGATCCATCTTTCGCCGCGGCTGATACCGAAGCGTAGTCAGCAGTCGGGTAAGGCTGCCAAAGCTGTAGTAGTCACGATCCTCCAATTGGATATTTCTAGATCGGATTTCAGTCCAGAAGTGGTGATGCTTGACGAGAGGAACGAAGAAGCCCCACATCAGGTACTGTTGAAACGCAGGGAGGAGATAGTAATCAGCATACTGCCACGCCTTATAGATCGGACGGCGACGCCTGTCAACAACGGCGTTAAAACTCTTCAGAAGTTCCAGAGATCGTTCCAAATCAATCTGCGGTTTGAAAACTCTACCGCCGTCGATCGAAATGCTGTCATCAGGAAGTTCCCGCACCCGAACGATGTTGTGAGAATCGTGACGCATGCCGTTATTAATGTGAATGTAGTTTGCCGCTCCAATACATTTGTATCCTCACCGGTTCATAGCCCTCCAGATGGGAATCCTTCTTCCCGATCGGTGTCGTCTTGGCTCGGGTAATCCCACTCTCATGCGCACGCACATATATCATATCGAACTCGATCGGTAGAAATAGGAATACCAACCTGACGGTCTCTCAGCCTGGGCTTTTATTTGATAACAGATCTCCCAAGTCACAGGGATCATTCACCATTAACGTATTCTTGCTAATAAAAATGATGACTTATCAACTCGAAGAGGAAGACGAGTCGATCTTACTTTGGAACCGGCTGTCGGCTGCTTCCATGGCACGACGAAGACTGAGCGGGCGCATATCCGTCCAGACTTCTTCAATGTATGCTAGGCACTCCGCCTTGGTCCCATGCTTTCCAGCGTCACTCCAACCCAGGGGAAGCTGCCGATCGAGCGGCCAGATAGAATATTGCTCTTCGTGGTTCAGTACTGCTTGGTACAAAGTCGTATCCTCAGTCTCGTCCGACATCCTCGCAACTCCTTCGTTGTCGACTTGGGTGTGAAATAATATGCAGCTTAGCCATTGTCCCCAGCACCGAACGACCGGGCCATAATGACCGACTCGTCACGACCAGAAGTTTAACATAACTTATTAAACGGTTATGCACATGCAAGAACTGCCTCTCACCGGTAAGCACGGAGTATGGCATTGATGGACAACCGACAGACCCCACTTGGCACAGGCAGCTCTCGCGTTGCACGGCCAGCCGGCGCGGCCAATCGTTCTACAAACGTCACCGCTCTTGCAACCGACGTAGCAATGCAGGAAGATCGAACGGACTCAATATCCCAAGAAGAAGCTTGTATACATCAGCTCTTTGAGGCACAGGTAAAGGACACCCCCTATGAAGTAGCAATTATTACAGCAAACGACTCTCTAACATACGATGACCTGAACCGGCGTGCCAATCGGTTTGCCCATGTGCTCCGGTCCCAGGGCGTAGGACCGGAAGTTCGCGTCGGAATTTACATAGGTCGGTCAATTGAGTATGTGGTCGCAGTACTCGCCGTTCTCAAAGCCGGTGGTGCATATGTCCCGCTCGATGATCACTACCCTCTGGCGCGGCTCAGATTCATACAACAGGACAGTTCACTTCACTCGATCATCACGACATCGGAATTATACGAATCGGTAAAGCTCTCCGGAATCAACGTCATTATTGACGACGATACACCCATGGGTTATGACCGCTCTGTTGAGACTAACTTGAATCTCTTAACTAGCTCGGACAGTCTCGCATACGTCATGTACACTTCGGGATCCACAGGCACCCCGAAAGGAGTAATGACGACACATCGCAACGTAGTTCGACTGGTCTACAGGTCAACCTATGCCGAGATTGGAAGTCGCGAGATCTTCCTACTGTTGGCATCAACACTTTTCGATGCATCCACCTACGAGCTTTGGACACCGCTACTCAATGGCTGCCGTCTTGTTGTAGCCGCCGCTTCAATGCCGTCTGTTGCGAACATAGCGGAGCTAATTAGATCACATCAAGTAACGACCCTTTGGCTGACGACTGCTCTATTTCAGCATGTTGTCGACACCGACATAAGCTTATTGAACGGGATCAAGCAATTAGGAATTGGCGGTGAGGTTGTTTCGGTAAGACATTTGATGTCGGCGCTTGATGCGTTACCGAATCTCCACATTACTAACTATTATGGCCCAACCGAAACAACTACCTTTGCGACTTGCCACAGGATTGGGTCCGATCTAAGCGTGGATGCGGCCGTGCCTATAGGACGCTCTATAAACACCACGCAAGTGTACGTGCTTAGTCCATCGATGCAACCTGAACCGACCGGGGTGCCAGGAGAAATATATATTGGTGGATTAGGTGTAGCGCGAGGTTACCAAAACCAACCCGCCCTTACAGCCGAGCGCTTCATCCCAGATCTATTGAGCGACTCAGTTGGTGCGCGGTTATATCGAACAGGCGACCTAGGATGCTGGCAGGAAAACGGGGAGCTGCACTTCATAGGACGGCAAGACGATCAAGTAAAACTGCGTGGTCTCCGTATTGAATTGGGTGAAGTAGCAGCTGCGGTCATGCGACATCCGGCTGTTGCCAGCGCACATATAGAAGTGCTGACGCTCCGCCGGTCAACCCCTGACCTGGTCGCCTACATTACGCCGAAGGACCGTGGGCAAGTTGTTCCCAAACCAGATTCAATGAATGTCCGGGCGGACGTTCAAGAGTGGCTTCCTGATTACATGATTCCTGTAGCTTTTGTATGGCTCGAGGAGCTTCCACGCACCAGCAATGGGAAGATTGATAAAAACGCTCTCCCTCGACCTGACCTGCAGCAGTCATCAATAGTCACACCTTCTGCACCCACGAATACGGAAGCAGTAGTACGCAGTGTATGGGAGGACGTCTTCGAGCGTAGGCACATTGGCGTTTATGATGACTTCTTGGAAATCGGGGGACAGTCTCTTCTCGCAATGCGTATAGTCGCTCGCTTGCGGAATTTGATTGGGATGGATGTGGCAGTACACACTATCCTCCACGAACGTACGATCGCAGGACTAGCGAAACTAATTGATCAAGAACAGTCCAAAATCCACCCTCACAAAACATCCTCCATATACGATGAGTGGGATGCTAAACAGAAATCATCATATCCATTGTCTTTCGCGCAAGAAGGGCTGTGGGTAATTGAGCAACTTATTCCCGGGACTCCAGCGTACAATATCAGTAGAGCCTGGAGGCTCGAAGGAGCATTGGATAGAGCCGCGCTTGAAAGAGCATTGGCAGTACTCATTCAGAGGCACGAAGTACTTCGAACAGCGATTTGTCTGTCCGAAGATGGTCGCTTACTCGAACAGGTGATATCAAAGCACGAACACGAGTGGACACTACCGACAGTAGACATACGTGGAGTTTCAACACACATAACTCAACAAGTGGCTGGTGCAGTGCTCATCGCCGCCGCTTCGACAGCGTTCGATTTTGGAGCTGGCACTCTTTTCCGTCCCCTTCTCCTCCAAATCGGTGAAGACGATCACATTCTCTTGATTGTCTGTCACCACGCAATTGCTGACGGCTGGTCTCTCAACGTACTCTGTATGGAGCTTTCGGAACTATACACGAGCATTGTGTACAAGCGCGATACGTCACTCCCAATCTTGCCACTTCAGTATGGTGAGTACAGCAATTGGCAGCGTGAGAGGATCTGTGAAGAACGGTTAGAGGGGCACCTGAGGTACTGGATCGAGCGTCTTGCCAACGTTTCCGAAGCGCCCATTCTCCCTACTGACAGGGAGCGGCCAGCGGTACAAACATTTCATGGAGCCACGCTCGGGTTTGACCTGCCGACAGATTTGACAGAAGGTCTTGAACTTATTGCGCGCGAAGAGAATGCTACTTTGTTTATGGTCCTTGTTGCAGCGTTTCAACTCTTTCTAAGTAATTGCAGCGGAAAGACAGATGTCGTAATCGGATCGCCAGTTGCTGGTCGCACTCTGATTGAATTTGAGCCGTTGATTGGCTTCTTTGTCAATACTTTGGTCTTGCGAGGGGATTTATCTGGTGACCCAACTTTTCGTTCACTCCTAAAACGAACCCGAACCCTAGTACTAGAAGCATTCGAGCATCAGGACTATCCATTCGAACGCCTAGTCGGATCTCTTTCGCCAAATCGCAGCCTGGCTTTTAATCCGATTGTACAAGTGACGTTGGCCTTCCACAATATGCCGACCCCGACGCTTCGGTTCGTCGGTCTCCGAAGCACTCCCGTGGATATCGAGCAGAGAACCGCCTTGTTTGACCTATCGCTTCATATACATCAGGTAGACAATGGTCGACTCCGTGGAGAATGGGAATACAATACCGACCTGTTCAATTCCACAACAATTGAGCGTTGGGCTGACCACTGGAAGTTATTACTCGAGAAGATCGTCGAAAGAGGTTCGCAACAGACCGTATCTGCGCTCATTCCATCTCAGTTTCAGCAACAAGATCCTAATAATCCGATCTCGATCGATGAAGTCGCCTTTCAGTTGCTTTCTGCTTCACACGATTGCGTTGTAGATCTCATTGAAACGCAGGCTTCTCTCACCCCACACGCAATAGCTGTTGTATATGGCACTCAGGAATTAACCTATCAACAACTGGAAAAGCGCTCAAATCAAGTTGCGGCCGTTCTCAAGCGACATGGCGCAGGCCCAGATGTCTTAGTAGGTCTGTGTGCAGAAGGATCTACTGATTTGGTGATTGGCCTACTCGGCATCTTGAAGGCTGGTAGCGCATATGTACCGCTCGACCCGCTTTACCCAGTTTCTAGGCTGGACTTTATGATCGCAGACTCCAGAATGCCAATACTCCTCACTCAGGAAAGATTTCTGGACAGACTTTCTTCTCCTAATGAGTCGTTTGCAACATTTTGCCTAGATCGCGACTTGGCGATGATCTCGCATGAGCCCACAGGAAGGGTTCGTCGTGAAGTAAACCCCTCTAACCTCGCCTATGTCATTTATACTTCCGGCTCAACTGGATGTCCTAAAAGTGTCGCTGTAACACACGCTGGTTTACTAAACCATATGACTTGGATGACATCGGTTTTCCCGACGAAACCTACGAACGTCTTTATACAGAAAACCCCCATCGGTTTTGACGCTTCTGTGTGGGAATTTTTTGCTCCTCTCATTACCGGAGCTCGCCTTATTATTGCTCCTTCGAATATGCGGCAAGATGTTCCTGCGCTTATGAACCTTATACGCGAGCAAGGTGTTGACACCTTTCAAGTTGTTCCTTCGTTGCTCCGAGTCATTCTAGATGGCGATTTTCTCGTGGGGACCGATCAACTGCGGCGCGTATTCTGTGGAGGCGAGCCTCTTTCTGCTGCGCTATGCACAGCCTTCTTGAAGCAGTCGCACGCTGAATTGTGCAATCTTTACGGCCCTACAGAGACTACGATCGATGCTACATACCTAATTTGTTCGCCGGATTGTACTAACGGTCGTTTTGTGCCTATTGGAGGCCCAATCTCAAATACGCAGCTTTACGTGCTTGGCCCCGAGATGGAGGAGATTCCTCTTGGAGCAATGGGAGAACTCTATGTAGGAGGGTCGGGGCTAGCTAGAGGATATTTGAACCATCCAGGACTTACGGCTGAACGATTCGTCCCAGACCCATATAGTCGGGCTCGCGGAGCACGACTGTATCGTACTGGGGATATCGTTCGCTACGCCGGCGAAACGCTGGAATTCATAGGGCGATCTGATAACCAAGTGAAACTGAACGGCTTTCGTATCGAGCTCGGCGAAATTGAAACTATACTATTGAGCAACCCAGGCGTTTCCGAGGCGGTCGCAACCGTGTGCGGTGCAGAAGCGGACAATCGTCGTCTTGTGGTATATGTGGTCCTACATGAGGGCAGTGCCGCCGCGCTGAGTAGCCTATATCATAGCTTGGCTCTGCAATTACCCGAACACATGATCCCTGCACGTATTGTCGAACTTGATTCCTTGCCGTTATTACCCAACGGGAAAATCGATCGAAAGTCCCTCCCCGATCCGTGGTTGGTCAAAGCAGGAGACAAACCCAATACCGAAGTATCAATGACGGCAATCGAACGCATTATCGCGAATATTTGGACGGAAATACTACACGTTAGCTCTATCGGGATTGATGTCAACTTCTTTGATGCGGGTGGCAATTCGCTTCTAATCATCCTTTTGCACACACGTTTAAAGAGTATTCTAGGACGACATATTCCTATTGCCGATTTATTTGCTTACCCGACCGTACGAACCTTGGCACGTCATCTGGTTTCAAATGATGATCACAGCTTAGATGCAATTATGCAGGAAGCTTCCGAGAGAGCCCTTCTGCGAGGAACGTCCTCTCGCAAGCATGACTAGTAAGTACCAATTTGGTGTTTAGTTGCGCTCCTCCCAGGTCGCAGTACATTTTGATCAACATGTTGTAAATGGCGTATTCGTTCGAATGCCATCAGTCTAGTCAAGTCTTCTGAGAGATCGGGAGAACCTTTCGGTCTTTCGTTTGAAGTATCGCTCGTACAACAGACTCGCAGGCTTCACGGCTAAGTTAAGGACCACAATGTTGGGAAGATCGCTTATCCCTTCCAAGCTAGACAACTCCATGAGCGAGGAATTCTTATGAAGATCTCGTTTGTTAACATGCCATTCGCGGCTTTGGACGCGCCCTCGCTCGCCCTCACTCAACTCAGTTTTGTGCTTAAGGCCGAGTTTGGGTCTGCAGTGGAGTCTGAGGTTCTTTATTTGAACCATGATTTTGGTAAATTCTTCGGCCCGACTATGTATCGCGAGATCGCGCTCCGAAGTGAGCACCTCTATTCAGGACTTGGAGATTGGCTTTTCCGAAATATCGCATTCCCGGACTCACCTGATAATGTTGTGCAATACTTGCAGCGCTTTTATCCCCGACTTGATTCCCATGGATTGCGGTTCCGTGAGCTTCTACTCGAACGTCGTTCTGGACTCGACTGTTTTCTGGATCGATTAATAGACGACTATAAGCTTCTCGACGCAGATATTATTGGGCTGACCTCGATGTTTGCCCAATCGGTGGCTTGCTATGCTCTCGCTCATAAGCTCAAAGCTATTCGCCCAGACTTGGTGATTGTGATGGGGGGAGCAAACTGTGAAGGATCGATGGGGAGGACTATTGCCGCTAACGTTAGTGATCTCGACTTCATAGTTTCCGGCCCCGGACTGAAGAGTTTCCCGGAACTGGTCAGGCAGCTTCAAGAGGGCGACGCGAGAGGCGATGCTATTTCCGGGGTCTTTCCGGGCGTGGCCCGGACAGGTGGGACAGATCTCGTTCCTACGTCATTAGTCGATCTTGGTGAAGAACTTCCAATCGACACTCCTGTGGCACTCGATTACGGACCCTTCCTAAATGCTATTACCCAACGGTATCCAAATGGAGAGGTGAAGCCCGTCTTACTCTTTGAGACATCGCGTGGATGCTGGTGGGGGCAAAAGTCACATTGCACTTTCTGCGGACTGAATGGCTCAACTATGCAGTATCGAAGCATGCCAGCGGAACTGGCCCTTGCTCAATTCCAACACCTATTTGAGTATGCTGACCGCTGTAAGGAGCTGAGTTGCGTTGACAACATTCTACCTAAGAGCTATCTGCGCGACGTCTTGCCGCGTGTGAAAACACCGCCTGGAGTGAACATATTTTACGAAGTAAAAGCAGACCTTTCCGAAGAGGAGGTTGGAACCCTAGCACGAGCTGGTGTCCGCACGGTGCAACCTGGCATCGAATCGCTCGCAACTTCTACATTGAAGCTGATGCGCAAGGGAACCTCGGTTTTTACAAACCTCCGAATGCTCATGCATTGTCGCCTTTTTGAAGTCGCACCAATGTGGAACCTGCTAATGGGATTCCCTGGCGAAGAGTTAGAAGTATTCCAACAATACCTGATCAATATCCCACTGATCGCACATCTTGCACCGCCTACAGGGGCATTCCCTGTACGGTTCGATCGATTCAGTCCGTACTTCGAACGCATGAATGAGTATAATCTGGACTTGCAACCGCTAGATATGTATGAATATGTATACCCGTTTTCACCATCTACTTTGAAGGACTTAGCATATTATTTCGCCGACCGTCACTATGATGCATCATACCAGATCGCAATGCTCACGATGCTCCGGTCAATTCAAGATGCAGTAGTTCATTGGAGAGATCGATACAGTGGTTTCGACGGGGGTCAACCCGCGGATCTATTTGTTCTCCCTGACACTGATGGACGTATAGTATTCGATTCAAGGAGAGGTGAACGGAACGAATATTCGCTGAGCGATTGTGGCGCGTGCCTTCTGAAAGGACTAACGAGCGCAGCAAATATTCGCGAGTTGTCGGTCCAAGGTCTTTCCAATTCTGAAGTCGAGGCCGGTATAGCAGAGTTGCGAGAGCATCAGCTAATCTTTGAAGAGGGCAACCGAGCTATGAGTATCGTGTTATCACGTGTCACTCATCGCGGAGAATTATTACTAGGCTCTCGGAATGAAACGGTTAGCCGAAATCTATCGACGTGATTGACGACACTTCTCCGCCGATCGGTCGTTATCAGCGCTTTCTTAGTAGCTCCCCCTTGGTGCCTGATGTTGACAGCCGGATCCGCAGCTAATCATTTCCTGCATCGCAGTCCCTTTACTCACCCGCCTGTAACCGTAGCTCACGCGCACGAAGTCACCTCCCCACCGGCCTCGCTCTCGTGAGGCACGTGCGATCTGCTCCGTCGTAAATCTGCTCTTTCGCATTGGTCCTCCAACCTTGAGAGCCAACAAAACTTTTGGATCAGCTCTCGGAGGCTCATGTCAGAATCCACCTTGACATCCGGCCATCTTGGCTCCTAGACTTCTGCCTATGGCAAAAAAACTAGGGCATATACCGAGAGTGGCAGAGACTAGCACAAGTCGAAATTGGATGTGGTGGGGCATATCAGTGGTAGCACTAGTCGTAGGTTACGTCGACATATTGCGTGGTGGAGAAACGATAGCTCCAGTAGTTCTCATTATCGCATACTGCGTCCTGATTCCGGTAGCGATTCTTAAACGCTGACGGGACGACGACGACGACGAATCATTTCTGCATCCAGAGGAACACGTTCCATTACGGGTGCCTGTCTTACGGAAGTTGGCAAGGCGTTCGAGCCATTTTCGTATCTTCACTGGGATTCAATGCCAAAGCTAATTTGACCAAGTACGCTCTGCAGCTCTTGAAAGCTTCGGACATAATAATCAGCGCTGCACAGTGTTCGTATACGTTCCGGTTTAATGCCCCAAGTAACCGCTATTGCCCTAACATTAGCATTCTGTGCACACAAAACATCACTTACAGCGTCACCAATCATTACGGCCGCTTCAGCTGGGCAATTTAGGGTCCGCAGGATTAGCCTGATTCCCTCAGGATCTGGTTTCGGATGATCGACTTGATCTGACGTCATGACTACGTCAAAGAATTGCTCTATATTCAAGTGCGCCAATATTAGGTCTGTTCTTGCACGCTCCTTTCCAGTTAGGATTGCAAGTTGAAACCCCCGTGAGCGCGCCCACTCAAGCAGTTCCCGAGCTGCCGGGAATATTTGAACACGGTTGATATGTTGCTGCCAAAGTAAGAGGTAAGGCTCCCATAATGCGTTCGGTAAGCCCAAGTAACCCATGATCTTGGGGAAGGGCTCTCCCATATATTGAAGGTACTCTTCAATAGGGGCCGCATCATTGCCTACAACCTGTCGGTAGGCCTCCTCGAACGCGAACCGTATTAGCGGTTCAGAGTCAATCAGAACACCGTCCAAATCGAATATGACCGTACGCAATGTCATAATACGATGCGAGAGACGCGATGAATGATCATTTAAGCTGCAACATGTCCGTAAGGTTCTGGTTCGTTTTCACTACCATCCCCTAATCATTCATTTACATGGGGAAATCGATGCTATATGCCCTTTTCGGCACACTTACAGAGACAAAGACTGAAACCAATTTGGAACTCATCCGGTTTGACAGATACGGCGTTTACGCTGCTGCCTCTTGATGCAGCACTTGAAGCATCTTCATTTCGTAGTCGGCAGGCCGCCTGAGATCATTAATCGAGGATTGCCAGCGCACACGATTGTACCACACTTCGATGTATTCGAACAGGGCCGCTCTGGCTTCCTCCATCGTTTACCAGCCAAGTATCGTTGCGAGCTCCTTTTCAGTGTTGCGAAGAAGCTCTCAGCCACCGCGCTGACGATCTTATGTCGAGCTGAGCGATTGGGCATCGTAGAGATCCTGGAGTAGAAGCGGATATATTTCGCGTACGATGTACCGCTTGAGGCAGCAGGATATCACTTTTTGTCAATGATCGTTTGAAATTTGGCTCTGTCGGGAATTTGGTGG
>PLEG01000208.1 GCA_003136975.1 Gemmatimonadota bacterium | reverse complement strand
AAACAAGCGGATCCGCCTCGTTACGCACGACAGAGACGACTTTCGCAACAACAGGAGACGACTCGTCCGACTTGTGTGCGAGCAGCGCATCAAGCCGTGTGAGGCAGGTGGCGACCGCGATCTCGGCGAGTGTCTCGTCGTACGTCGAAAGCCCGTGGCTTTCGATTCGTTCGAAGACACGCGCCGCGACGTTTGCCGCTGCACTATAGCTCGTCGTGTCGAGGAGCAAAGGATCGTACTGTTGTGCGAACTCAGTCGCGATGGCCCCAAGCTCCTGGAGCTCTCTGTGCATCGCGATCACTGGGCGCCGAGTCTTCCGTGCTGTCTCGAGCCTTTGAGTGTCCCTCTCAAGGTCGGCAACCCTCGCATAGACACTCTGTCGGGCAGCGAGAAAGCCGGCCTGAGCGCAAGCCGCAAGTGCGGCCAAGGCTTCCGCATCGGCCGGCTGAGACAGCCAACCAGATCCGAGCACCCAAACCCCTGACCAGGTATGGACGACATTCGACTGAAGGCTGCTCAGGATACCGCGCTCGGGAAGGCCTCGTAGCGCGCTGCTCCCGAGCCAAATGAACTCAGGAGATTCAGCTTGATCCAGCCACCATCGGATCAGCGCAAACGGATTCTCCTGCGGGCAGACGGACAAGTACGTCTTCGCAGCAGCGTCGACTGCTTCACCGGTGACGGCACGAACCGCGATTTCAAACTGCTTACTGTCTCGAACGGCCTGAACTGCGTCCATCGCCGCCGTGTTGATCACTTCCGCCGCATCCATTAACTCGGATGTCGGCTCGCAATCGGGTACGACATACGCACGCGCGCCACCGAGCCCTGATTCCGCACCTTGCCACCACTCAGGAAGGTCGTCGAGCTTCTGAGGCTCGACGGCTCCCGCAGAGGCTGATGTCCATGATTGAAGGGAATCGGAGCGAGTTGTCCAAACCCGCGCAAAGGTGGCAAAGTTGTTCCGGGCATCACTGCGCCATGTCGTTTCGGCGAGCTCACGCGTAATGCTTACGAGATTCACCTTGTTAGTCTCACGAAGCTTTTCCCCGAGCAGAACGTACGTGAGCGTAGCAGCGAGCGTCTTCCGCGATTCATTCCCGAAGAGCAGAAACGGCGACTCGTAATCGTAGACGAAATTACCCTCTCGCCCAAGCAACATCCTTGCAAGGTGGACCGTCGCGGGCTCTGACTCGCCTCGCTGACCGAGTAGGCTACAAACCGCTTCAATGTTCTTCGTTAGCGAGTTGGCGATGCCCGTTTTTGCATCGGCGATGCCCGCGTCGCCGAAGTGAAGCATTCGAACGATCTCGGAGATCATCGCGGCCCATGACCCCAAGGAATGCCGTTCCCCGTGTTCACAACAAGCACGTTGGATCCGGCGGGAAGTCGACTCAGCGCTGCAAATGCGGCTGCCGCACTCGGCTCGGCATCTACGCCAATAGCCCTTAGAACACCTAGGGCCTCCGATATCGCGCCATCGTCAACGAGTTCAACTCTGTCAGACGAACCTGGCGCGTACTGGGCGACGGCTCGCTTCCGTAGGTCGTCGTAATATGGCGAGTAGTAGCCAAACAACTTGTCAGCGATCGAATTCCCGCTCAGCACGCTCACCCCGCGCACCACTGCGTGGTGCCCGCGTTCGCGGAGGAGCTGCACAGCTTCCTGGAAGAGGATTCCCGCGCCAACAGGGACGATCACATAGTCGAGCGGTGCCGGCCCGATCTCCGGCAACGCCTCCTCGAGGATGATGCGATACGCAGGCGCGTCAATCCCGTTTGTCACGTCGACGAATTGTCGGAACCGCACGCCCACTTGCTCTGCTAATCGCTGCATCGATGCACCGTCGAGATAGCGCTCTTCAAGCGGATGCTCAATTACGCGCGCGCCGAGTCTCTCCAGCCGCGCTAGGAGGTCCGCTCCACGCATGCTCCGCCCGGCTGTATCGGGGCCGATGGTCCGAGCACCGAAACCTGCCGGAAACACGCCGAACACGCTGGGCCGCTCCTCCTCGGGCCGACGGAGAAACGTAGATGCGAGGCTTGCAAGCGTATTACCGAGGGTTATTGAGCCTATCGCCGTCTCGGGAGTGAGTAGGCCTGTGCGCTCAAGCGATTCCTCCAAGCGCGAAGACAGGCGGTCCTTGAATGTGCCGGTGGGGCACAAGGACTCGTCCTTCACCCAGATCCGGCCAAACCCCGGCCACTCAATAATCCGAACTGGTGTCGGCTGAATTCGTGCGTCCCCCATTAAGGTTTGTCCTTGCGTTGCACCTCAAACCCGGTGCGGTCAATATGGTCGATGGTTCGTGCCGTAACGAGCTCATTGTGAAGCAGGACCGAGGTTTGGATCTTGGAGCCCCTGACGAGCCCGTCAATCAGTCGCGCACTTGTGCGGCCCATTGTGACCGGCTCCCCCACGAGGAGAGCGCTTATCCAGCCATCCCGTAGGAGCTGTTCGCCCTGCGAATCAATGTCTTTCGCGACAATCGCGACCTGCCCCGGTCGGTAGCCGCGAGCCTTCAGTGCCTGCGCGGCGCCAATGCCGTTCTGCACGAACCATGTGTAGATGCCTGCAAGGTCCTCATGCGCAGCGAGAATTGCTTCAGTTCGAGTGAGGGCATCCGGCGCGTTAGCCTGAAGATATTCCACGCGGACAATCTCGACTCCGGGCCAGTGCGCGAAATAGTCCTTCGCGCCTTGCCACATAGAGTCCGAGGCTTCGAGGCCTGGAGGTCCCACTAGAGCGGCGATCTTGCCCTTGCCGCCGATCGCATTCACCAGTGACATGGCCAGCTCGTACCCGTTCTGATAGTTCGCCAGCTGGACGCTTCCAGCCACGGAGGCGGTGCCCGCAGCGACGTTCTCGGCGATCACTGGAATGCCTGCG
Organism: Gemmatimonadota bacterium; assembly: GCA_003136975.1. Taxonomy (GTDB): domain Bacteria; phylum Gemmatimonadota; class Gemmatimonadetes; order Gemmatimonadales; family Gemmatimonadaceae; genus Fen-1247. The sequence continues at coordinate 1,107 of PLEG01000208.1, read as the reverse complement.
GCGGCGGCGCGGTCCACCGCCGCAGCTAACGCCGCCTGATCGACCGCGTGGAGGATGATGCCCCCGACTTTCTTCTGGATGAGGTCATCCATGATGTCGAGTTGCGCCTTGATATTCTTGTAGCCGCCAGCCGTGTACTTCTGGGGCTCATAGCCGAGACGAAGTAGTTCGGCCTGCGCGCCAGCCCATTTCAGATCATAGTACGGACCTTCATTCGGCAGCACGTAGGCAATGCGTTTCGAGCCGTGGTTCCAAGCACGCGAGGCGACGCCGGTGTCTGGCGGAGTCACGCCCGATCGCGCTTTACGGCCGGCACTAAAGCCAACTAGTGCCGCAATGAGGAACAGGGCACCCGCGGTTAGTCCGTTTCTTGCTCTCATTCTTTGCGCTCCTTCGAACGTCCAACGATCATGGCCACGATGATTAGTAATCCAACTGCAATGTCGCGAATGTGCGAATCGAGATCGGATAGGTAGAGCGAATTCTGGATCAGCCCAAGCAGAAGTACGCCGCGAACCACTGCCCAGACGCATCCAACTCCTCCAGCCAGCGACACACCGCCAACTACGGCGCCGCCTATGGAGTCGAAGAGCATGCCCTCACCGAGGTGCGGATTGCCCTGTCGAACCCTGGCAGATAGCAGCGTGGCTGCTGCCCCGGTTAGGACGCCCGAGAGGACGTACGCAGAGACTCTGACAAATCCCACAGGGATTCCGTGGACGATGGCGGCGCTTGGATTGCTGCCGACCGCGTAGATATACAGACCCAAGACGGTACGGCGCAGGAGATACCATAAGAGCACGAGCAGCCCGCATGCGATGATGACTGCAGTGGGGATGCCGAGAATGCGTTCATCTGCAATCATCGAAAAAAACAGGCTTCCTTCTTGGTCGATGTGGGTCACTGGACTACCGCCCGTCACGTACATGGACAATCCGCCGACGGCGAACATTGTTGCCATGGTCGCGACCAGGGGAGAAAGCCCGAACCTCGCCACTAGCATGCCGTTCACGACGCCAACGCCGACAGCAGTCGCAGTCATCAGCAGCAGTGCGGCAGGCATGCCCACTCTTGGCGAGGAGGCGACCAGCACAACACTCAGCAGGC
>PLEG01000172.1 GCA_003136975.1 Gemmatimonadota bacterium | reverse complement strand
CCCGTCACCGCATTTCTTGCGGTAATGTTTCTCGGGGAACCGCTTACCCCTGCACAGATCATCGGCGGCACACTCGTGCTTGCCGGAATCTTCGCGGTGAACCGCCGTACTGCCGCAGCGACACGTGTCGCCCAAGCGTCGTAACGGAATCTCCGATTCACCGTAACGTGGGCCGCTTCTCACTCACCTTGTCGATATCTCGCATATAGACTTCCAGCCCCATGCCGGACAGCGTGCGTGAATACCCCGCAACGAGCTGCTTGCTGTAAAGATCGAGATCAAACGCGAACGGGTCTGATGGGTTCAGATCCACGATCAGCATGTCGGCGTTCTGCATCGTCAACCGACCGAAGCGCAGTGAACCGCCGCGGTAATACATGAAGTTCCTCGCACTCGCATCGGGTGATGTGAGCGACCCACGTGCGCCGCGATCAGGCTCCGCGCCGAAGGTCTGCACGACCTGATCACCTTGCACGCGGACTTTCATGATGTGCCCTTCGATGATCGGCGGAGGAAGCACTCTGACCGGATCGATAACAATGTCATCGCCATGCACAGTCACCCCAATCGCCTTGCTCACGTCGATGAGTTTTTCGAGCGACAGGTGAAACACCCGCATCAGCCCGTCGCCATTCAGGTGAAATATCTTCGTGCGAGTGGGATGAATCCGCATCATTCCGTCTGAGGTCGCATCGACCTGCGCGCGGATCTCAAATGGAATGTCGACGCCTTTGTGAAGCACGCCAGTCATCCTCATCTCGCCGCCGGATATGGTAACGACCACCTTTTTGATCGGCGCACCACGATACGCGAAGATGTATTTGTTCATCAGGACAGCCAGGTCACTACCGTCGAGCCCGACCTCCGCTGAGTTGATGTGAAAAATGAACGAATACTTATCATCGAACACGACTGGACCACCGACCTTGCTACGCATCGTTCCACGCAGCTCCCTGATGTGCAACACAATGTTGGGATCAACGTAGAAGTTGACGTTACGCATCAATACTCGTGTGATGTTGTCAGCCGCGATCGGTGCCGGTAATCCCGGCGGCATCACGCGAGAAAATGCGCGCGCGGGTGATCCGGCTATCGGCGCCGCGGTGAGTGCTTGTAAAATCACGATTGCTGAGATAAAGCGTGCAGGGGCGATCGCGTGCATGCGAGACATATGAAACGGACCGTAACGGATCGCACATCCGGTGCAATCGATTTGTCGTCAGGAGTCGATTCGCCGCGATGAACGACAGGGAAAGACCGGCCGGCGCGCGACTGCCCCTAGTGAGTGACAACGCCAACAAAGCGTTTACATATTCCACCTCCGCAAGCCGCTCATCCGGGCATATCTTTCCAATAATCGCCACCGCCTAACTGGACCATCAAAGAGAGGGTGTTCGTATGACGAATGCACCTCGTCACGTTCGGCCAGTAGTAGCATCGCTCGGCCCCCCGACACTTGCCTTACAGGCGGGCCGCCCGGTCGCGGCATTCGGCAGATTCTGGTACCCAAGACCACCGCTCTGGCCAACGGCCATCAGCGCCGCCGTGCACGTCGTCCTCGGCGCGGCTCTGGTCTGGACCACGGGGAAAGCGATCGAGCGTCGCGTCGCATCAATCGAGTCGGCGTCCTTCATCCCGCCTCCACAGCGAGAACAACCGCCCGCGACGCGCGGTGGTGGCGGGTCCGGCATGCTGGCGCTGGTTTCGTTGTCGTATTTCTCGGGCCCAGGCACCGACGGCGCCGCAATCGGTCAGGGTGTAAAGACTACGCGACGCGTTGGGCGTTTGAACGAGGGCCATGATGTTCGCGCCACATATAGCGATACCGATACGACCAGCGCGGTCGGCGACAACGTTTACACCAGCTTCGAGGTCGACAACGCCGTAGAGATTTCCTACGGTAGCACAGTCCCCGAGTATCCTCCGGACTTGCTCGCGCGTCGCGTGCAGGGGAAGGTTACGGTGCGATTTGTAGTCGATACGTCAGGCTCGGCTGACGTCGAGTCGATCGCGATTCTGGACTCGTCCGATCCGCAGTTCGAGGCGTCGGTCCGCGCTGCACTTCCACGTATGCGTTTTGCCCCAGCACGGCTCAACGGCCGGCGCGTGCGCCAGTTGGTAGAGCAGCCGTTTCGATTCAATGTCGCGCCGTCAAAATCCACTCCCACGGACTCAGCGACGTAGACGTTTCAGGCATAGGCTCAATTAGCCCAGGATCGATCCCGCGCTTTCGCATGACCGCGGCTTCGAGCCGCGGATGGCCCTAGTGAGTGGCTGGTGCGGTAGTAGCCGGCGTGGTCGTCGCTGGCGCAGCCGGCTGAATCACGGTTGACCGCTCGTTCGGCGACATCGGGTTGATCGGATCGCGCCAGAGCTTCACGTGGAGGAAGTACAGAAATCCCCACGTGGCCAGGGTGAGGAGCAGCACGGAAGTGATCCCGAACCATCCACTGTGCGGGCCAGTCAGTTTCTCGTTGTTTTCAGCGGGCATCCCACAAATGTAGTGCGTCCGGAACCGTGATTACAGCCGCAATCATGGGCGCGGCCTCAGGGCGATCACTTTTCCCGATATCTCGAACTGGCCATTCGTCATGTCGATCCGGACACGCGTCCCGCGACCAACGTCCGCGCCGAGTGTCCCGTCCAGGGTAAAGATGGTCGGGTACCTGGCGTCGTAGAGGAAGATCCGCTCGAACGACAGTGGCACGTTGCCAAGAAATAGCCTGAGCAACGGAATCACAACTCCGGATTCAGTCGTGTTTCCACCAAATCCCCGGACCGTGCGTCGCTCGGCCTCCCGCCATTTCGCCTTGCTCTTCCGGGCCATTCCGGGCGTTCCGAAAGTCTCCTCAGCGCCGGTGTCGAGCAGCATGTGAACCGCCGATCCGCCTGGCGTCAGCAGTGTTACGATCGGTACCCCGNNGGGCCGGTGTCGTCGGGATGCGGGACCGGCTTCCGAATGATCACCCGTCCGCGGGCGTCGTCGATGGTCACATCCAGCAACCGGATGAGGTCGAATCCAATCACTCCGTCAATCGGCTGGGGCGGCATTCCGGTGGTGGATTCCCGAACCTCGAGCGCTTCGTTGCTCACGATCATCGCGGGGGCATTCGTGACTGTTACGCCGCCCAGCTGGAGCGACCGAACGACCGCCGCGCGAGTACTGAGGCGACCCACTGACGATACCAGCTCCAAGGTGTCGCCTCCGATCCCAGCAACACTGGAAGCGTCCGCCACCTCGGCGGTCAGAATCGTGATGCTCGACCCGGTGTCGAGCCAGAAGTGCCGCTTGACTCCGTTGATGATCACCGGAATCATTGCGACTCCAGTCATGGATCGCGTAAGAGGAACCGAGGATGCCGAATCGCCGAACGCGAGAGTGATCGTCACATTCTTGAAGGCCGGCGCCCATGTCTCGACGCCGGCGGCGTCTCGCTTGCCGCGCCCTGCGGAATCGGCGTAAGTGGCCAGACGTGACCAGTCGCCATCGGCGGTGAGAATCGCCCCGTAGGTGATGCGCGCGGCGTCCCTAACCTCACGGTCCCGGGCAGTCAGCAGCGGGACAACGGTCGAATCCGCTTCCCCGTTCTTGCCGTTAAAAAAGGCCTCGATCGCGTCGGCCAGCTTCCTCTGCTCCTTCGATTCGGCGAGAATCCAGGCCGCCTGTACGTTGACATCCTCCAGGGCGTGCCAGTACGTGTCGTAAAACCTCACCGCCGGCTGTGGAATGCCGCGCGTGTCCGGGCTGGCCAGCTCAATAGCGGGCGGTGCGGTTATGACGAGCGGCTTGGATGTCACGCACGAGGCAGCCGGCAAGAGAGCGCCCACGAAAACAGCGACGCGCGCCCACGAGACGTATTTCAGAGCCTGGGCACTATTGTCGGCCATGGATGGATGTAATGTGGTCGCTCCACAGATCCAATATGCAGCCGGCATCGTACTGCGCCATTGGAATGTGATAGCTGTATCTTAGACCCCGGAAGCGTGTCCGGCGTTTCCGCGCCGAACTGAGGGAGACCGTACATGGCTGTGGATCGGCACCACTGGTTCGTTCGCCTCACGCACTGGGTGAATGCGATAGCGCTCGTGATAATGATCGGGAGCGGTCTGCAGATCTTCAATGCCTATCCGGCGTTCGCGCGTCGCGGCATGACGTTCTGCTGCTATCCGTTTGCCGGCAAGGCAATCCCGCACTGGGCCACATTCGGCGGCTGGCTGGCCGGTGCGCGCAACTGGCACTTCGCGATGATGTGGTTGTTCGTGGTGAGCGGTGCAGCATACATCATCTTCATCTATCTGCATGGTGAGTGGCGCGATCTTGCACCATGTCGTGGCGACATCCGCGACTCATGGGAGATGGTGAAGTTCTACACGTTTGTGCGCAAGACCCATCCGCATCAGGGAAAGCACAACGCGTTGCAGAAATTCACATACATCGCGATACCAGTACTCGCGATCCTCGCAGTGATAACCGGCCTCGCGGTGTGGAAGCCCGTCTCGCTCGCGCCGCTCACGAACCTGATGGGCGGATACGTGTACGCGCGCTACTGGCACTTTCTCGTGATGGTTTCGCTGGTTGCTCTCTCCGTGATTCACATATTCATGGTCTTCGCGGTCGATCCTTACTCGGTAAGATCCATCGTAACCGGCAAGTACAACCCAGAGCGTGCGCCGGAGCGGCGCAACGCGCGTCCGTTCTATCACCTGTTCAAGCGCGCGAGGACTGATGTCGATGCGCAGGCGTGATTTTCTTACGGCAAGCGGCGGCGTTACCGCGTCGTGGCTTCTCGCCGCATGTGGCTCGCGCGGCCCAGAAGGCGCGCAGAGAATACTGAACTACGCGATGCGAAAGAACGAAACGCTCGAACGTGGATTGTTCAGGCACACGTCAATGGATTCGCCCGCGGCGCGATGGCGTAACGCCGGATCAGCGCTACCGAAATATTACATCTCAGATACCGTTCCAGTGTGGGACATTGCTGCGCGCGGGCCATGGACGCTCGAGATATCGGGGCTCGTGGCGCGTCCGCTCACGCTCACAATGGACATGCTTCAACGCTTGCCGCGCATCACGCAGCGCGTGAACCATTACTGCGTTGAAGGATGGACGGCGGTCGAGGCGTGGACCGGATGCCGCATGAGCGACCTCGCGCGCGTGGCCGGCGCGACCGCGGATGCCGGCTACGTCGACTTCCAATCGTTCGACAACGACTACCACGAGAGCTGGGACATGGAGAGCGCCATGCATCCGCAGACCCTCATCTGCTACGGTCTCGATGGAAAGCTGCTGGAACCCGGACACGGCGCGCCGGCACGCCTGTTTTCACCCGTAAAGCTGGGCTACAAGAACACGAAATACCTCACAAGGATCGTGTTCATGCCAAAGCGAAATGGCGGCTATTGGAGCGATCAGGGTTACGAGTGGTACGCGGGAACCTGACGCCGGGATTCCTGTCCGACGAAAGCACCCTTTCACCCGGAATTTCGTGCCGGTAAACTTCGGCCAGATGCCCGCCGACACTAGCTGGCACTATGACCGCGCGCATCAACCTGTCCGAGGTGCTTTCCGCGCTGTCCTGCGCTCTCGATCTGACCGAGGGACAGCCCATCGGCCACACCATGCGCAGCTGTCTCATCGGCATGCGGGTGGGCCGAGAAGTTGGTCTGTCCTCCACTGACCGCGCGGCGCTGTATTACGCGCTCCTGCTAAAGGACGCAGGCTGTTCCAGCAACGCTGCCCGTTTGTGTCAGCTCTTTGGGACTGACGATCTGGAGCTGAAGCCGCGAATGAAGATCGTGGACCGGCAAAACAAGATTTCGCTCGCCGTCCAGACCGCCCGCACTGTCGCCCTTGAAGGGGGACTGTCCGACAAGGTCAAGCACTTTGTAGATGTCGCGCGAAGCGACGGCGTGATGAAGGAGATCATGGGCCTGCGCTGTGAGCGCGGTGCAGACATCGCCATGCGGCTCGGCTTTCCACGGGCAACTGCGGATGCGGTACGGCATCTGGACGAACACTGGAACGGCCGCGGTCATCCGGACGGCCTGGCAGGACCGGCGATTCCCATGATGTCGCGCATCGCGAATCTGTCACAGGTAGTCGATGTGTTCCACCAGCATGACGGCGTCAGGGGAGCGATTAAAGTCGCCCGGGCCCGGAGTGGCACCTGGTTCGATCCGTCGCTCGTGGACAGGATTGTATTGTGGCGCAATGAGTCGAGCTGGTGGGAGCGGCTCGACAGCACCGACCCGACCGATGAGGTGATCGCCGCGGAACCCGTATCGCACGTGCGCAGGGTCAGCGACGACGATCTGGACGTAGTTGCGCGCGCCTTCGCAGACATCATCGACGCCAAGTCGCCATACACATACTCACACTCGCGTAACGTTGCCGCTTATGCGCTCGGAATCGCGCGGGAGATGAAGCTCGATTCCGCCACCCAGCGCCGAGTGTACCGGGCCGGACTTCTTCATGACATCGGCAAACTGGGCGTCTCGAATTCAATCCTGGACAAACCGGGCCGTCTCACCGAATCGGAACGGACCGCCGTTGAGCGGCACCCGTTCTTTACCTGGGAGATCCTGTCCCGGGTGCCCGCGTTCCGGGATTTTGCCTGGTCGGCCGCTCTGCATCACGAACGGCTGGATGGTAGCGGTTATCCGTGGCACCTGAGTGGAAATCGCCTGGATATGACCGCCCGGATCCTTTGCGTGGCTGACGTCTACGAGGCTTTGACGGCCGAACGACCGTACCGGGCAAGCCTCCCATGGGAGGAATCCTCCCGGATCCTCTTCGAGGGCCGCGGAACCGCCTTCGATCCGGCCGTCCTCGACGCCCTCACAGCCTGTAGGATGGCCGTTCCAGACATGACCGAGCTCGTCCCGCTGGCGGCAGCCTAGCTCACGCTGTAAAGTGGTCTATATCGCACCAGAAACATACGTAGTATATTCTCCGCGTGCTCAGTGACGACACGACGACCCAGTTCCGTGCGGCCCTTCGGGCACACTGCTCCGACGCGACGGGATCCCGCGAAATGGTGCGAGACGCTGTGAATTGCGCAGCGGCCGAGGCGCGCGCTGAAGGAATGAGCGCGGCGCAGTTCGTGATCTGGGTCAAGCTGGTATGGGACGAGATCATGGATGAAGGACGGCTCTCCCAGAGCACAGACCCTGCACGCACGCGCGATGTTGTAATCTCTTCCGCGATCAAGGCTTACTACGTGCAATAGCTAGGAGCGTCCTAAGACAAAGGGTGCCTCACGCCGGTCGATCCGGCACGTAACTTCGGGGCGCTGCCTCGCCGGCGTCTTTAACTTTCGCTACGTGCCCACTGCGACTCCCCCAAAAACCGAAAGGAACCTCCTCAAGCGATTTCTTCCCTGGACTGGATCAGAGGAGGAGGGCTATCCGGGAGCCCATCTTGTGGCTCCCATACGTGGTGAGGTGCTTGGCGTTGACCGGCTCGCGGAGCGTGCACGCGCTGTAGCACGACAGGAAAAAATCGGTCCGCCGCCACCACGACGCGGACCGGGCCCGCTACTCAGGCGGCTGGATGACACGCGCGTCGTGCTCACTGAGATCCAGCACGCGCTGAGCGACGCCGCGGCGCACGGAATCGATATCTCGTCTGCTGGTGAGTGGTTGTTGGACAACTACTACATCGTGCAGGAGCACATGCGCGAGATTCGCACCGCGCTGCCCAACAAGTACTACCAGGAGCTCCCGAAACTCGCGGCAGGCACGCTCGCTGGATATCCGCGCGTGTACGAGCTGGCTATTGAGCTGATCGGTCACACCGAAGGCCGCCTCGAGCTCGACAACACCACGCTATTTACGCGTGAATTTCAGCGCGTGTCGCTGCTCAGGCTGGGCGAGCTCTGGGCGATTCCCACGATGTTGCGTCTCGGTCTCGTCGAGAACATTCGCAGAATGGCGCTTCGAACCGCGGCGCGCCTCGCCGAGGTGCAGGAAGCGGACATGTGGGCCAACCGCATGCGCGTCGCGAGCGCGGAGTCGTCGGATGCATTGTCGCTCACACTCTCAACGTTCATCGATCACCATCCGCAGCTCACGCCCACGTTCGTCGCGCGCTTTCTCGGACAGATCCGCAGCTACCAGACAAACTTCACTCCGCTGGTATGGCTCGAGCAATGGATTGCGGAGGATGGGCTCAGCGCCGAAGACGCCGTAACACGCTCCAATCGCCGCATCGCGATAACGCAGGTGACGATCACGAACAGCATCCAGAGCCTGCGCATGATCGCGCGTCTGGACTGGAACGAGTTCGTCGAGTCACAGAGTGTCACCGAGAAATTGCTGCGCGACGATCCATCTCGTGTTTACGCCGACATGACGTTCGCGTCACGCGATGAGTATCGTCACGTCGTGGAGCAGGTCGCAAAGCGGACAAAGCGAGACGAAGACTCGATTGCGAACGAGGTGTTGGCGCTGGCGCGGGAACATCCGGGCGACGCACGCATGTCGCATGTTGGCTACTGGCTGGTTGCTGATGGACGACTCACGCTCGAGGAGCGGACTACCTATCAGCCCACGGTCGGCGAGCGGATATACCGTTGGGCAAAGCGGCATCCGAGCGTCGTGTATTTCGGAGTGATATCAGCGGTAATGCTTGTCGTGTTCGCGATTGTGTTGAACCTCACGCCGATAGGCACGGTGGGCTACGCACTGCTGGTCGTGTTGCTCCTTGCGATCCCGGCGAGCGAGGTGGGTGTCTCGGTCGTGAACAAGCTTGTGACGGTAATTGTTCCTCCGCACCTTCTGCCGAAGATGGACTTCCGCGAGCAGGGAATTCCGGCGGATGCACGGACAGCCGTAGTAGTCCCAACACTGTTCGCGACCGTATCTGCCGTACGTGAGGCATTGGAGCACCTCGAGGTTCAGTATCTCGCGAATCCAGATCCGAATCTCCGGTTCGTCATTCTCAGCGACTTCACTGATGCGAAGGCCGAGACGCTCTCGGGTGACAGCCAGGTCGTTGACGCGATCGAAGCGGGCGCCAGAGGGCTCAACGACAAGTACAAGGCAGCCGCCGATCCGGGACCGTTCCTCGTGCTGCACCGCGCGCGCAGGTGGAACGAGACGGAAGGCGTGTGGATGGGATGGGAGCGCAAGCGCGGCAAGCTCGCTGAGTTCAACCGCTTTCTGCGCGGGGGCTCTCACGATGCGTTCCCGGTAATCTCGGGTGATGCATCGTCGCTCACCAATGTTCGTTACGTCATAACTCTGGACTCGGACACTGTCCTTCCGCGTGGCGCGGCGGCACAGTTGGTCGGAACCATGGCGCATCCGCTGAATCGCGCGGAATACGATGAGGCGCTCGGGCGCGTAACGCGTGGCTATGGAATTCTGCAGCCACGCGTTGGAGTTGCGCTTACCAGCGCGTATCGCTCCAAGTTCGCGGCGATCCATTCGGGACATCCAGGAGTCGATCCGTACACCACCGCAGTTTCGGATGTGTATCAGGATCTTTACGGCGAGGGGAGCTTTACCGGAAAGGGCATCTATGATGTGAACGCCTTCGAGGAAGCGACGCACGGCCGCTTCCCCGAAAATACTTTGTTGAGTCACGACCTTATAGAAGGCACGTACACTCGCGCTGGCCTTGTAACGGACATCGAGCTGTACGATGACTATCCCACCAGATACCTCGCGTACACCCGGCGCAAGCATCGCTGGATTCGCGGCGATTGGCAGATCCTCAGTTGGCTCAAGGCAAAAGTACCGGGCCCGGATGGTCCGGCGCCCAATCGCCTGTCAACGCTCTCGCGCTGGAAGATCTTCGACAACTTGCGTCGCTCGCTGGTGGAGATTGCGCTCCTGACGCTGCTCTTCGTTGGGTGGTTCGTTGTACCTGGCTCGCCGCTGCTGTGGACTGCGATCGTTCTGACGTTCGTCGCGTTCCCCTGGCTCTTCTCGGCGCTTCTCGAGATTATCCAGCCGCCAACCGACCAGTCGTTGCAGGCGTACTATGGCGCGGTTGTGCGCGACATTGTCGGTAGCGCAGAGCAGTTCGGTCTGGCTGTGACCTTCCTGCCACATCAGGCCTGGGTCTCGGCTGACGCGATAGTTCGCACACTGGTGCGGCTCGGTATCACGCATCGTCACATGCTCGAGTGGCAAACAGCCTCTCAGGTCGAGCGCGCAATGCGTTCTGGTGCGGATCGCGAGGTGTACCGCCGCATGTGGCCGGCGGTCGCGATTGGTATCCTGGTTGCCGCCGGCGCGATAGCCCAGGTCTATATCGCGGGCGATAATGGTGTGTTGCGCGCGATCACAGTGCTTGCCACCATTCCGCTTGCGTTGTTGTGGATGGTGTCGCCGAGCATAGCGGCCGCCCTGTCCGCACCAGCGATTCCCGGGGAGATCAAGCTTGGTGACGCGGACAGAGCTCGCGCGGAGCGGTACGCGTGTCTGCACTGGGAGTTCTTCAACCACTTTGTGTCCGAAAGCACCAACTGGCTGGCGCCTGACAACTTTCAGGAAGATCCAGAGCCAGAAGTAGCGCTGCGAACGTCACCAACGAATATCGGCCTCCAACTGCTGTCTACCGTAAGCGCGGCAGACCTCGGCTTCATCACGCGGCTGGACATGATCGAACGGCTGGAGCGCGTGTTCCGATCGCTAGAGCGGATGCACAGGTACCGCGGACATTTCTACAACTGGTATGATCTGACGACTCTGCAGGTTCTCGAGCCTGCGTACATCTCGACGGTGGATAGCGGCAATCTGGCGGGCCACTTCATTGCGCTGAAGCAGGCTTGTATTCAGTTGATCCACTCGATGCAGCCACGCACCATCGAGATGGAGATCTCGGGTCACTCTCTTGCTGGCGGAATCGTCGCGGCGAAATCCGGCGAGCGGATGCAGGGAACGGTAGCGCCAGGAGAAGATGTCGGCGATGAGTGCGCGCGCTTGCGCGCGATCGCGGATCGCGCATTCGCGTACGCGACGGAAATGGACTTCACCTTTCTGTACGATGACCTGCGTAAGCTGTTCTCGATCGGCTTTCATACGAGCGCGAGCTCGTTTGACAATTCGTATTACGACCTGCTCGCGTCCGAGGCGCGCCTCGCGTCATTCATCGCGATCGCGAAGGGCGATATTCCGGTGGACCACTGGTTCCATCTTGGGCGCTCGCTCACGTCCGACCGCGGGATTCGCGCGCTCGCGTCGTGGAGTGGCAGCATGTTCGAGTACCTGATGCCGGTGCTCGTCACGCAGTCGTATCCATTCACGCTGTTGGATCAGACATATCACGGTGCGGTGCGACGCCAGATTCTCTACGGTGTGGAGCGAAAGACGCCATGGGGAGTGTCAGAGTCCGCGTACAACATGCGCGATCGGAACCAGGTCTATCAGTACCGCGGCTTTGGCGTGCCGGATCTCGCGCTCAAGCGCGGGTTGAACAAGGATCTCGTGATCGCCCCGTACGCAACGGTACTCGCGATGCTGATCGAGCCACGGCAGGCAATTCGTAACCTCGCGGTACTGGAGAGCGAAGGCGCACTCGGGCCGTACGGTTTCCGTGACGCGATCGACTACACGCGACCCGCGCCGGACTCCACGCGCGCCGTGGTCGGGACGTACATGGCGCACCACATCGGAATGAGCATCGTAGCGCTCACCAACGCGCTGCAGCGGCAGGTGTGGCAACGCCGCTTTCACGCTGATCCGTTGGTGCGCTCCAATGAGTTGGTTCTTCAGGAGCGCATACCTCGTCGCCTCGTCGTGCAACGCACCGGCAACGAGGACGAGCCTGCCCCAATGACACCGGTGGAAACCGCCAAGCCGGCGGTGCGCGAGACCGACACTCCGTACACGCCACAGCCGCGTGTTGCGCTGCTCGGCAACGTTCCATATACCACGATGATCACCAATGCTGGCGGCGGCTACAGTCGATATGGTGATATCGTCGTTACGCGCTGGCGCCGCGATACAACGCGTGACAATCATGGCGAATGGATATACGTCAAGGACATCACGAGCGGACGGGTGTGGAGCGCGGCGCATCAGCCGGTAGCTGTTGATGCTGACAGCTATCGTGTGACGTTCGCAGGCGACCGAGTCGAGTTCCATCGCCGCGACGGCGACGTGGATACGATGATGGAAGTCGTGGTCTCGTCGGACGACGCAGCGGAAGTTCGGCGCGTGACGATCACCAATCGATCGGCGGTTACGCGTGACTTCGAGCTCACGAGCTATTCCGAAATCGTTTTGCAATCGCTGGATACAGATCGGCAGCATCCGGCGTTCGGGAATCTATTCGTCGAGACAGAATGGATCGGTGAGCATTCGGCGATCATCGCGACGCGCCGTCCCCGTGCGTCAGACGAAAAGGTGTACTGGGGAGCCCACGTCGTTGCTACAGGCCCGGAGCGAATCGGAAGCGTAACGTACGAAACCGATCGCGCCAAGTTCATCGGTCGCGGAAAGTCGGTGCGTCATCCGGAAGCGATGGAGGATGCCAATGCGCTTTCCAACTCCGCTGGTGCACCGCTGGACCCCATTTTCTCGCTACGTGTTCGGATTCGTGTCGCGCCAGGCAAGTCGGTGCCGGTGAGCTTCACGACTCTGGTCGCTGAGACGCGTGACCGTGCTATCGAGCTGTCCGATCTGTACGACGATCCGTTCAGCGCGCGAAGAGCACTCGACCTCAGCTGGGCGCAGGCACAGGCAGAGCTTCGCGATCTTGGGATTACGCCGAGTGACGCGGCGATATATCAGCAGTTCGCTGGATATCTGCTTTACCCACATCCGCAACTTCGCCCAACGGGAAGCGAGCTGCGCGACAATACCCGCGGCCAGCAGTCGCTCTGGCCGCTCGGCATCTCCGGCGATAATCCGATTCTGCTCGCAACGATCGACGCGCCCGAAGGAATGCCAAGTGTCCGGCAACTGCTCCAGGCGCATCATTACTGGCGGTTGAAAGGCGTCAAGTCGGATCTCGTGATTCTGAACGAACGCCCGCCGTCGTATCTGCAGGAGCTGAATGATGGGCTCACGTCGATGATAATGGCATCGAGCGAGGCGGCGTTGATAGACCGGTCCGGTGGCGTATTCCTTCGTCGCACCGACGTGCTCAAGCCGGAAGACATCGCGCTCATCAGCGCAATGGCCCGCGTTCACGTTGCGTGTGACGGGCTGGGCCTGGGCGCGCTACTGGAATTCCCGGATGATGAAAAGGAGTATGCCGGACGTCCCGACGCACCGGTGCCACCGCGATACACCAGGCGCGTTGCCGGCGTACCGACTTCCGCGACGCCCCCGGATTCACCCGTTACCAACGGCTTCGGATTCTTCAACGACGCCGGCGAATATGAGCTGCGATTGTACGGCACGGAGCTACCACCAGCTCCATGGTCGAACGTCATAGCCAACCCAGCGGCTGGCTTCGTGATAACCGAGAGTGGAAGCAGCTGTACGTGGGCAGAGAGCAGCTTCTTCTACAGGATTACTCCGTGGCACAACGATCCGGTGCGGGATCCGTGCAGCGATTGCATTTATCTGCGCGACGATGAGACGGGTGACGTCTGGACCGCAACGCCGGCACCGATCCGCGAGATGGCGGAGTATGTGGTGAAGCATGGCGCCGGCTACTCCATCTTCGATCACCAGCACGCCGACGTGCACACGTCGCTCACGATCGCGATGGCTACCGACGATCCGGTCAAGATCAGCAGGCTCAGTATCACGAATACCGGGCGCTCACCGAAGCGTATCACGGTAACGAGCTACGTCGAGTGGGTACTGGGCGTGTCGCGCGATCTGACTCAGCAGCATGTGTACACGTCATACGACATGGATACTGCATCCGTGTTCGGCCAGAATTTCTTCGATCAGGAGTTCGCCGAGCTCGTATCGTTCCTGGCCATGAGCGGTGACATTGGCAGCTACACCGCTGACCGGCGCGAATTCATCGGACGAAACGGAACGCCTGCGAGACCAGCGGCTCTGTCCAAGGCCGCCTTGGGTGAGTCAGTCGGCGAGGTGGTCGATCCGTGCGGCGCGTTGCAAACGACCGTGACCGTACATCCGGGCGAGACCGCAGAAGTGGTAGTGCTCCTTGGCGCTGTCACATCAATCGACGACGCGCGAAATCTCATCCGTAGATACAAGACCGTCGAATCGTCCGTCGCCGAGGTCACTCGCTCGACAGACGCATGGCAGGGCCGGCTTGCGACAATCAAGGTCAAGACTCCGGACGCCTCGTTCGATAGAATGGAGAACGGCTGGCTGTTGTATCAGGCGTTGTCATGCAGAATGTGGGGACGCACCGCGCTGTATCAGTCGAGCGGCGCATACGGCTTCCGCGATCAGTTGCAGGACTGCATGGCATTTCTGTACACCGACGTCCCCGTGGCACGCGCGCACATTCTGCGTTCAGCAAGCCGCCAGTTCGTGGAAGGCGACGTTCAGCACTGGTGGCATCCCAAGAGCGGGCGCGGAGTGCGCACGCGCTTCTCGGACGATCTTGTCTGGTTGCCATTCGTCGTGGCGCACTATGTTGAAGTCACCGGCGACACGTCGATACTGGACGAACAGGTCCGGTTCATCACGATGCGCCAGCTCGCGCCCGATGAGCACGAGCTTTACGACAAGCCCGAAGAGTCCGACGAAACGGCGACGATTTACGAGCACTGTTTGCGCGCACTTCGCAAGGCTTCTACTTTCGGCCAGCACGATCTTCCGCTGATCGGTAGCGGAGACTGGAACGACGGTTTCAGTCGCGTGGGAATCGAAGGAAAGGGCGTCAGTGTGTGGCTTGCGTGGTTTCTCATCACCACGCTCAAACGCGTCGCGGAAATCAGCGCGTCGCGTGGCGATACTGCGGTGCACGACGAGTTTGGCGCGATCGCGGAGCGCTATCGCAACGCGGTGGAGACAAATGCGTGGGACGGCGAGTGGTACGTGCGCGCCTACTACGACGACGGCTACCCACTAGGCTCGAGCAAGAGCGACGAAGCGAAGATCGATTCCATCGCCCAGAGCTGGAGCGTTCTGTCCGGCGCGGGCGATCCACAGCGCGCACAGACGGCCATGCACTCGGTCGATCAGCACCTGGTGCGGAAAGACGCCAGACTACTGATGCTACTCACGCCTCCATTTGACAAGACGACCCACGATCCCGGTTACATCAAGGGATATCTTCCCGGCGTTCGCGAGAACGGCGCCCAATACACGCACGCGGCAACGTGGGCAATCTGGGCCCAGTGCATGGCCGGTAATGGCTCGCACGCCTTCGAGTTGTTCCAGATGTTGAACCCCATGACGCACTCCGATACCAAGGACGCGGTGGAGCGCTACAAGGTCGAGCCGTATGTAGTAGTTGCCGACATCTACACCGCCGACCAACACCTCGGCCGCGGTGGCTGGACATGGTACACCGGCAGTGCAAGCTGGTACTACCGCACCGGTCTCGAAGGAATACTGGGCTTCACCAAACGTGGTGACCGTCTTACGATGAACCCGTGCATCCCAGCAAGCTGGGATGGATTCACAATTGAGTACATCTACAAAACAGCGACATACGCGATCGAGGTGCGCAATCCGGCGCACGTGGAACGCGGGGTTAAAGGAGTCGCGGTCGATGGAGCGAGTGTGGCAGATGGTGTGATCCCGTTGCGCGACGACGGCGTGCGGCACACGGTGATCGTGGATATGGGGTAGATACCCCCNNGGCGGGGATCCATGGACGATAATTCTCGTGTGCACCCAAAGTTTGCAGGCATACCCGACATCAACCCGCCGCCGCTTCCAGATCGGTGATCGCGGGCCCATTCACAACCTTCCCATACGCATCGAACCGTGATCCGTGGCATGGGCAATCCCATGTCTTTTCTGTATCATTCCAATCCACGATGCAGTACAGGTGCGTACATACTGCTGAGCACTCGCTGACATTTCCAGACGCGTCCCTGTACACCGCGATCTTGCGCATCCCACGACGGATAACCGCCCCGGAGCCATTCGGAATCTCGTCAGCGCTTCCAACATCTCCCGGGGTTATCCAACTCGCGTACTGTTCCGCGACGTTAAAATTCTCCTGAGCGTAACCGGTCGCCGAACGAAAGCTGATCCGGCTCGGATCATAGATATCGGTCCACGGGTTCTCGCAACCAGTTATCAGATCGGTGAGCAAGATGCCGGCAATTGTACCGTGCGTGATTCCATTTCCTGAATCGCCCGTAACGATATAGATGTGCTCGTCCGCGCCCGGATTCTTTCCGATGAACGCCAACCCGTCCACTGGTTCGAGCAACTGGCCGGACCACCGATAGATCACTTCGCCCGCCATCGGAAAGCGTTCGCGCACCCAATGCTCCAGTCTCGTGAACCGTTCGTCCGTGTTCTGTGCCTGGCCAGTCTTGTGATCCTCACCACCGACGATGAGCACTTCGTAGTCCGCGTCAGCCTTGTCAGCCTGATGAACGCTGGCATAATGGTACGGATCCGAGGTGTCCCACAACAGCATCCGTGGGATCGCACCAATCGGTACGCGAAGCCCGACAACGTAAGTACGGTAGGCGGCCTGCTTGGTATGCATCACCATCCAGTCGTTAATCGGTGAGTGCGTCGCGACGACGATGTCTTCCGCGATGATGGTGTGTCCGTCATGCGTCGTGACTCTGGCTGGCGTTCCGTCTTCGATGTTCTTCGCTTTGGTGCCGCAGTATATGCGTCCACCGTCACGCGTTATTGCCCGAGCCAGTCCGTTCAGATATTTCAGGACATGGAATTGCGCCTGTCGGGGAAAGCGGAGTGCCACGCCGGTATCGAATGCGTCGATCGGTGCGCGCTTGAACAGCCCCGTATCGGTCAGGCCAGCCAGATGCGTGGCTTCGAGCTCGTCCATCAGCACCTCGCGCTTGTCACCATCACCAAGAAAGAGGAAGCCATCGAGTCGCTCAAAATCACAATCGATGTCTTCGAGCTCGACTATCGCTTCGATTCTCTGAATCGCAGCCGTGTGTGACTCGGCTGCGTAGCGCGCACCCTGATCACCGAAGAGTTTCGCCAACCTGGAGTAGTAGTCATCGAGCGCGTTGCACAGGTGCGCAGTGGTACGTCCAGTCTCGCCTCCGCCAATAGGGCCGTCGTCAATTACGATGACAGCCTTGCCGGCACGCGCGAGCAAATATGCGACCGTCATACCGGCGATACCGGCACCAACAACGCAGACATGTGCGCGTGCGTCGTCGGTGAGTGGTGGGAAGGACGCCATTTCAACGGTGTCCATCCAGAGGGATTCGGTTGCGCCAGAATCGGATTGCATGCTTGCTCGGAACTGGTGGTTGGTCTCGCTATCTTTCCCAAAGCATTCGGTATGCCACGTCAGTCCGGAGCACAAATGGCGGGCTCGTCTTCGTTACCACAGGGTGGGCTCACGACTACGTGGGTCGTTGATCAGATCGAAAACGGCACAGCCTCCGTCGAGATTGACGGAACGGCCACGATCATGATGCCGATTGTAGTCCTGCCAAGGGGAACCAAAGAGGGCGACGTCCTCCGCGTTACGATAGCCCATGATCCCCTTGAACAGGCTCGGCGACTCGCCCAATCAGCGGCACAGGTGTCGAAGGGCGGGAGCGGCGGAAAGGGGAACATCACTCTGTAAAGGGCAGATGTATGCCGGCTTCGCCGGACCAGCCGGATGGCGTCTTCCCTGCGAAGGCTCAGTCCACGCTGCCCGCGCACCCACGCGCGCTCGCCCTGCGATCGCTCGGCCCGTTCAGATCCTTGCCCCGGCGTGACGGAGTGATGGTGTAGCCGCTGTCAGTCATTCCCGCGGATCTGATGGTCACTGTCCCGTTCTGATCCGTGCGATACCACGGAACACCAGCCGCCCGATACTCCGCCTTGGCTTGTTGATGCATATGTCCGTAATCGTTCTGGCCACCGACCGAAGCGATAACCCACGACGGACTTGTCAGCTCGAGATAGCGCGGCGTCACGCCATTGCAGCTACCATGGTGATCAGCCTTGAGCACGTCGACCTGCATCCCCGGATTGAGCGCATAACCTGCATCTTCAAAGTTACGAATGGCGGCATGCTCGGCGTCGCCAGCGATCCACATCGTAAACGATGCCGAATCAGCGCCAACCAGCTTGATCGCAACGGAACGATTATTTGGCTTTGCAGGAGACGGGAGCGGACGCATGATGTGAAGGACGGCACCACCACGAAGTGTAATGCTGCACGTCGCTTCCCCATCACCGCACGGATCGTCGGTGCCACGATAGGCTAGACCGTCACGCTCCTCTCGCGCGAGAATCGAATCCCGCAACCGTGCCAGAGTCGAGGCGGCGGCGGGATCCTTGTCCTCGAAAAAATATCTGATCTTGATGTGGCGGCGCGAATCGAATAGCGCCAACAAGCCAGTGTAGTGATCTGCGTGCTGATGCGTGAGTATTACAACGTCGATGGTTGTGTCATTCAATCCCAGCGAATCCAACAGACTACCCATGCGTCGCACATCCGGACCACCGTCAATGAGCACACGACTGTCGCCATTGCGAATGTATGTTGCGTCGCCCTGGCCAACGTCAAGACTGCGCACAGTCAGCGCAGGCGCAGGCGGGTCGTTGATCCCGGAATCACTGCGAAGCCGGCCCCGCATCTCAAGCGCGCCGTACGCGATAAGCCCCAGAAAGACGAGCGCGCCAAGTGCGATGAGAACACGGCGGTCCATGTGAAGTAAGAATAGACTATGAACATGGTCGTGAGCCAATCATGCCAGTAGTGCCGTCATCCAATCGCTGAAGTCTAGACCTGCGTCCCATTCCGTAGAAGGACTGCCCGCACCGGCGCCGCATCGAGCCCCGCGATTTTCATCGGTAACGCATCGAGAACGTATTCGCCTGCACCCGCGTCCCGAAGATCCAGATTCTCCAGGACGCATACTCCGTGATCCAGCAGCGCGTGATGCACGTCGAGTGTCTTGCTATCTCTATCATCCGCCGAAGGACAGTCCATCCCCACGAGCACGACTCCGCGACGCACCAGTTCCCGCGCGCAATCGACTGACAGCCTTGCCCAGCTCTCTGGGAAAGTACCGCCCGCAATGCCGCGACCAGTTTTCAACAACAGTCGCGTCACCGTCACGCCACGCGTGCGGCTCTCGATATCGTCCAGCACGATCTCGTCCGCGATGTCCGACACGTCCACCACAACAGCCGGCCCTCGAAACGCCTCCAGCGACAATGACTCCGATGCTGCCGCGCGCATCGTCACGTGTAACGGCGTATCCGCGTGCGTTCCCGCATGCGGACTGGACGTGATCGCGCTCACGTTCACGCTCGATCCATCGTCCATGTTCCATGTCCACAGGCACGAAAACGGCGTGTCCCCCGGCCACACTGGTGTGTCGGGGGACAGCATCACCGAGATGTCGATCACTCGGCGTTCAGTCATTCAGCTAACGGCCACTGCGCGTCACTTTCCAATCAGCGACTTGGCCGTCTGCACAACATTCTCCGGCGTGAGATGGAACTCCTTGTACAGCTCCTTGTACGGCGCCGAGGCACCGAAGTGCTCCAACCCAATCGCGACTCCGTCCTCGCCGAGCCACTTGTACCACGACATCGGCTGCGATGCCTCGATTGATATGCGCTTGATGCCAGGCGGCAACACGCTGTCGCGGTAGGCCTGATCCTGCTGCGCGAACAACTCCATGCTCGGCACACTCACCGTGCGCGCACGGATCCCCTGTTCCGCCAGCGTGTCCTGCGCCTTGAGAATGATCTCGACTTCGGATCCACTCGCCATCAACACGACCTCCGGCTCGCCACCACGTACGTCAGCGAGAACGTACGCACCACGTGCAACGTTGCTTGCAGCCGCATACTTGCTCCGATCGATGAACGCGAGCTTCTGTCGCGTCAGCACCAGACACACGGGCGTGCCAAGCTTCAACGCTGTACGCCACGCTTCCGCCGTCTCGTTCGCATCCGCCGGACGAATTACCGTCATGTTCGGAACAGCACGAAGATTGGAGAGCTGCTCGATCGGCTGGTGTGTCGGACCGTCCTCGCCGAGTCCGATCGAGTCATGCGTGTACACGTAGATGAGTCGCTGGCGCATCATGCAGGCGAGACGCATGGGCGGTCGCATGTAATCGCTGAAGATCAGAAACGTCGCGCCGTAAGGAATGATGCCGCCATACAGCGCCATTCCGTTCATGATGCCACCCATTCCGTGTTCCCGTATTCCGAAATGAAAGTTGCGGCCGTCATAGCTCGATGGTCCAAAGCTCGGCGCGCCCTTGACGATCGTGTCGGTCGAGCTCGCGAGATCGGCAGATCCGCCAATCAACTCGGGAACCTTCGGTGCGATCGCGTTGATCACCGCGCCCGACGCCGAGCGTGTTGCAACATTTCCGTTCGACGCGTCGAAGGTAGGAATGAGATCTTCCCAACCATCCATTAGGTGTCCACTCGCGCGACGCTCGAATTCGGTGCACAGATCCGGGTTCGCGGCTTTCCACTGGTCGTAAAGCTTGTTCCACTCTGATTGCGCATTCGCTCCAGCGAGTCCCGCGCGTCGCCAGAACGCCAACGCATCCGGATCCACATAGAACGGCTCCTGCGACGGAATGCCGAGGTTCTCCTTGGTGAGCTTGATCTCCTCGGCGCCGAGTGGAGATCCGTGCGCGGCCGACGTATCCTGCTTGTTTGGGCTACCGTAACCGATGTGCGTACGCGTGATGATGATGGACGGTCGGTCAGTTTCCGCCTTCGCGCGCTCGACCGCATCGTCGAGCGCCGCGAGATCCTTCACGTCACCGACAAACTGCACGTGCCAACCGTAACCCTCGAAGCGCAGACGCGTGTCATCGCTGAAGGTGAGATCGGTGTTGCCTTCGATCGTTATGTGGTTGTCATCGTAGAAACCAATCAATCGCCCAAGCTTGTTGTGTCCGGCGAACGAAGCCGCTTCGTTGGAGATCCCTTCCATGAGATCTCCATCGCTCGCGATGAAGTACGTGTAATGATCGATGATGCGCTGCGTGCGATTGAACAACGCCGCGGTATGTGCCTCGGCTACCGCCATCCCGACGGCGTTGCTGAATCCCTGACCGAGCGGACCGGTGGTCGTCTCTACACCAGGAGTGTGTCCGTACTCCGGATGCCCGGGAGTCTTGCTGTTCAGTTGGCGAAAATTCTTGATGTCGTCAAGCGACAGATCATAACCAGTGAGATAGGAAACGCTGTACAACAGCATCGATGCATGGCCGCACGACAGAATGAACCTGTCACGATTGGTCCAGTGCGGATCGACGGGGTTGTATCGCAGATGGCGCGTCCACAATACATACGCAATTGGCGCGAGCGCCATCGGCGTCCCGGGATGGCCTGAGTCCGCCTTCTGTACCGCGTCCATCGCCAGAACGCGAATTGCATCGATGCACGCGTTCTCGAGTTCTACTGGTGTCTTGTCTGTCATCTGCACGACGCTCTATTTGGTCGAAATTTGATTACGAATGGAGGCTACGCGTTCGGACCCGGGAGGTCGATCGGTAGGTGGATGTTCGGTAGAAGTGCTTCTATCTCGAACCTGCGAGGTTCGAGCCACGCGGGTAGCTTGAGCGCGCGCCCAAGTGTCTCGGCCGATTCATCAATTGTGAAGCCAGGCCCGTCGGTCGCGATTTCAAACAGAACTCCGCCCGGTTCACGAAAGTAAACCGACTTGAAGTAATCGCGATCCAGTGCTGGTGTAGCGTTGTATCCGCCCGACTCCAACTCGCTGCGGACACTCATCTGCGTTTCGTTGTTCGTCGCGCGAAACGCTACATGATGCACGGTCCCTGCGCCCATGACACCGGGCCAGAGACCCGCAACGATTCTGAGATCCACAATCGAGCCCGGCCTTCCATCGTCCGACGTGTATCGAAAGATGCTGCCCTGTTCACGTGCAAGCCGGAATCCCATCGTTCCCGTGAGCAGCTCCGCGGTCTGCTGATGACCATCCTGCCATAGCGTAACCGAGTACATGCCGCGAATGCCGTGCATCGATGGAACCTGTGCCTCGGCGCCGAGATCCATTGGTGGCTCGCACTGCTCCACACGCTGGTGCGAAACCAGCTCGAGCAACAAGCCGTCCGGGTCCTTGAGTGCGATGACCCGCTCATCGTCAAACCGCGTGACAGGCTGCTCGAACTCGATCCCTTGCTTCAACAATCGTTCGAGCCAAAATCCAACCGACCCGGGAACAATCGCGAACGAGGTTACGGCCGCCTGTCCAGCGCCCTGCCGCCCGCGGTGCGCATTGGGCCACGGAAAGAAGGTGAGCAGCGAGCCCGGGCGCCCAATTTCGTCGCCAAAGTAGAAATGATACGTGGTGGGATCGTCGAAATTCACCGTTCGCTTGACGAGTCGCAGCCCAAGGACCCCGGCGTAGAAGTCGATGTTGCGCTGCGGATCGCTGGCGATCGCAGTGACATGGTGAATTCCGGACGGAACGAGCATCGACCGAAATTTACCCGATCCGACTCCCGTATCTGCGGCCGGACCCGCGAATGTCCACGAGCTCGCGGTTGTCAGCGCTGGTCTGGGCCCGCCCGTCATCCCCCGTCATCATCGCCTTCGGGCATTGCCCAATAGATTGGGCAATGCCCGTGCCCGACAAACGGTCCGTCCTCCTCGAATCACATGAGGAAGGTGTCACGTCCATCACCGTCACCGGTGAGTGGGAAGGCACTCGCCTGGTCCGGCAGCCACTCGCGCGGACAATCCTTCGACTGGGTCTCCCCGCCGTCGCGTCAACGCTCCTGATGACGCTGTTCTTCACGGTCGACATGCTATGGATCGGCCGTTTCCTCGGCCCGGTCGCGCTCGCAGCCACCACGGCCAGCGTGTTCTGGATCTGGCTCATCATATCGATCGCCGAGTTGGTCAGTATCGGTCTCACCTCGCTCGCAGCGCGCCGGCACGGCGAACGCAATCCGGCCGAAGCGGCTCGCGTGGTGGGCGAGGCAATGGTGTATTCGATCGTACTTGGATGCGCGGTGGCGCTGTTCGGAACACTGATGCTGGATCACCTCTTCTCCGCGATGAACGTCGAGCCCGCGATCACCGCGCTCGGGCGACGCTACCTCGGCGCATATCTGCTCGGCGCTCCGCTGTTCTTCGGATTCTTCGCGGTTGACGCGGGGTTTCGCGCGAGCGGTGATACGCGCACACCACTCGCGATACTCAGCGTGTCCATCGCGCTATCGATGATCCTCGATCCGATTCTCATACTCGGCCTCGGCCCCGCACCAAAACTCGGAATCGAAGGCGCAGCAATCGCCACCGCGATAACGCGCACGCTTGCCTTCGCACTCGGAGTCGTTGTGCTGCACAAACGCAAAATGGTGAGCTTCGGACGCGTGCGTGCGGCGACGATCGGCGCCATCACGCGCGTGGGACTGCCAACGGCGATGACTGGCGTGATGTTCTCGCTCATCTACATAGTGCTGACACGCAGCATCGCGCCATTCGGAACGGAGGCACTCGCGGCACTCGGCATTGGCCACCGGGTGGAGAGCTGGCTCTACACCATCAGCCTTGGCTTTGGCGCAGCTGTGGCCGCTATCGTCGGCCAGAATCTCGGTGCTGGCGAGGTGCGCAGGGCGGAGAACAGCGGTTGGATCACCGTGGGATATGTGATGGTGCCAGCGGTGATACTGAGCGTGCTGGAGCTTGCCGTCGCGCAGGACTTTGCGGCGGTCTTCACGAGCGACCCGATGACGCAGGCGATGGGTGCTGAATATCTCCGCATCAGCGCGCTGTCAAACATGTTCCTCGGCGCTGAAATCGTGCTCGAGGCAGCACTCGGTGGTGCAGGCACCACGCTTCCTCCCATGCTCACGTCCACGTCACTCACGGCGGTGCGTGTGCCACTCGCAATCTGGGCGGCGGCGCAGTTTGGACTCGTTGGCGTGTGGTGGGTAATCGTCCTCACGGCCGCTGCGCGCGGAATTGCGATGGCTCTGATCTGGAAGAGTGGTCTGTGGAAGCGGAACGCCGCGTTCGTGTAACCGATGGTTACTTGCGCGGCTCCTGTCTGACGATCCCCATGATGCGATCGAAGTCGCGGTCATAACTACTAACCGCTTCCATTCCCTCACTCATCACCACAGCGGCGTGAAGCGCCTCGCGCGCCATCAACCGGGGATCCGCGTCGAGCAAGCGGCGCGCACGATCCAGAACCGTGGTGGTTATTGGCAGAACATCGGGAAAGAGCTGCCGAGTTAGATCGTACACGCGCCGGCCGTCGCTCCACTGCCCAATAGCACGGTAGCGATGAAGAATCTCTCGCAGCACCTCGGCGTCGATCGTCGCCTCGATCTCTCCTGCGGCGACGCGTGCTAGTAGAGCGACACTTGGCAGCTTGTTGGGATGATTCGCGCCGGCCGCGTACATGATCACGTTGGAATCGATCAGGATCATGGGAGTGGCCCCTTCGTACTGCTCTGTGATTCCTGCTTCATCTCTGCGGGCGAGCCTACGGGAAGCTGCAGCGCTGCCAGGGCGCGTGCCGCATCGGTCCGCTCAGGTCCCCCGATGATTCCAT
>PLEG01000138.1 GCA_003136975.1 Gemmatimonadota bacterium | reverse complement strand
CGTCGATCGCGTTCGTCTTCATTACCCAGTACTACACCGAATACCGTTACCGCCCCGTGCTCGGCATCGCCGAGGCTAGCCAGACGGGACCGGCGACCAACATCATCGCCGGACTCGCTGTCGGAATGGAGTCGACGGTGCTGCCCGTGATCACGATCGCAATCGCGATCATCGCGAGCTATCACCTCGGAAAGGCAAGTGGCGTCGATGGTGCCGGCCTGTTCGGTACTGCGGTCGCGACGATGGGAATGCTCGGCACCGCGGGCTACATTCTCGCGATGGACGTATTTGGTCCGATCACGGACAACGCTGGCGGCATCGTCGAGATGTCCAAGCAACCGGAAGAAATCCGCAACATCACTGACCGGTTGGATTCGGTTGGTAACACTACCAAGGCACTTACCAAAGGTTATGCGATCGGATCGGCTGCACTCGCGGCGTTCCTCCTGTTCTCTGCGTATCTCGATGAAGTTCGTAACTACCGCGGCGGCGTACCGGTTCAGGTAGATCTCGCGAGACCCGAAGTATTCGTCGCCGGATTGCTTGGCGCGATGCTCGTGTTCTGGTTCTCGTCGCTGGCATTGACGGCGGTTCGCAAGGCCGCATCATCCGTCATCAACGAGGTTCGCCGGCAGTTCCGCGAGCGCCCGGGAATCATGTTGGGCACCGAGAGTCCGGATTACCACACGGCAGTGGACATCGTCACCGTCGGCGCCCTCAAGGCGATGATCGCGCCCGGCGCGCTCGTTGTGATCTTTCCGATCGCCGTTGGTCTCGTGTTCAAGCAATTCGGTGTTGGTGCCGAGGCGGTCGCTGCGTTCCTGATGGTCGGAACCATCGCGGGTATTCTCATGGCCGGCTTCCTGAATAACGGTGGCGGAGCCTGGGACAACGCGAAGAAGNNGCGATCCGTTCAAGGACACCGCTGGTCCGTCGCTGCACGTGCTTATCAAGTTGCTGAGCACCATCACACTGGTCCTTGCACCACTGTTCATTTAGATGCGGGCGCTGTTCGCACGGAAGCCCATCGCTGATCTGATCAGCGAGGAAGGGCATCCGAATTCATTAAAGCGCGCCCTGAGCGGCGGCGACCTGATCATGCTTGCGATCGGCGCCGTCATTGGTGCGGGAATCTTCGGTACGATCGGGACTGCCGCGGCCGGCCAGACGGACGCGGCTGGCCACGTGATCCGCCTCGGGGCAGGGCCGGCGCTCATCATCTCGTTCGTGCTGCTTGGCGCGTGCTGCGGGCTTGCGGGACTCTGCTACGCGGAGCTCGCGAGCATGATTCCGCAGGCAGGCAGCGCATATGCGTATTCATACGCTACGCTCGGCGAGGTGGTCGCGTGGATCATAGGTTGGGACCTC
This sequence comes from Gemmatimonadota bacterium, assembly GCA_003136975.1. Taxonomy (GTDB): domain Bacteria; phylum Gemmatimonadota; class Gemmatimonadetes; order Gemmatimonadales; family Gemmatimonadaceae; genus Fen-1247. The sequence continues at coordinate 3,905 of PLEG01000138.1, read as the reverse complement.
ATTCTCGAGTACGCTGTCGGTAATGTCGCGGTCGCGATCTCGTGGGGCGACTACTTCAAGTCACTGATGGGAGGATGGGTAGACTTTCCTCCCTGGCTCACGACCGGCTATCGAACCGCGTTGTTGAGCACCGATCCCGTAATTCACGGCATGCTCAACACCGCGCCGCACGTTCTTGGCATTCCGATTCTCATCAACGTGCCAGCGTTCGGAATCGTCGCCTTGATTTCCGGGTTGTTGCTGATGGGCGTGCGTGAGAGCGCCCGGGCGAACAACTTCATGGTCGCCGTGAAGCTGATCGTGCTGGCTCTCTTCATCATCATGGGCGTTCAGCATATCAACCCCAAGAACTACACGCCGTTCGCGCCAAACGGGTTCAACGGCATCCACCAGGGTGCCGCGATCGTATTCTTCGCGTACATCGGGTTTGACGCGATATCCACTGCCGCGGAAGAAACCAAGAACCCGCAGAGAAATCTGCCGATCGGCATTCTCGGCGGTCTTGCGATATGCACGGTGATATACATCATCATCGGCGCGGTGATCACCGGAATGGTTCCTTACCAGCAGCTGGGAAGCACCGCAGATCCACTCGCGTTCGCGTTGAACGCCACAGGGATGACAAGCATTGCCAAGATCGTTGCGCTCGGTGCGGTATTCTCGATGGCGGCTGTTCTGCTCGTGTTCCAGTATGGGCAGCCGAGAATCTTTTTCGCGATGGCACGAGATGGGTTGTTGCCAAGGTGGGCCGCAAAGCTCTCTCGCCGGACGCGCATTCCGTATGTGACGACGCTGATCACTGGTGGCTTTGTCGCGCTGTGGGCGTTGATCGGTGATGCGAACGAGACCTACGACCTGACGAATATCGGAACGCTGTTCGCCTTCACGCTGGTTTGCGTCGGTGTCATGGTGCTGCGGCATATCGATCCGGACAGAAAGCGGCCGTTCCGCGTCCCATTCGTTCACGTTGTCGGAGTGGTGGGCGCTGGGCTCTGCATCTACACCATGTTTGGCCTACCACGGCTTGCCTGGGTACGATTCGGCTGGTGGTTGGTGATCGGACTGGTTGTGTATCTGGTTTACGGCATTCGTAACTCGACGCTTCGGGGTAATCCGTCGCGCACGTAGGTTTCTCCCTTCAGCCCACATTCGATGTCTAAATCGCTGCGCCGCGTCACTCTGACGCAGTGGATCATTATAGCGGCAGTCGTCGGCGTCGCGATCGGTATCCTTTTTCCGACGTTCGCCGTAAAGCTGGATCCGCTATCGCAGATCTTCTTGCGGATGATCAAGTCGTTGATTGTGCCGTTGATCTTCAGCACGCTCGTGGTTGGCATCGCGGGTCACGGCGACGACATGAAAAAAGTTGGGCGCCTGGCGCTCCGCTCGTTCGTGTACTTCGAATTGGTGACGACCGGTGCGCTCATCATTGGGCTCGCCGCGGTGAACATCGTCAAGCCAGGCGTTGGCGTGTCGCTCGGCGCCGCGTCCACAGCGACGGGAGCCGAGCTCGCGTCGCATCCGGTTACGTTCGGCGGTGTGCTCGAGCACATGGTGCCACAGAGCTTTTTTGAGGCGGCTGCGCACAATGAAGTTCTGCAGATTGTCTTCTTCGCGATCTTGTTTGCGGTCGCGCTGACGCGCCAGCGTGGGGAGAAGAAAAAACTGATGCTCGACATCTGCGCTTCACTTTCTGACCTGATGTTCAAGTTCACCGAGCTGGTGATGGCCTATGCGCCCATCGGCATTGGGGCTGCACTTGCCGTCACGGTGGGCCACAGCGGCATCGGTGTGCTCGTTGGGCTCGGAAAATTGGTGCTTACGTTGTATGGTGCGCTGGTGATGTTCGCGCTCTTCGTGCTGCTGCCGATCGCGGTGCTGACCCGTATTCCACTCAAGGCTTTCCTGAGAGCAGTGCGTGGGCCGGCGTTGATTGCATTCTCCACGGCATCGTCAGAAGCTGCGCTTCCACTCGCAATGGAGCAAATGGAAGAGATGGGCGTTCCCGCGCGCATCGTTGCGTTCGTCATGCCAACGGGCTACTCGTTCAACCTGGACGGAAGCACGCTCTACCTCGCTGTCGCATCCGTGTTCGCGGCGCAGGCGGGTGGCATCCACATGACGATCGGTCAACAGATCGTGATGATGCTGACGCTCATGCTCACGAGCAAGGGTGTAGCCGCCGTTCCGCGCGCGTCACTCGTCATTCTTTCGGGCGCGCTCACGTTGTTTGGGCTTCCGCTTCAGGCGGTCGCTGTGATACTTGGTGTTGATGCATTCATGGACATGGCGCGGACGTCGGTCAACCTCATCGGGAACTGTCTTGCCAGCGCGGTAATGGCCAGATGGGAGGGGGATTTGGCTCCGGCGCCTCGTGGCGGAGCACTGCAGGCCTAAACACCTATGGTAGGAACGCGGGATCGGGGATCGGTGCTGCCCCCGCTCTACATCGTAAGTACGATCTTCCCTATGTGGGGCGATTCCATGCGGCGGTGGGCATCCGCCGCATTCGACAACGAATACGTGGAATCGATTACCGGTATGATCAGCCCGCGCTCGAGTAACGGCCAGATGCGCAACATTAACTCCTGCGCGATCACGGCCTTCTCCGGCGCAGGCAGGCGGCGCATCGTCGAGCCAGTGATCGTCAATCGCTTCTGCATGACTGGGTTCATGTCAACTGTCACGCGGCTCCCGCTCATGTGCGCGATGTTCACCAGTCGTCCCTCCATCGCGAGCGTGCGAAGGTTTCGCTCAAAGTACTCTCCGCCCACCATGTCGAGAATGACGTCCACTCCTCGGCCGTTGGTTCGCTCCAATGCGACGGCCGCGAAATCGGCTTCATGATAGTCGATCGCGACCTCAGCGCCGAGCCTGACGCAGACACCGCACTTCTCAGGTGAGCCGGCAGTAGCGAATACCTTGGCGCCAATCGCCCGTGCCATCTGGATGGCGATTACGCCAATGCCGCTAGTGCCTCCGTGCACGAGCAGAGTCTCGCCCGCAGAAAGGCGGCATCGCTGAAACACGTTGTACCAGACCGTGAACAGGGCCTCGGGCAGAGCGGCCGCCTGCACCATCGAGAATCCTTCCGGAATCGGAAGACACTGCACCGATGGCGCGACGCACGCCGTGGCATAACCGCCGCCATCGACCAGGGCACAGACCTCCTCGCCGATGTTCCACACCATCGCCGCTCGCTCGCCGCAGGCAGCGACGTAGCCGGCCACTTCAAGGCCGAGGATCGGGGAAGCGGTACTGGGAGGTGCGTAGCGACCTTCTCGTTGCAATACATCGGCACGATTGACGCCAGCCGCTTCCACGTGAATCCGCACGTCATCCGGGCCGAGGGCAGGGACAGGCCCTTCGGTGAGATGCATTTCGTCAGGACCGCCGGGACGAACGACCTCAATGTGCCGAATCGATCCGGCTTTCATGAATGGGCTCGTCATTGTGGCATCACCGAGTTGCTGTCGCCATCCGGAGCGCGAGCTTCACGGCACCCCGCGCGCCATCGACGTCTTCGGAATGAACCGTCACGCCCGGAACTGCGCCGCGCAGTCTGCGTTCCAATCGCTTGCGAAGCAACGATCCCTTGTGAAGCAGACCGCCCGTGAGTGCGAGATCGAACGCCGCGCGATCGTCAACGAACAGTTGCCGCGCGAGTGCGCGGACATGGAGCACGAGCTCCTCGACCGCCATGTCAACTATACTGTTGGCGCGAACGTCGTCCTGCATGGCCATCGCGAATACTGATGGTGCGAGCGCCGCCATGGTCTCGCGGTCCGCAGCTATAGCCCACGGAATGAGCTGCTCGACTTCGTTTACCTGCGCAGCAGTGAGAATCGCGCCCGTGAGTGTAGTCTCCGGCTCGCGGCCATCGTGCGCTGCCGCGACGACGAGCA
>PLEG01000268.1 GCA_003136975.1 Gemmatimonadota bacterium | reverse complement strand
GATCGTGCTGAACCTTTTGTCGAATGCGGTCAAATTCACGCGCCCGGGTGGCACCGTCACGGTAGATGCGCGAGTGACTACCTGGCCGGAGGCGTTCGATCGGGACACGGATGGCGACGACTCCTGCGTTGCGCTCACCATTGCCGACGACGGCATCGGGATCGCGGAAGAGCATTTCGCGAGGATCTTCGAGCCATTTACCCAGATCGAGACCGACGGTCGGAATCCGTACACCAGGGAGCAGAGCGGCACCGGACTGGGACTCCCCATCAGCCGCCAGTTGGCGACTCTGATGGGTGGTGCGCTGACCGTAGAGAGCACGGTGGGATCTGGATCGCGGTTCACGCTGTGGGTCCCAATGGCTCGGCCCGTGGGCGCCATCGCCGTGGCCTCTCCAGCCTAAACTCCGGCGCCCTTCGGCGTTCTCGGGCGCGCGGCTGGCCCGTGAGTTGTCGCGGGCGTAACTTTCTCAGGTTTACGTCCCCTCCTGAACAACCAATCCGAGAATGGCCACGTACACGCACGCAACCGTGCCGTCTAACGGCGAGCGAATCGGCTATGCCGGCGACGCTTTACAAGTCCCCAACAATCCAATCGTTCCCTTCATCGAAGGCGATGGCACTGGCCCCGACATCTGGGCTGCGTCGGTGCGCGTTTTTGACGCCGCGGTCGAGAAGGCGTATGGTGGCGAGCGGCGTATAGCGTGGATGGAAGTGTTTGCAGGCGAGAAAGCGTTCAAGAATTTCGGAAGCTGGCTGCCGGATGAAACGGTGGATGCCTTTGCGGAGTTCCGCGTGTCGATCAAGGGGCCACTCACGACGCCTGTAGGCGGCGGAATTCGGTCACTCAACGTGACGTTGCGCCAGGTTCTCGACCTTTACGCGTGCATCCGTCCGGTTCGCTACTTCGAGGGCGTGGGTGCGCCGGTAAAAGAGCCGGAAAAGGTCAATGTCGTGATCTTCCGCGAGAACACCGAAGACGTGTACGCGGGAATCGAGTACAAGGCGGGGTCAGTTGAAGCGAACTCGCTGCGCGAATATCTTCACACCTCGTTCGGCGCGAATATTCGCGAAGGCTCCGCGATCGGCATAAAGCCGATGAGCAAGTTCGGCTCGCAGCGGCTCGTCGAGAAGGCGTTGGCTTTTGCGGTCGCTAACAGGAAGCCGTCGGTGACGCTCGTGCACAAGGGCAACATCATGAAGTTCACCGAAGGTGCATTCCGCGACTGGGGCTACGAAGTCGCGCGCGACAAATTCGGCGCACAGACAATAACCGAGAACGACCTCAAGGGTGGTGACGCGGGCGGAAAGATCGTCGTCGGCGATCGTATCGCGGACTCCATGTTTCAGCAGTTGCTGTTACGTCCTGCCGAATACTCGGTCATAGCGACACCCAATCTCAACGGCGACTATCTCTCCGATGCAGCTGCAGCACAGGTCGGCGGACTCGGGATCGCGCCGGGCGGTAACGTCGGTGACGGCATCGCGGTGTTCGAAGCGACGCACGGCACAGCTCCGAAATACGCTGGACTCAACAAGATCAATCCCGGTAGCGTCATCCTCTCCGGCGTAATGATGCTGGAACACATGGGCTGGGGTGAAGCAGGCGCACTGATCGTGCGCGGAGTGGAAAACGCAATCAAATCACGCACAGTTACGTACGATCTGGCGCGACAGATGCCGGGAGCGACAGAAGTCTCCACATCCGGCTTTGGCGACGCGATTATCGGCGGAATGCGCGCATAACGCCAACCCAACCAAACTAAATTGACCAGTCCTTTCACCGTCACGCTCTCGGGCGCCGACGCTGCAACTCTTCAAGCTCCGGTTCTCTTTGTTGCACTGACATCGGCAGAAACGCTACCGGCAACGCTCGCAAGCCTCGATAAAGCAACTGGTGGGAGCCTTACCGCTGCCATCAGTCTGCGCGATTTCCGTGGCTCGCGCGACGAGATCCTGTTTCTGAGCGGCGCACCATCCGGACCGCGCCGCATGGCGCTGATCGGCGTTGGCACAGCGCCGGCGTCCGTGCACGCGTTGCGTCGTGCGGGCGCTCTTGCTGCCCGCACAGCGGTCAAATTGGGAACGGGATCGCTCGCGATCACAGGTGATTCGTTGGCGCCGGCGCAGATCGAAGCGCTGACCGCTGGATTGCACGCCGGCGCATGGCAGTATCTCGATACCAAGACGCCGCCGCCGGAAGCTGAGCGCAAGGCACTCGTCGCATCCGCAATAGTTGTTGCGCCGGTTACGCCCGACACTCAGGCAGCGCTCGCGGCTGGCAACGCAATGGGCGCCGGTGTATCACTCGCGCGCACGCTCGGCATGACGCCCGGCAACATCTGCACGCCCGATCTTCTTGCATCAACTGCACGCGACCTCGCCGCTCGGCACGGGATGAAATACACCGAGCTCGATCGCGCCGGACTCGAAGCCGAGAAGATGGGCTCGTTCCTCGCGGTCGCGCAGGGAACGCCACAGGAGCCGCGGCTGGTCACCATCGAGCATCGCGGCGGC
>PLEG01000280.1 GCA_003136975.1 Gemmatimonadota bacterium | reverse complement strand
ACCTCGGCGCCGGCTTCAAAATCGCCGCACTCGATCTCGAACTGCGCGGCGCCGGCAACCTCCTCGGCGGAGAGCAGCACGGCCAGATCAACTGCGTCGGGTTCGACACCTACGTGCGCCTGCTCGACGAGACCGTGCGCGAACTCAAGGGCGAGGAAGTGGTGCCGGAGATCCGTTCGGCCCTCAACCTGAGCTTGGATATCCGCATTCCGCCCGAGTACATTGGCGACGAAAACCAGCGCCTGCGCGCCTACAGGCAGATTGCCAACGCCACCGATGACGCCGGGCGCGACCGTGCCGAAAAGGAACTGGAGGATCGATATGGCCCAGTGCCGGAGGCGGTTCACAGCCTGGTAGTGTACTCCGCGCTCAAGACGCTGGCCGAGCAGATCGGCGTTGAGGCAGTGGACCGCCGCCATAACCTGTCGCGGGAATCCCCGCCACACAGCCTTCCCTTCGCGACAGCCCCACCACCATCGCTGCTCGCGTAGCAGCGTTTTTTAAGCCGGCGTAATCTGCGCCAGGCCGCACTCCGCGAGTCAGACCAGCGACGAAACACAGTACCCTGCGGAGGGGCGATTCATGCTGTTCATCATTCGTTCATCGGAGCCGGCGACCCTCGTCCGTTTCATCAAACGATCGCTTGCACGCCTTTATGCAATCGCGTTGAGCGCGCCGTTTGCCATTGCGATTGCACTCGCCGTCACACCCAATCTTTCACGCGCACAGGCCACAACCGCACAGGCGGATTCAGCGAGGCGTGACTCGCTGGCGCGAGCGCGCGCATCCCGTCCCGCTCAACTCAGCACAATTACAGTCACCACGACTCCGGCCGACAGGCGCGAGCCATCCAGTGCAACTCATGTAACACCGATCGCGATCGAGCTTGCGCCAGCGGCGACACCGTGGGAGCTGCTGCGACAGACGGCCGGGATGGAAGTACACCAGGCGGGCCAGGGGCCGGGCTTTGCGTCGGACGCATCAATTCGCGGATTCAGCAGCGATCATTCAACCGATCTTGCGCTGTGGATCGACGGAGTTCCGGTCAACGAGCCAGTGAACGGACACGCGGAAGGCTACAACGACTGGAGTCTGATCTTTCCGTCAACGGTCCGCGACATCGATGTAATAAAGGGGCCGACGAGCGCGCTGTTCGGGAATTTCGCGTTGTCGGGGGTTGTCAACGTCCGAACTCTCGAGCGCACCAACAACACGCAACTTGGCGTTACAGGCGGATCGTACGGACGGGCTGAAGCGTCGCTACTATCCGGCTTCGATCATGGCAGCGACGGTGGTGGCGTGTTTGCACTCAGGGCACAGCACAACGACGGCTTCCGTCCAAACAGCGCAAACGATCTGACACAGGCACACGCGCGGATCGTGCGCGACATCACTCCGACGGCTACGCTTGATGCCGGAGTCGAGCTGTACGGCGCACGCTGGAACTCACCGGGTTACCTGAGCGAGCGGGAGTTTGCCGATCATCAGTACAATGTCGTCTCCAATACGACCGACGGCGGATACAAGCGTCGTGCCCAGGAGCGCGTGAGCCTGCGTGTCACGCACGGCGACAACCTGATGTGGCGCAGCACCGCGTACGCGACCCAGGGACGCTGGCAGCTGTACCTGACGATTCCCCCGCAGGGCGGTCAGTTCGAGGGAAGCGGAAGCCAGACTGAGGAAGATGACGCTCGATATGGATTTGGACTGACGAGTGCGCTCAGTTATGCGGCGCCGCACATGAACGTCACCGTCGGGACCGAGGGGCGTTTCGATCATGCGCGATACCAGAACTATTTCACTACCGCGCGCACACGCGATTCGTTGGATGCACTGTTCACCGGCCGCCAACTTTCCGGCGCACTATTCTTTCAGGCCGGACTGGACGCCGGCCAATACCTGCGCGTCAACGTCGGCGCGCGCTACGACGCGATCGGAACGCAGTCGGTCAATGATGGCGCTGGCGGCGTCGCGTCTTCGGCCACGCAGGGTGTGTTCTCACCCAAGCTGGGAGCCCTGCTCCACCTGACGAGCTCGCTCGGGTTTTACGCGAATGCGTCGCGCGGATTTCGTTCCAGTGATGGGATACTCACCGATCCGACTTTGGTACCAATTACTGTGTGGGCGTATGAGTCCGGGTTCAAGCTCGACTTGAGTACGCTCACAGCGTCGGCTGCACTGTTCCGGATGAACGTGAGCAACGAGCAGACTTTCAATCCGCTCACGTCCGGCTCCATCAATGGAGGATCGAGCAGGCGCCAGGGAGTCGAGCTCGCTGTTCACACGACGGCGGTAACGCATACCGCCCTGTCGGCCGACTGGACTTTCGATGACGCCCGGTACACGCATCAGATCATCGCTCCGGAGGATTCGCCGGACACTCCGATCAACCTGAGCGGTTTTCGCGTGTACAACACCGCACGCTACGTGGGCTCGGCGGCGCTTGACATCACGCCAACCGCAATAATCCCAACCGCGCGCTGGGTGGTACGTCTGAGCGGGAACTGGGTTGGTCCATACTCGCCCTTTGACGAACCCGGCGTCGTACTCGGCGCCTATGGCCTGATGCACGTCAGCGCCCGCGCGCGGCTCTCCTCGGCAGCCGTACTCGACATCGGTGTGCGCAACGTGTTCGACCGTGCATACCCAGAGCTTGTAGCGGGCCACATAGTTGCGCCTGGCGAGCCGCGCTCCGCATACGTTGGGCTGCGATACGACATGTAGAGCTTGTGGGACCCACCGCCCGCGTTGTTCCCGTCGAATGCGGTGCCAAACATATGTCGTGGTCCGGTTCGTGCTTTTCCAATCCGCATCAGCAGTTTTTATCAACATTCTCGCGGGTGAAATGGCCCGCACAGGCGGAGAATATGCGGACTACTTCTATCTTCGTTGCGCTAGCCGGTCTTGCGGCCGTTGGTGGATGCGCGGTCTCTACTCAACAGGAAGTGCAGATGGGCCAGCAAGAGGCCCAGCAGATATCGACCCAGCTTCCAATGCTGCAGGACGCGCAGATCAATTCTTACGTGAACGACCTTGGCAATCGCATTGCGAAGCGCACGTCGCGTGCCGATCTCGACTGGCATTTCGCCGTCGTCAACACCGATGTCGTCAACGCCTTCGCGCTACCGGGTGGCTATGTGTATGTGAACCGCGGGATTCTGGAGCGCGCAACGAGCATGGACGAGCTCGCAGGCGTCATTGGACACGAGATCGAGCACGTGGTGCTGCGCCACTCGGTGCAGCAGATGCAGCAGCAACAGGGCGCTAATGTCGGTCTCTCCATCGCTTGCGCCCTTACCACCGTCTGCAACAACCAGGTTGCCGCGACTGCCATCAACATTGGCGGCACAGCGGTGTTCGCCAGATTCAGCCGCCAGGACGAGGTGCAGGCGGATGACGGCGGTTTCCAGAACGTGATTCGAGCCGGCATCAGTCCTCAAGGGATGCTCTCATTCTTCCAGAAGCTGCTCGCCGAGGAACAGGCGCAGGGCGGATCGGGGGCAGCCGCACCTTGGTTTACCGACCACCCCGGAACGCAGGACCGCATTGCTGACATCCAACGGATGCTCAGCCAGATGTCGCCCTCGACACTCAGGGGGCTCACGACAGACGAGGCCAGCTTCCAGTCCATGAAGAGGCGGCTTTCACAGCTTCCCAAGGCGCCGGCCGGCGCGCAGTAGCTATCGCTCCGGCGTGGCCGGAGACGGCGATTTAGATCGGACCCGCGCGCGGCGGTAAGTTTGCTGGATGCTTCCGCGCGCAGTTCTCGTCGCCTCAATGGCGGGCATCGCGATCGCCACGTGTGTTGGCTACGCTGGGGCGCAGAATGTTACGCCGCCAGATTCGCAAACGACGCACGTCGCGAGCTGCGTCGGCGGCGCCGCTCTTCCCCCGCTAACGTTAGGCGAGAAAGCCGAGCTCTATTCCAGCCGGACCTTCTCCGTGCGAACCGTCCTCGGCGCTTCGTACGCGGCCGGGATCGCACAGTGGCGCCGGACTCCGCGTGAATGGGGAACGGGAATCAGCGGATACGGCCGCCGCGATGCCGCCGCGTATGGCGCGGAAGTGATTCGCCACACCGCGGAATTCGGCGTCGGCGCCTTGCTTCACGAAGATCCGCGCTTTGAGCCGTCGACTCACGACGGATTCGCGGCTCGAACCGCTGACGTGATTCATCACACCGTGTTTGTGCGCACAGACAATGGTGGTCATCGATTCGCGTGGTCCCGCACCGCGGCATCGATCGTCACCGGCTTTGCGGTGAATAGCTGGGAGCCGCGCCGCCTTCACAGCACCCATCACGCACTGATGCTCTCACTGGCGGGAGTCGCGAGCTACGGCACCGGGAACTTCATGCACGAGTTCACGCCCGACATCAAGCGCTTCCTGTTTCGGAAGCTACGAATTGAGGATCGGATGTAGCGCACCGGGAGAACGATTCACACTCCCGTACGACTTACGACTCGTTTGAGCTTTGACGGATGCAGCATGCGCAATCCAGAAGTGACCGGCTGCGCCACCCGCTCCATGGTGCACTGACGCGGTGCCTTGTCGGGCCGCCAACGAACGGACGCGACCGGCAACAGTATCGATCCTGAACGCGTCGCGATTCACACCGGCCTCGACCTCTTCCCGTGTGATCGGCATTGAGACCGTAGCGTGCGCGGTGGGGCGCACCGATTTACCGTACGGCTGCCTACACGCAAGTCGACATTATCGGCCGAGTCCGGGATTTTCACGCGTGACGCGCGAGCAAGTGATGCAGCCATGCTACACCAGCTTTGCAAATTGCTCGCCGGATGACGACAACGCCGCGAGAAATGACGCCAATTTAGGCAATTATGTCGCAAATCACCTCGTGCGAGCCTTGAATATTCACATGTTCTCGACAGTTGTGCGCTGGCACGCAATCGGCATATGAATGTGATTGCGCCTGTGTGCGTAACAGACAGACGTGCGCCGCGATGAACATTAAATTGCGTGCTGAAGCTCCTTTGCAAGTCCACGGATCTTGAACCGGGGTACATACATGTTGAGACGCTTTGTTGGATCTGGCGCTACCGCGAATGTGGTACGCTGCGCCTCGAACAACGACGGGTTGTGATCGCCGTCGTCTGTGGACCGTTGTCTGTGCTTCCTCTTTCGGCCGACGCCTGGAATCCTGGCGCGCGCCCGAGTAAGGTGAAACGCATGCTACGGAACGCACAACCGGTGATGTATCCCGTGTTGCTGCTTGCGTGCGGCGTGATGATCGCCAACGCAGCTCCGCCATTCGTAAGCGCACCGCTTGCGATGTCGCCAGTTGTCGTGGTCGCTCCGTCAGTTGCTGAGCGACTGATGGATATGCGTCGCGATACGCTCGCGCGAATGCTCACGCGGAAGCACGTGGATTCCGTTACCGCATCGGAGTGGGCGCGCGAATTCGTGGTGTATGGCGAACAAGCGCAAGTGAATCCCAAGCTCCTGCTTGCTATCGCTTACGCGGAGTCAGAGTTCAATCCGCGCGCGCACAGTCACGCGGGTGCGATCGGACTCATGCAGATTGTCCCAGAGCGCAACTCATGGCGGGAATACGAGCCTCGTTGCGGTAGAATGAGCGCGAGTACACTGCACGTGCCAAGGGTCAACATCTGCTTTGGTGCGCATATCTTCGGCGAGTTTCTGAACCGGCATCACGGCGACAGCGATCGCGCCCTTGCCGCCTACAACAACGGCACCGGTGAGATGAGCGCCTATCCGGACCGGGTCTACAGCAGCCTGGCCGCGCTCAGACGCTAGCGGCGGGCGCCCCGGTACGGATTCGGCCGCTGGCGCCCGATACTGAAGGGGATACCCCCAAAGTGAGCGCTCATGCATACCCAGCAGAACAATTCGGTCGGCGTCGCGCTGATGCTTCCGGTGCTACTCCTTGTGGCCCTGGCGGCCTGGACCGCGACTTTCCTGACCGGTAGCGGCGCCCGACACTAGCCCCACGACAGTTGGGCTAGTGAGAGCGAGAGGGTTGCTGACGTTGTGGGCGCGGTTGCGCCGGTCGCGGCGGCGTGACGGCCCGTGGAGCGATCGGAACG
>PLEG01000096.1 GCA_003136975.1 Gemmatimonadota bacterium | reverse complement strand
CAACCCGCGACGTTTCTTGAATGCGCTCCGGAATGCCGGCATAGTTGCAACCGTCTCAGCGCGGGCGATGCTGAGCTTTCTACCAATGCTTGGGTCCTTCGCCCAAAACGGCACTAAGCCCCATCGCATCATTCTGGACTCACGCCGGTGGTCGCCCAGTTCGGTGAAGAGCAAGAGATCATCCTGGGGTGGGATGTTGTATCGCGGTCGACGGCGTGTGGGTGCCGCTGGAACGCCAACTGATTGTAAGTAGGCAGTGAGCTCGTCTTCATCGAGCGCGAGTGATGCGCGGCCACACATATGGATCTCCTGCTCTGTATTCAGAAATTCATTGCTCGGTCGCCGGCGGGGAAGATAAACCTCTCGCCAACGAGCTTTACTCTCTCCCTTTAACCTACGCTACCACGTGTCAACCACATTGAGCGACTTCGCACGAGTGGCAGTCTCACTACCACTGGGGTGTAACACACCTGTACGATTCTAGCCCTTTCTCGACCGACGATATGAGCTAGCTCGCTTGCACGAAACCGCCGAGTTCGCCAGAATAGGTCGAAACCAGCGTGAGTGGCGCAGATACCTTCTTATGCGCGAGCATTGACTTCATTTGTAATGCATTCACGCCAGCCTTGCCCAAGCTGTGATTGTTCGTGATGACATACGTTTCCTTCGCTTGTTCTGCGATCGATTCTGCACGTTGAACCCACGGCTTTAATTGTTCAGGTGTGTAGAGGTAATCGTAGCGCTCTTGCACGTTCGCTTCTTTGCGAAACCACTCTTTGTAATTGCGCCCATGCACGCGGATGTATCCGACAGCAGATGTCACCTTCGCGCTTGGTTTGATACTCTTCTTGAAGAGCGGCTGGTCAATGTTGACGAACCCGATACCGCCCTCTGCGAGTGATTCGTAGAACTCCGGTACATTCCAAGACTCGTGGCGTATCTCGACAACGAGAGGATATTGACTGAACGCACTCACAATGTCGGCGAGCCAAGCTCGATCTTCCTCGGTGCGCTTGAACGACCAGGGGAACTGTACCAGTACCGCGCCGAGCTTTCCCGCCTGTTGTAGACGGTCGAGCGCTACGCACACCTCTCGCTCGTCCCCCTTTGTCCACGCTTCATCGCGCTCGTGCGTGAAACGTTTCCAGAGTTTGATTGTGAATCGGAAATCGGGTGCGTCTTCCGTCTTCGAGATCCATCCCTCCACGACGGCCTTTGTCGCCGGCCGATAGAAGGTCGAGTTCACTTCTACGACGTCAAAATATTCTGCCAGATAGGCGAGTCGGTCCACCCCGCGCGGCATCGGCTTAGGATACAGCGTTCCGTTCCAGTCCGCGTATGACCACCCGGCCGTCCCGACTCTGATGGAATCAGCATTATTACTTCGATGAGCGGGCATTCCCGAGAGGTACGCACCAGCTGTGCCCGCGCCGGCGGCTCGTTGGAGAGTTCATTAGTTGCCGGATCTTCTGCTGGATCTTCGCTTAGCTGCGGTGCGCCGACTCTGCGCGCTACGATCGCTTTGCTGTCGAGCCACTCGTGAAACCGGTTCATCGTTCGAGAGGTGAGCATCCACTACCACTACCCGCACGGTTCTTCCGGCGTCAGAGAGCTCGCTGGCTTGCTGCGTGAGCTCTGACCGCAGGTCATCGAGCGCACCAAGACGCGCGCTCCGATTTCTGTCCGGCCCGTCGCGCCACGCGTCGCACGTGTACCAGCCGACAAAGTACACGCCATACCGGTAGTCCAGGCCCTCAGCGAGATAGCCGTCGACGAGTTGTGATCGCATCGCCCTCCGGACGTTGGGATGCCATGATCCCTTCACCTCGATCACCAAGCTCACTGGACCTAATGCGTGCCGGTCGGCTCCGTACGCGCTCGGCATCGCCGTGACCGTAATGTCTGTGCGACGACCGGCACTCACGCCACGTACTCCCCGGTCGATGACAAGCTCGCAGCCAACCACGACACCGGTTGCTGCTAGGTCGCGGCGTAGGTGCCGCACGACATCATCGGCTAGATGGCCCTCGTCCTTCGGCCGAAACTCAGTCGGGGACAATCGATCCCATAGAGTCGGTGCAGCCGGCAGTTCTCCCTGCATCTGAGCGCCGTAGCGTTCCAATGACTCGACCACGGCCGTCAGGAGCTGCTCTCCGCCGCGAACCAGACGGCTTGTACGCTGTTCGGCTAACGCGAAGATGTCAGAGATCGGCGGCGCGTTCCAGCGCGCACTCTGGAGGACAGCTCGCGCGCGGAGCAATGGCTGCGAGATGTAGGGTCGTTCGGGGAATGCGCGCGCAACCTTCGCGAGAGCATCAAGGGAGGCGCTCGTACCCCAGCCTTCGAGTGTCGATAGCAAGCCATCCCGCCAGTGAATCACGTTGTCACGCCAGCCTGGCGAGAATACGTGGACGTGCCACGGGTCCTCGTGCGGTGGAAAGGTACCAGCCACCCAGATGTACAACTCCGCCACCTGATCCTCGCCAAGCCGCTCTCGGATGTCAGGTATAGGATCTTCCCGATAGGCGAGGAGGCGACGTACAAGCTCGTGCGCGAACTTGTCGGAGCGGAGCATCACGGGCCACACGTCGGACCAACCGGCGTCAGGCGCATGAGTAAGAAGTGCTGCCGCTGCAGCGAGTGAGCGCCCACGGCGCGGACCGCGAACTGGCAGTCTGGCAAGAAGGGCGCGCGCAAGGATTCGCGCACGGGGCACGTCATGCGCGAGTAGCGGCCCAAGGAGATCATCCAAAATCGAGCCTGGCGTGTCCATGGCCTCACACCGTGCAAGCAACTCCGTTACTGCGAGATCCCGTGCCTCACCTGGCTCCTGTATGACTCCGTTCCATGCTTGCGGATTGTGCGGCGCTCGAGGCCGGCCGAGCGCCGCACGCATTGCATCGACGGGGAGCTCTACTCGTTGCTCGTTGCGTTCGGAGTCTACAGCGCTATCAAGGAGTCGGCCGAGTGTGCGCGCAAATACTCGCGGCGCCACCGCCTGCGCACGCCTGAGCAAAGCCTGATGCGCGGCGCTCTCATCTTCGTCGTTCGTGTAAAGGCTTATACCGCACAGTACCGGGATCCATTGGCGCCAGACCGCCGGTGCTAGTGATGCGTCACCGTCGAGAAGACGGAACGCATGGTATGCCGGGCCCCCGACGGGATCAAATCGCACGGAGCGACTTGGCGCCCGTCCACGCCAGCGTGCACGCTCTAGAAACTCCTTGGCTACGGCCCGGATGCGATCGCGCGTACCGGGCGAGAGCGTGCCCCACAATAATGTCTCGCGCAAGTCGCCCGGACCCCAACCTGAGTGTTGCTCGGTCTGTGAGCGGCCTAGTTCCCACGCCACAGCCGGCCATGCTGGCCAACGGTGGCGCGCGCCCTCGCGCTCGTGGTGGTCCAGAATCTCGCCGACACGCGCTTCCGATGGGACTGGTGTTACCGCCCTACGCACGAGCGCCGCCTCGCGCTCCGTGCGGCGACGCTCGGCCTCACGCTGGTGATCATGGTACTGCCGTGCCGCGGGACCATCAACCGGCATCGGCCGAAACCACGCACCGAATGCGGTTTCGATCGTTACCTCGTGACGCTGCGCATAGAGGTATTCCACGTGCGTCGAGTTCGTATGGTCAAAGAGGTGCTGAGCAATTTCACCCCAAGTCTCCCGGATGGGTGAGCCCTCAGGGGCGGCGAGCCAGCGCTCGATTACCCAGGGCAGGTCCGCCGGGAGGACTAGTGCCGCGTGATCGCGATCGAGCCAACCCACGACGCTCTGCGCGATACGGCGCGCGTGGTGCTCACCAGCTATCGTCTCCGCCGATGATGTCGCGTCGGTTACAATGTTCGGGTCGGCCGATACCGCGCCGACGGTACCGGTCTCATTGAATCCTGCCCCTTCGTGATTTGGTAACTCCAAAGGGCTCCGGAGAGCGAGGCGCGGATCAGTCTCCACCAAATCCCGCGCGAGCGCACGACGGGCACCCTCATTGGCAGTCAGCGTAGCGTTCAGTTCCTTTAAGGCGTCGCGCTCGATCAGTGGATGGTACTGCGTAATGCGTCGTCGCACGATCTGCACGAGCTCCGCACGCACCTCCGGACTTTCAGCATGACGGGCCGCGTCGATCAGTATGCGCTCCTCGAGATTGGAGGCGCCCACACCACCCGCATGCCCCATGTGATCCACCCACCTGAGCCCTTCCACCAGGTAGCTGGGGGTGAGTGATTGCGCGAGCATCAACAGGAAACCATCGTAGCTACCAGAGCGGTTTGGCCGACGTGTACGGGTCAAACATGCAAAGAGTGCATCGGGCGCAAGCGACCGCCATGTTGCGCTGAGAGCCGCTCCCTTGATGTCGTCGTCGATGTCCTCGGGTAGCGGAGTAGTAGCCAGAGGCAGAAGCCGCGCATGCGCCGCCGGATCGCCAGCACACGCCACGAGCGATGCCGCCTCGGCACGCAGCCGCACCGGCTCGCGGGCGTCGAGCGCGACGTCGGCGCATACTTCTGCGACGGGAGCTAAATGACAGCCTTCCGCAATCTCGATTGCGAACGAGCGCACATGCTCTGGTTGAGCGTGGTCGGCAATCACGGGTGCGAGCTGTGCCGCGAGCGCGGGGTGCTCAAGACGCTCGTACTTGACTCGTTCGAGAAAACCGCGCCACCGGAGTGTATTCTCCCGCGACGCGCGGAGTAGCGTGTCTACCAAAACGGCACGATCGCCGGCTGGGATAAGTCGCGTTTCAGCGTTGAGTAGCACCTGCGGATCGCGCTCCGCGACCAGACGATAGATGTCGGGCCGCATGCCTGCCAGCCATGCCGCCACGCCGTGGAGCTGCGGCACAATCCGCCCTTCGCCGTCGTCCGGATCGGCAAGCAGCGCTGCAACTTGCTCGATCGTGAGGTCGTGGCGCACTACCCAGCGCGCGGCGAGGAACTCCGCATAGGACTGGTGAGCCCACCCGACACGATTAGCGCCCCCGTGAATGGTGAAGAGGCCAGTCCCGAGCGTCTCTCGAACCGCTCGGTCCGTCACCATGACCTCTCGCGTTTCCAAGGGCGCGGCTGTGTCGTACCTCTCACGACCCAAGAGCGCGGCAATCGTTACGTCGGTCGACGGCACGTCGCCCCGATCAGGTCCAGCCCAGACCGCCCGTCGGTTCCCGAACAGAGTCGCCGCAGCAACACGCGAGGCAATATCGAGGCGCTGATCTGGGTCCAGCGCACCTGCACGTCTCGACGCCAATCGGCTCTCGTTCACTTCTTGGGTAAGGGAGCGGCAGCCGGCCAAGTACAGGTCCGCCTGTCCTGGCGGGAAGTCGCCCCGCTCTGCGTACACGCGAAGGAGGAAGTCGAGTTTTGCAGGCAAAGTGGCGAAAGGGACTGCTTCACGCTCAGCGACGCGTTCCATGAATCGCCCAGCCGCAGCGTCGCCCAGCCGCGCCGATGCTGCGGCAGTGGCATCGCGCCAGCGCAGTGGCGAGAGCTCCACGACGCGAAACTCATCCGGTGACCACAACTCACTGAGCGCACTACGCAGCACGTCTGGGAACTCGAACGAACGACAGGCGAGGCGCAATCGGAGCCTCGCTCGCCGCGCCGCGTCCGGGAGGCGCTGGAGTTCCGTCACGATCCGTGTAGCAAGCGGCACAACAGCGAGCAACGCCTCGTCGAAGCTGTCCAGCAAGAGTGTGACAGAACGTCCCGCCTGCAGCGCACCGGGTACGTCAGGAGCATGCACGACGTCGTGCACGAGGTCGGAGATACTGTCGTAGTCCGCTAGATTTCGGGAGATAACAAGCGGTGCATCGGATGGATCGAGAGGCGCTGCTGGGCGCTCCTCCGATGCGGCATGGTTACGTCGGTTGGCGTAGCGTCTGAGTTCAGTCGACTTCCCTGCACCGGGCTCGCCAAGCAACACGAGGCACGCTATGTCGTCGAGCGCCTCAAGGGTCCGGGCGTTTGGGTTGAGTACGTGCCCGTACTGTCCCTCCGGGTCCACGAGGAAGCCTCCAAACTCGATAGGAATCTGCTCGTCCGAAGCGTACCAGAACCTCTTCCAGTCGGTGTCGGTGCTCCGGTAGCCCGAGGTTCGCAGCATGTCTGCGCCGCCTATAGGGGCTTCGGCGTTGCGATGCAGGTCATGGTGTTGACGGGCCGAGTCGGGCATCCCTCAATTTAGCCGTCACCACATGTAGTTCTCACTCCAGCGCTCTCAGGGCATGGGTCGGCGGCGCATATGCCTTGGTTTGGAGCCCGGTGTGAGAGCACCCCTCGTGAGAGTGCCCTCCCTTTCGGTGTCTGTTCGGGATAACTTCGAGGATGGCCTCTTTGCGAATACCCGAGCCGGACTTCCAGGTTCTATTCAAACTGGACGGCGCAGAATGGGAGCCAGTCTTTATCCCCGTGTTCTCCGATTCCGTGTCGGCGGGCTTCCCCTCCCCGGCGACGGACTACCTCGAGGAGACGATCGACTTGAATCGCCATCTGATCACGAACCCACCAGCCACTTTCATGGTGC
The DNA here is from genome assembly GCA_003136975.1 of Gemmatimonadota bacterium. Taxonomy (GTDB): domain Bacteria; phylum Gemmatimonadota; class Gemmatimonadetes; order Gemmatimonadales; family Gemmatimonadaceae; genus Fen-1247. Next base: position 2,761 of record PLEG01000096.1, on the reverse strand, counting down.
GCGTCTCAGGTGATTCGATGACAGAGGCCGGGATCCATCCAGGCGACCTACTTATCGTTGATCGGAGCCTGACGCCAAACGCCGGAAGGGTGGTTGTCGCGGCCGTCGACGGCGAACTGACCGTGAAGAGATTGCGGAATCTCCGCGGCACTTGGACGCTCATGGCTGAGCATCCGGGATATCCAGATATTCCGCTGTCAGAGTCGCTAGACGTCGTCGTATGGGGTGTCGTTACGTATGCACTTCATAAGGTGACGTTGCATGGATAGGGCGTCCATCAGATCCGCCACTACGGAAGATTATTCTCATACTTTAGTCGCGCCGGGAACGCGTGCGATTGCGCTGGTCGATTGCAACGCCTTTTACGCTTCGGCCGAACGGGTTTTCCAGCCGAGTATTGCCAATCACCCAACCATCGTGCTATCCAACAACGACGGCTGCGTGATTGCGCGATCTGCAGAAGCGAAAGCGTTGGGCATCGCGATGGGCGCACCGTTCTTCAAGATCAAATCATTGATTCGGAAAGAGAATGTTGTTGTGTTCTCTTCCAACTACGCGCTCTACGGTGACATGTCTCATAGAGTTGTGGCTACGCTTTCACAATTCGCGCCCGACGTAGAAGTGTATTCGATCGACGAAGCGTTTCTGGACCTTACAGGCTTCCTCGATCGTGATCTCACCGCTTACTGTCGTGAAATCAAGCGCACTGTACAGCAGTGGACGGGAATTCCGGTCGGTATTGGTATCGCGGAGACCAAGACTCTTGCGAAGATTGCAAACAGGCTCGCGAAGAAGTCCGCCAAAACCGGTGGCGTTCTCAATCTCGTTGGCACAAGGTATCGGACGGCAGCACTCGAGCGAACCGAGGTTGGAGATGTCTGGGGGATCGGGCGGCGGTACGCGGCGATGCTCGGTCTCAACGGTATCAAGACGGCGCTGGCGTTGGCCAACGCGGATGACAGGTGGATACGAAAGAAGATGGGCGTTGTTGGCTTGAGAACGGTGTTCGAGCTGCGCGGGATTGCGTGTATCCCTCTGGAACTTGCCCCACCTGCACGTCAGAGCTGCTGCTGTTCGCGATCCTTCGGTAATGCTGTGACAACCGCTGGGGGACTGAGGGAGGCTGTGGCGAGCCACGTGGCCACCGCGGCGGCGAAGATACGGCGATCTGGCCTAGCTGCGGGTAGCGTCAACGTCTTCATCAGCACGAATCGTTTCAAACCGGAGGATCCGCAATACAGCAATGCGATCACGTTGACTGTTGACGTTGCAACCCATAACGGCCTGGCGTTGGGTCGCGTGGCTCGGCGCGCCGTCGACATGATCTATCGCGACGGGTATGCTTACAAGAAAGCAGGAGTGATACTACTCGACCTGCAGCCAGCCGCCGGAGTGATCGGGACTCTGTTCGACGATCCGGATCCACGTGGCGATGCCGTGATGGGAGCGATCGACACGATCAACAATCGTTATGGCCGTTCTACGATTCGATTGGCTGCGGAGGGGTTCGGGCAACCTTGGCAAATGAGACGGACAAAGCTCTCGCCGAGATATACGACGCGGATCAGTGAGGTGCCGGTAGTGAAAGCGTCCTAATTACCGCGGACCTCAAGATCATACAACGCGAGCGCTTCTCTCGTGATTGTGCGTACCAGTTCGCGGTCCTGGGGGACTTCTGTGTCGCCGACGATACGCGAGAATAGGAGCATTCGCGCTTCCTCTTTCTTGCAGGCTGGGAATTTGGGATGGTTAGCCAATTGCGTGATGATCTCGCTGCGCTTGGCTCCGGACCACTTCCGGTGTTCGGCCGCGCGCGCCTGATTCTCTTCCTCCTGGCGACGCCAAGCCTCTTGGCGCGCGACGGTGTGTGGGTTTTCGTCGTCGGCCCCCTCGTCGTCTCCTCGAATGTGCGACAAGATGCTGTCGTACCCGACCACAACGTAGTACCAGGGCGCCAGGATCCGTTGGGTAATGAAGATTGATGGTTGCTGCGTGATTGCGGATAGAGTGAGCTCCGCGATATGGCCAACCGGATCACCTGCAGCAATCAGTGTCTCTTTCGCATGCGTCAAGTGCCCTGCAAACTGCTCGCCTAGTTCTGAATCAGCCGCAGCCCAAGCAGCCTGCGCGTCCTCCCATTCCTCCGCTTCCACGCGTAGCACGGTCGCCACCAAAGCCTGAATATCAAACGCTGTGATAGCAGCGAGGAAATCAGTTACGTCGTCGCCAGTCCCGAGGCCCGGGCCTGTCTCATCGTCCGTATCGGAACCTACCTGGATTGTCGCCATCGCCAGCTCTGGATCTCTAACGATGCCGAAGATTAACGGCACGCCCTTCTCGACTGCGTACGATTGCACGGCCGCGAGCGTAGTCTCAAGGGAGTTCGCCATCGATGCCTTAACCGTTGGACTCTGGTACAGTCGCCCCACCAGAGCGGTCCTTCGCAGGCGGCTGGATCGGCGCGTTATGGAATAACGAATCGGCGACATCCAACGTCCCGACCTCAGCGTCTAACGGTGTTTCGCCAAGCGGAGAACCTCCGTCAGTTTCATTTGATTCGGGCGACGTTGTATCGCTCGTCATGGGATCTCCGTTGAGAGGGTTGCCGGCTGCGCATCAAAGATGCATTAGAAGGATACGCCCGGCGCTCGGCTTGGCGCGAATATAGGCGAGTGTAGGAGCCTGGGTCCAGTACCGGCAGTCCCGCGGGGAGTGGGAGCCTAGATCAAATCATTATGACGTTGTGCGCATAACGTCATAA
>PLEG01000340.1 GCA_003136975.1 Gemmatimonadota bacterium | reverse complement strand
GGATACAAATCGGCGGTGGCGGCAGCGGGTTCGTGGTGCCGCACGAGTCGAAGCCTCTGCCTGCAGCCCAAACGGTCTGGGTATTGACGCGTGGTTGCAGTATTGCCCAAGCTACCTGCGCACGTTGGCGTTTGTAATCGGTGCTCTGATCTCATAGAAGCATCTGGTGTTGCGGCATGATTCGCAGTTCGCTCTCCGCGTGCGCGGATGCGGCGAGCAGCGGTACTTCGATAGGAGGTTAGACTCATTTACTTCGAGCGATTGATAGTCATCTAAAGTACCTCACTATTGCGGTCGTGGAGCAATCTGGAAACATCGTTTCGGAGAAGGGGCTCTACCACGCAGACTGCTGCGCTCATTTCCACCGTGGAGCCGTATCGGCCAATCGAGGCAGGAGTAGAGACATTTCCATTTTGCCCATGGGTTTACGATGTGCTGGCCCCGAGGGGATCGGTCTTATTTGGCGCGCCAATGTCGCACCCCAAGGAGCTCGAGGCAATTTCCCACGCTAACTAAAAGCCGGCTGAGCGAGACGCGTTGTTACTAGCTCGCATAGTAAGCGGCCGCCTCATTCCGGAAGTCTATGCGCGAGCTGGCCCGCAGGGTGACACCGTGCGTGTACTAGTACCATTGCGGCGTTTCGCGTTCGCACCAAATGGACATGGGTTCTCGACGTAGCGGAGCTAGATGACGCCGTTGGTACAAAATGCACCGTATTGCTACCGCCGCCATACTGAGTTAAGACGCGCTACTCGCGCGCGCGCGCAGCTCGTCGAGAAGCAGTTCTGACACGCGGGCCTTTCCCGTCACTATCTTGCCGCGAACGGCGAAACCGCGCTTAAAGTCTCCCGGTAACCTACCCATAGTATCATGCAGGTCGATTCGTACGACTACCGCAAACCGTCCGGTACCATCAGTCGGCGGAGACATCGGAGTGCCCGCGGTGCCAAGTCGCGTCGCAGATTCGGGGGCTACCGAGACCACGCTACCGTGGAGATCCCGGCCCTTCAAGAACAACGCAGAGGGAAGAGTCAGAATGACGGCTTGGCCGACGCGCACATCGTGAACATTTCGCTCATCGACTAGCAGGCGCGCTGTCCAACTGCCGAGATCTTCGATCTCGAGAATTCCCTCGCCGGCTGATACGGACGCGCCGATGAGATCTCGTGGCCGTTCAGTGAGCACGATTCCGTCGATCGGGGCAGTAAGATCCACTCGTCGGCGTTCGCCACGCGCGTGAGCAACGTCAGCGCGAAGTCGATCAAGCTCAAGAGTACTCTTGGCGAAGTCCAATGAATCGAGCTTTGCTTGCTCGCGCGCAGCAACCGCCGACTTCACTCGTGCTTCTGCCGACTGCACATCAGCGATCGCAAGATCAACATTGACACTCTTGCCGATCGTATAGGCTTTCAGCACTGAATCGACGTTGGCCCTTAGGCTAAACTCCATCAATCGCTGCCGAAGAGCCGCTTGCGCCTTAATTACATTTGTCTGTTCTTGGGTTACTTGAGCTGTCTTTTGGATCAGATCGAGTGGCGCAGTAGCTCGAGCACGGTTGAGCTCACCGCGACTCTCATCGTACTGGATTTCGAGGCGTTGTAGGTCCGCGTCGGCAGACACTGGATCTAAGCGTGCTACTATTTGTCCGACTTTGACTGGCTGGCTAACGTCAACATCCACCTGTGTAACAATTCCGCCAATTGAAGGGCGCACATTCGCGACGTGGAGTGGCTCTAAAGTTCCATCAGCGCCGACAGATACAGTCACGGAAAGCAAGAACGCGGTGAGAGCACTTAGCAGCACCAGCGTCGCAAATGCGCCGATTGTAAGGCCAACCGCGCGCTGCACAATACGCTGCCCCGGGACTATGACGTCATCGAGCGAGGGCAGCTCAAACACGTACTTCGCGTTAGCCGAGTTAGCCATTCGGACAGCTTGTTGGCAAGTTGGCACTAACTGCGCGGAGAGTGCACCAAAAAAGGAGTCACACCTATCACATTCGCCAAAGCACGTACGACTCCCCTCCGACTACGGCATGTAACACGGAGCGCAGGTCCACGACATGTCTTGAGTTGGACACGCACAGGATCCGCAACTTTGCTGACAAGTATTGCATTCGCTATAGTGGCAGCTCATCGGGCACGTTGTGCCGGCCGTACAGGCCCAACACGTCTTTACACTTGGACAAGTACAATATCGGAGCTGGCTGGTTGAATCTCCTCCGTAATACGTTGCCGTCCCTCCTGCGACCTTCGCAAGCGCGCTGTCACCCAGCTTTCGCAGTGTTTCGCGAGTAATGGTGAGCTTGCGCCTTTGTGGATTGTCCATCGCCCCCCCCGTGTGAACAAGTATGTGCACCGGTGGCCCGTTTGCTAGGCCAAGACGCCACGGCGCAATTTTACCCTCCCGTAGTATGCGCCAGCAGTATGCCGTAGCAAGTGTTAAATCAAGACATTATCGGGTAGTTTTAGGACACGTCCTTTCCACTCAGGCGGAGCTTCTTGTGCAGATAGGACGACAAGAATTCCGGTAAGATCGCATAGTATATCAAGGGCATGGTCACGAGAAGCCGCGTCGAGAGACATCGTGGGTTCGTCGAGTATATAAACTTGCGATGTAGCGATGAGCGCACGAGCAATGGCAAGTCGGGCTAAGACAGATGGGCGCAGCTGGCCGCCGAGCGGATCGAGGCGCGTTTGGAGACCGAGAGGGAGACTGGAAATCTCGACATCGAGACGAAGCGTAGCGCAGACGTCGCGCAGGGCGGTGTCCGGGACCCCGCTCCTTCCGCACCGGAGATTGTCTGCGATAGAGCCGTGATACCAGCAGGCTCGCTCTAGCAAGGCACCCACGTCTTGAAACTTTGAATCGCGAGATGAGATGTTTACGTCGATGCCGTTCCACAACACACGTCCACTTTGGGGTTTCAGAATCCCCAATACTATCTGGCCAAGCATCGTCTTCCCGCTACCGGACGGACCTGTAACCCAAAGCCGATCCCCTTCGAGGAGAGACAATGAGAATGGCGGCGAGTTCGCGCACGCAGCGGCGCCAATCTTGACATCTTCCACGCAGATTCTTGTCACCCGTTCCCGCACAAGCGCACCCGGCACAGACGATGCTGGCTGACTCAACTTCCGTTCTTCAAGCGAATGCGGAGAGAAGGCAGACGCGGCGAGTTTCATATTCTCCTCAACTGCTCGAAAACATAAGCCAACCACACAGGCACCCACGAATTGTCGAAATGGAACCGTAGCCGACCACTCGATCGCTATTACAACGGTTGTCGCAAGAGCCGACAGGGCGAGCCATTTTAGGGGGCCCAAGTTCTTTTTCTCGCGCTTGGATTCGCTCTGTGCAACTCTACGCGTCTCTAATACATATTGTAATACGTTAGAGCGAGTACCGGTCGCAGCGAATGTTGGCATACCCGTCAGCGAGCGCGCGACCGCTGCCCTGTGACGAGTCCAATATATATTCTCGGATTCTGGAGGATGAAGGACCGCCGCAATAAAGGTGGCCCACAGGCTTGTTGTTAGGACCAATGCTGACACAGCCAACGAATGAACCAATATTGATTGGCCGGCCGGTGCACACAGCAATGGAAGAAGTGTTCCGGTAATCAACGCCGCAGTCCACGTACCCTTCGCTGCACTCGATCCTGCAACTGTATTCGCCTCGAATGCCGCTAGCTGCCACCTACCGACGTTACTCTTGGAAACAGTAGGGGTCGCGGAAGGCGGGAAAAGTGCCGACTGGGCTATCGTCAACCACAAGCGTTCTCGCCGCGTTACTGCTTCTTCCAAAGCGTGGGCTAGGACAAGTAACGAAAGCGCCGTAGCGGTCGTCGCGCTAACGGCGGCGATGACCGTTGGCGCAACGTCGTTTCTAGTGAACGCGACGCCAAGAAGCAATCCGGCCACCAAAGCGCCCAGGACGGCGACCGTGAGTTCGTACGAGGTTACCGTATTCAGCGCGCCTCGGAGAGAACTTGTGCAACGAATGATCCAGCCCAAGACACTTCGTGAAGGTTTGCTAAAGTGGAGAGCTGTCCCTCCGAAACGCGCTATTGCCTCACTAGTTGCCACGGCCCTGCGGCCCGCGGCAGGATCGACAATTGTAATCTCTGATGCACCTGCGTGTTCTAGAATCACAAAGTGCATGGGCGTCCATTCCAGAATTGCCGGAGTTGATAATAGATTCAGCTGCGTCGGCTCAGTTGCCACGCCAACGCCGTGTAAACCGGATGCATGGGCAATGGCCAACAAGTCAGCGGCTGTCATGACGTCGCCGGACGCCTGAATCGCGAGCGTCATATCCCGGGCGTAGTAGTCCAACACCATGGCGATACAGACAAGACCGCAATCGGAATTGCTGGACTGCCGAATTATGCGGACACGCCCAAACCTCTTGAAGGGATTTCTCAAGCGCCGTGCCGCGGAAACGAAGAGCGCGATAAGTTGTCAGTCACAACTGGCGTTGCGGACAGGGGGTAGCGTGGCCGCGTGTATAGCCGAGAGCCCGCCGTGATGGTGCGGTTGCGAAAGCGGTATAGTTGCAATTCGAGTGCGATGCCTCAGAAGAACCAGCGGCGGTAAATGATTCTCCTCGGACCTTGGGCTCGCCACGAAGATTGGCTCTAACGAGTAGGAAGCACAGTTCCGCCCGCAAGCGAGTAGAGATCGAGCGGCTGACTCGGCGCTCCCGACAGATTTAACGCATTAAGAATCATATCCAAGTGTTCAGCTGAAACGCGAAATCCCATCGCTACTAACCGAAATGTGCGGAGCAGCGTGATGTAAGCCGTGGCCGGCTCAATGTTTCTCAGAACGAGTAATTGTTCCGCGACATGCTCGAAGAAGCTGTGTCCAACGATGAATTGCCCGTCATGCCAGGCGACTTGATCTATGGTAAAAGCACCTCGTTGCACAATTTGAGCGGTAGAAATGCCATTTCCGTTGGCGATTTCAAGAGCAGCGTGGCGTAGCGGTACGCGCGTGAGGAAATCGACTTCCGCTGCTCGGCTCGTGAAATGGATCCGTACCAGCGCAGGTGCTTCCCTTGTCCAAAGTGCCCTAATCCCATCGCCCGAGAGCGCGTAAGATTTAGCCGACGTTCCGTTTAGTCTAAAATCGCTCCTAAGGCTACGAAGGTGCTCGGCAATTATTGGGAAGCGAGCTTCGTCCTCTTGGGCGACAGCGTTCCAGTCCGCGATATTAGTTGTCATTCGAGGACTGACCAACGCCGGCTTAGGCGGTAAGAAGGGCGGGGAGACCGGTACCAACCCGGCTGAGAGGTCGTACTAGCTGCGATTAGGTGTACTTTCATTTACGCGTTAGTGGCATCATGGGATGGAGGGGGTGTTACCGCTCGCACTCGCGCGAACGCAGACTCGTGGAAACGACGAATGAAATCGTAAACTCTCTGTTCCTCAACCGGGTTAGTTGTTCCTACCATTCGGTTTACGTGCATGTGGGTGAGGCTCAGAGCAATGTCCTCGAGAGCCGCTCCGAGCTCGCCGCAGCGCAGCAGATCGTGAAGGCGTGCCGCCGAGGCCGCAACTCGCATCGATCGTCGCACTAATTCTTCGCATGCATTTGCAAAAGTGGGCTCCGTTGCCGCGTGAAGGCCAAGGACGGTTTCAATATCGCCGCGGTTAGCACGATACGCTTCACTCCACACGCGGCGTGCGTCCCCCGAGGGCGGGCGTAGACGTCCAAGCAAGAGTACACGCTGCTCAGCCGTAAATTGAAGATCGGCAAGCAATGTATCTATTCCTCGCAGTAAAATCATGTCGCGAGCATGCGCATTCTCATCCCCTGGGTAGCCCCCCAGTACCGTAATAGCAAAGTCACTATCGGCGCAAAAAACATCCTCCGCAATGGTAATGGAACGACTCCCGCCATAGCGTTCGATCTCGCGCGAATAGGTATCGTAACGCAGGGACGTGAGCAGGCGGTTATCGAGGAATTCTTCTGATCGCGCTTCGAGATCTGGTAAGACTTCGCACCGGATCCGAGACGGATCGCCACAAAGGCGAAGCCGAATATGCGGTTTTGGATCTGAATACCGAATGAAAAACCAACGATCGATGGCGCCCGAGTCACGCGCCGTCTGAATCACGGGTGCGACGAGATGGCTAAGAATTCGGTTAGTCGTCCCCTCACCTGCGAAGAGTTGCGCGTACGTCCATCCAGACGTCGGCGTAAACTTTCGTCGGATTGAGGTCGGCGCGATCGTTACTGTGTTCGGCGCCATTACTTCTTCCCGACTCGTCTGCCGGCGTCGTAAGAACGGAACGATCAGTTCGTGGGTGAATCTTCCCTCTGGTCCTTCTACCACGAGAGAATTGTCGTCGGGATATTGCTCCGCCAGTTGTACGGCGTGGTGCTTTCTGATCGACTCGACGACAACATCCACAGCGATCGGAAGATCCAGATCCAGCGACAGTAAACTGTCTCCCTCTGAAAGGAGTACTCGTCGCGGGATACCGCGCTCGTTACGGAGCAACTGGAATGCTTGGTACGTAGCGACTCTTGCGGTACTCGGCTTCAAGGCTAATTCGGATGCAGCAATTCTCCATTGAGCGCGGCAGAGGACCGCCTGCCCGTAAACCACTCGCGGAAGAAAGGGCAATTGTTCCAGCCGCCCCCAAACCCAAGACGCGCCGAACAGTACGCCTTGTTCACGTAGAAGTGCGAAAAAGCGGTAAATCGGGAGGTTGCGAGGGTGACTCAAATTGTGCGCCGTAGTAATGCGCGGCAGGACCTCGCGACCGAGACGGCGAGACCACAAAACTACACGATCGTCCCGAACGGTTACGAAGAGATCAGATATGGGAATCTGCTGCGACGCTGGCGCTCCAGATCTTCCCAGGAAAGGAATTTCATAGTCGCGAAGCACGGGCCGACAAAGGATGTTTCCCATGCGTCCTTCAGGCAGATGCACGACTTCAGCGAGAGCCTGATCGGGGAATAGCGCTGCCTCGCTACTGAGAAAGCGCTGTAGCGCATGCGTAAGATCCTCATCGCAGTGACAGAATCGGCCCAGCAGATTTCCACCGGATGGCCCGGTAACCATATGAAATAGCACTCTAAGCGGGCTAGGTGTGCTTCCGGGCCGTACATCACGCACCAGCGTAACGACTGCAGCTATGGACGATGGTAACGGCGACGGAGTGCGTGACGCAAGCGAGGCAACGTCGTCGGCAGTAAGCGCGACTTCCACAGCCCCTGATTTCGCGGCACGTATTACAAGACCAGCCAAAACGGCCTGGCGAGCTCCCTCAGCACTTAGCTCTCGTAGATCACCTTCGCTAACGGCGCCTTCAAGACCTAGGTTGTCTAGGCCGATTCCAATTTCCGCATCGAGTGCCTCCGCGAGCGGCACGAGTTCCATCTCATACCGTTCGCGAAACGCGCGACGGAACGAGCGAAGAGGATCGGTCGGTAGCGTTATACGTTGGAGAAGATCAATCCCCGCCTCAATCTCATGCATCTCAACAGCTCCGATAACCGCAGCCTCAAGACTCGTTGACATGTCTACTTGGAAAAGCCGCGCAGGATCCGCCCGTACCGGGAACTCGCCCAGGAGCTCGGCGATCCCGTTATAGTCCTGTACCGAGCAGCCGATGCCACGAGCGTCGATGTTTGCAAGCAGTTCCCGGGCGCGTTTAAGTCGATCGACCGTTGGCGCGGTCACCTCCTGCGTAGATAGCGTGTCAATCATGCCGTCGAGTGCGGCCATACCGGTCACCAACGGCTCGATATCCGCCACGATGATTTGAGCATCAAGGAGTTCATACACGAAATCGCGCGCCTCGTTGACTGAAACGTCTTCGTTCACCAATGCAAGTGCCAGTTCCGCGATCGTAGCTCCATTCTCAGCAAGTCGAATAACTTCGTCCAGAGGGTCTGACCGGTCGACAGCAACAAGTCGGTACGCCCGATCCCCACCTTGACTGTATGCTTCCATATAATGAAAGCGGCCCCCGGCTGCGTACAGACTTGAGTTCGGTCGGATGGTAAATACGGGTCCGAATGTACGATTAAGCAGAACTGCATCGGCTAAATCGCCAAGAAATTGTGTGTCCAACCGAGTGGTACGCCGGTAAGTTTCCCGGCTTGCGAGGCGTAGATCCGTTTGGTCGCCCACTGCCCCGAGCGCGAATCCGGCAAACAAGCCGAACGGAGTCGCACGTGCGGACATGCGTGCGAAATAACGAAACAGGCTGCGACCAATGCGATGACCGCGCTCTGACTCTGGGTTGATTTCCCAGGCGGCAATTCGATTGTGAAGATCCGGAGTAGCGAGATAAATCGCCTCGCGCACTCCACGCAACTTGAGAACGCGAGTCATCAATCGCCAGACACTTGCATCGTCCGCAGCGATCCCCTCGCTAAGTTCACCCGACTCACCAGCGCAAGCAAGTCCTACCGCGATCGTCTCTCCAACCATAAACTCGTTCGAGGCGAGGAATGGCGTCCTTAAAGCAAAGAACCCACCCGCAGAATAGCCGGTCAGCACTGACGGTACGGCGGACAAAGCTCTTGAAGGAATCGCTGCGTCGCCATCGTGAGTTGTATTCATCAGTTCTTTCGTTGAAGGATTTCCGCCAGACCGAAGTGCAATCCCTTTTCACCTGAATTCGGGAATCAGCACTCCGGGCACTCAACAGGTGGTAGCACAATTCACGCGTCCCGTAATCGCCTAACAATGCAATCGACAAATGCCTTCGCGTCCATCTCCGCGCGGATCTCGAGAACCCCCATCCCTGTTAATTCCCTACATTGTTTGTCGAGTCTACGATGTTCGCTATACCCAAGGAAGGTAGCCGTCCGCTTCATGCTGAGGTCGCGGTCCATAAGACAGGGAAACGCGCGAACGAGCCGCGCTGCAGCAACCAACCGACGCGTCGAAGTAATTCGCGCTCGGAAAATCCATCTATCAAGTGAGCGTCGTGTCAGTCCAGCTGCAGCCGCCAACTGCTGCGCCGACTGAGGAGCGATCGGGGCTGTGAACATTAGAGTGATCGCGAACTGCAATCGCTCTGGGAGCACAGAAATGAGGGGACTAAGCCGTTCGGCGAGTTGCAGATCAAGGCCGGCCATGGGCAGCGCAGCGAAAGCCTCCCCCAACCGATCCATTCCAGATGTCGGATTTCTAAGGACTACATCAACGTATGAGACACGGGACAGTACAAGTAACGCGACGATAAGCCGCGGTGTCAGCGAGCCATACAGCACGACTGGAATTTGGCGCCTGTGTAGAGCGGCAGCGATCGCGTAAATGTTTGTCTCGTCAGTCAGCGCCGGATCCAACACGAGAACGTCCACACCAATCCGCACCGCTTCAATATCGAGCCCGCAGACGATGTGTTGCGTCTGATGAGGACCCACGCTGAGAAGCGCTGTCCGAAGGGAGGCAGCTGCGAGGGCCGGGAGCCGGATCAGCACATGCACGTCAATTGGCCTCAGAAGGCGAGCCATAAATTACCACTTCCCGTAGACATCGGCGTCACGATCAGCGCGAATCGTGGTTGGAGGCTTCTGATATCGATCTATCCCGCCGATGCCCTGAGCGAAAAGGGGTTGCCCAGCGAGTAATTCAAATTCGGGCTTCCACGCGTCAAGTCTGTGAACCTAGAGAGCCGAACGAGGCGAGGCACTCGTCCGAGTCGGACCCGGACCGTGCCGCCGCCAACCGCCTGCAATGGTACCTGAGGGGTTGTCGTCAAAACTCGGTATCGCCCAGGGGCCTTCGAGATCTCAAACTAGGGCGGTCAGACGGGTGCGATGAACTGCCCGCCACAAATGCCCCACCCCCACCTCGTGTCGCTGGCTGCCGCGGGTCCCCCATTCTCCATCGCTGTCGACACGGCGTTTGGGGAGGGGCCGCACCGCGGGTAGTCGTTCGGAATCGGGGCGACCACTGTTGGCGCTGGAACCGCGAACAACCATGCGCCATCTTTTCCAGACGCACCTCGACGCGAGCGCTGCTTAGCGATAAGGAGTCAATCGCGCCACGCGGGTCATAAGGGACCTCAGCGGTGAGATGTAAGGAGCGGGTGAAAATTTCAAACGATCATTGACACCTTGTGCCCCTGGGTGCGGAATTCGGGGGCCTCGTAGACAACATGGTAGTGCGAGTTCGTGATGTTTATGTCCCCGTTCTTGGTGAAGTAGACCTTTGAAGAACGGACCGGGAATGCTCGAGAGGAGGCTTCGTCACCCGAACAGGTCCGTACAGGTAAGGCCACAGTGTTCTGGAGATCCATCGGTTTCTTCCGGTGCCCCTTTACTCGTGTATTGCTCATTCTCCCTCCGCGGTTTGCTGCGATTCAATTCTGTCGTCTTCCAGCCAGGCTAATTGGCACACCCAGCCCTATAGTGGGTGTCCAAGTGGCCCAACCTGACAGTCTTTCGTCGGCTGAGCGCGCTACCCTCTACCTCGGAAAAGGCGACCAGCGGACAAAGGCTGAATCACTAGGCGTAGAACTGGGTGCGTTGGGGCTGTCTTTTGTAGCCCGAGGTTTTGGAGTGCGCGCCTAAAAAGGCGTAGGGCGTATCGTCTGCATGTGGCCACGTCAGTCACGAGCACGCAGCAAAGTCAACGAACCACTCCGAAACAAGGCGACCGAAATCACCATGTCCGATTCCCCCTCTCTTTTTCCGAACGATGGCGCAGGCGGCGGTTCCCGCCGGCGGGCTCCGTCCAGTGGTTCAATCGTGACGCGGAATGCCGCTGTCCCGGTTGCCCCAGCGTTCGGTGTGCGTGTGCGCGATGCTGCGACGAACACTTACTCAGAGCACATCGTTGACATCGTGACCGGTCCGCTCGGTTTCACGGTCATACACGCGCGGGTGTCTGTCGAGGATACGATCCCGCTCGAGCTCCCGACCGGAACAGAGAACGACGACATCATCCACGAGAGCGATGCCGCAGAACGCAATGGCGGAATCGTTTCGATCGACGTGACCGATGAGACTCAGTTCTTCATCGGACCGCATGGAAACCCGATTCGTCTCTATGGCGATGATGGAGTAGAGGCCGCGCGCGAGTTCCTTGCGCGCGGTGAACCCGCCGTACCACCGCCGCCACTCTAACGCAGATAGTTCCTGCATCTTCCAGAGACTCGCAATGCCACAGTCCTCCGCTTCGCCAACTGATCTATTCGGTCGCAAGATCGAGAACGTGTTTTCGTCAGTGCAGTCCGTGCCCCACACCGCGGACCGCGGCTTTGGTGCGCCTGCGCTCAACACGGCGCGAGAGGCGGTCCGGCAGGATGCGGTGAAACATGGAAACAGCGATCCCTCGTCACTCTGGTCGGAACGCCGGATGCAGCTCAGTCCGCGTAGCCGTACCGAACATCTGGCGATCGGGAGCGGCGCCCAGAATGAAATGTTCGCGTTCACGCCAGGCTCGCGCGCGGTTGACCCCAAATCGGCCGAAGCGTTGCCGTATAGTGACTACTTCGACATGTGGTGGAAGCGACGCGACGTTGATGCGAGCGAACGAGATTACTTCGCCCATGCGTTCGCACGGAGCCACAAGGTTATAGCGACGCGGAGTAAGCCTGGCACCACTGCAGTCAGCGTCGCTGTAGCAGGACTCGTGTTCGAGTCAAATGGAACCGATCTGTACGACGCGCTGGATTCGCTTGCCTATACGGTTCGCGGCGGTCCGGCGATGTCAGCTCGGCCCGCCGCACCGGAACCATCAGCCTTGGACCTCATCGCCCAGGCGCGAGCTCGCATGCCGGAAGCCGAACGCGCGCGCCGTGATGCGTATTCCCATTTCATGGGCCGTCGCATCGCGCTCAGTCGATCGCGCGATCGTGGTTTCCTGCTCACAGTCTCAGCGAACGATAAGCGACACGCCGCTACCCTCGGGATCACGCCACCAGAAGGTGACCGTGCGTCTGAAATCACTGAAATTGCCAAGTTCTTCGGGGAGTGCGCTGATATGACGCGCGACCTTGAAGATGCAGCGTGGTTTGGACTGACAAAGGATCTCCTGCCAGGCGAGGCCATGGAGCGCGCAACCGCGCAGGTGCAGCGAGTGGAGAGGTACCAGAACGATAGGTACATCGATCACTCGGCACGGGCGCACGGAAACTCGGATGGGCGGGTTGGCGACTCAGGTGATCGAACCGATAGCCTCTTGGAGCGAAGTGCAGTGCTCGAGTCGGGTGCTGATCCCCTAGGTGAAAGTGAGGAGGTATCCGATGAAGGCCGTACTGCATGATGCACTTCGTACTGTGTTTCGCCCGGCGCTTGGCGGATGGATGCGGTCACAGGTGGGCGTAGCACCTTCTCGCGTGTTGATCACTCCTCACGAGCCGAGTTCGCCAGCCCGCTGTGGTGCGTGTGGCGAAACACTTCCGTTGGTAGCAACGGCAACATATCCGGATATGGACCACGGGATCGGCTCGACGCACACTGACGTGGTCGTTTGCGAGCTGTGTGGGGGATGTGAGCGAGCAGCACTCGGCGTGGGGCGACCAATTGGATTGATGCTGTGCCGTGACTCCGCCGATCTTCGCGCGAGCGCATCCGACCGTCAGTAGTCCGCACTCTTTCGACTCAAGCAATACAAGCAAATGATCCTTTCTAACGGCCAACACGAGATGTTGACTGAATCCCGATTGACTTCGACCATTCCATCTCAGGCAATTACGCTGACGGAGCCGTGGGCTTCCCTTGTAGTGCTGCTTCTCAAGCGCTACGAGACGAGAGGCTGGCCTACGCGATTCAGAAAGACACTCTTCGTTCATGCCGCGAAAGGGATGCCACGGTATGCACGTGAGGCTGTGTGCACGTCACCATTTCTTGAAGATCTCACTGCTGCGTTCCATGTAGATACGGCATCGCAAGTTCTCGAGGTACTCGATGCTCGACGTGGCCATATCATTGGCCAGTGCGAGATCAGAGGATGCCACAGGTC
>PLEG01000388.1 GCA_003136975.1 Gemmatimonadota bacterium | reverse complement strand
CAATTTCACGAGATCATTGACAACTTTTGCGTGACCGTTATCAGCTGTTCTTCAGACCAGGTGCGCTTTCGTACGGACTCACCCCGAGATCGCACGAGTGTGATCGTCCAGAGCGCATTGTTTGCCCTGTGATTGGTATCACGATTCAGCCGGTGCCACGTGATCCGTCCTGAAGATGCCTCGAGTGGACTTGACCCCGCACAGCGCTGCGAGTGCTGCCTCGTTGAACAGTCGCTCTGGGGTTATCTCTAGCCGTGATGCGGCAAGTAATTCCCATCGTTGGGAAAGGATGTGTAGGGTGCGCTTAGTCGACTGGACGAGATCGTTGGTGTGCGACAGACGTAATCGAGCACACCACTCGATGCGGTCGACAAACGCGAGCTTGTAAAGGTCGTCGAAAAGCACAGCAGGCGCACTTACAAGTGCTGCTCTTAAGCTGATTCGATGCCTGTGTGCGCGTTTTTACTGCACTGCGTCTTGCCACCGTGAGGACGCCAGCGCCTCGACTACGCCATTCTGCGCTTTCGGATGTGCTTGGGCGTTACCAGCGAGCACTGCGAGAGTAGCACTCTCCGCATCGGTCAAATCACTCTTGCCGCGCAGTCTACGTCATGCGCGATTCGGCCTGTTGATCTCGATCACGCAGACTCCAGCATCCGTGAGGATGCGCGTGAGTGCCTTGCGTGTCGCAGGAACCAGTCCCGCCTATGGAGATTCCTCTTCACCGATCTTCGTCTTAAATCGTTTGAAATTCACGAGATCGCTAACAGCAGCAGATTCCGCGGCTTTGCCATAGGCAGTTACGCGCCTCGCACCGCTTGTTGAGATTGCTCCTCCGGGATCGCTTGATTAAGTAAGTCCCCCGGGCGTACTCCCAGGCCGTGAGCAATACGAACCAGATTTGAGAAAGACAAGTTCGTCTCGCCCCGTTCGACCACGCCCATAAACGTGCGATGGACCCCAATTTGGTGCGCAAATGCTTCCTGGGAGATTCCTCTCTCTTTCCGTAACCGGCGCACTGTTTCCCGAAGTCGTCGAGCAATGTCTGGCACCGCTCAAGAGTGGTGGGGTGCCGTGTCTACATCTACAGCATATACAGAGACACTATTTACCGGGCAATCCATTTTATACTCTGACGCTGGCACGGCCCTATGCCTGTCCTTCCGAGAAAGTCCCAGAACGCAAGAGATGGCGCACCATCCCTAATTGAGTTGCTGCGACCCGCCGCAGGTAATCCTCCAGCACTGGATCCGCTTGCCGCGACTCTGCAAGGACAGGTTAGACGATTCCTCGCCCGGCTCGCCCCCAAAGTGGACTTGGACCAACTGGATGATTTTACTCAGGAGACCCTACTGCACGTCCTGCTTCGGATTGAATCCTGTCGCGCAGATACCGACGCTGGTGTACGGGCTTGGGTATTTGCGGTTGCTCGGCGTGTCATCCTCGACTACAACCGCTCTAACCAGGTTGCGTTGCGCAGTACATCGCTTGAGATATTGACCGAGCGTTATCACCGTGCCGCCGAGCAGCCAACTATCCAGGATCACGTCGCAGGAATTGACGACGAGTTGACTAAAAGCATCACAGATATCTCGGTTGTTGAAAGTTCACCAGGTGCTCAGGTGGAAACCGCGGCGACCACCGTGGTACCGATGCTTGCTTCTCTCATTGTCCAAGCGCAACGATGCCTGCCACCCGACACACAGGAACTACTCTATCGTCGAGTGATCGAACGAGATACTTGGAGTGAAATCGGCGGTTGGATGCATATCCAAGCTGGCGCTGCTAAACGCCGGTTCCAACGGGCACAGCGGGCCATACGCAGACAGCTTCTCAAAGATCTATCAAACGTCGAAGAACCACGTCGTTCAGAAGCAGTTTGCTGGCTTTCGAGCGCGATGAGTACTCAAGCAAAGCTCAATGGGCGATCAGTTTGATGCAGACGAATGCTCCCACCCTACGTGCTTACTGAGTGGTTATCCGCCTTTGCATCGCCGAACGCTACTATTTGAATCAGAGGAGCACTAACTCGTCTGACGATGCGATCAAAAGCACAGCGATATGAACAACCGACAGACATGCTCCATGTCACGGACGTCACCACTTGTGACCATCTCAACTACAGTGCGTCCTGCAAATCGCCCGAGCGTCATAGGGCTCCTGCACCATTCCGCGAAGTCCGCGGGTTGCGATACAATTGCAGCTGACTGGTGAATGCTGATCAGATACGCCGCCCTCGCCATGTTGCAGCCGCCGAACGGCACCGGCAATCCGTCCCGCCAATAATCCGCCACCGGATCAGGAAAGCCCAATGCGCGCGCGCATTCGAGGTCGGTCAGCCCCCACTCCACAGCCACCGTAAATGCCGTCTCCGGTTGTGCGAATGCCTCGCGGAACCGGTGCGCCAACGGGTCAAGGCCAGGGACGACTGGGTAGTGGTGTGTTGGTGAGTTCTCTGCGGATCCAAAGCCGGCGTTCTTCTCGTTCCCAGGGCGCTTTGCCATCTCAAATCACGGTGGTGGATCGAGCTCGCCGTTGAAGTCGCGACAGGGTACACGCACCCATCGTATCAAGTCGTTGATCCTCCTACCGAAGATCCGAAGGACGATCACTAACGAGCCCTCTTCTACAATGGACGGCTACCCGGCACCCCGTATAGACAGGGCACACTCTGTTGCGTCCGTGACTTGTTCGCGATTCTCGCCGGGCTCACTTGTCCATCAGTCTCCAGCACCTATAGCCCAGATAAGCGATCGCCTGCCATAACCGTGCGCTGCTCGCACCACATACTAAATCACTTCATCGCTGCAATCAACGGTCAGTCAAAGCCTAAATACCAATGAGCGCACGCCTCCGCACCACAGCAATTTCCGCCACAGCTCCGAGAAGTGCGGCACGACCACCAAGCGCCGAATCGAGTTGTTTGAGACGTCGCTGCAGCGTCGTCCGGCGACACACAAGCTTTCGTTCGACCCAAACACTTGGCAGTCTACGCCACGTGGCGAAGATCGTGTCAGGTGTGGCTCCCATCTCAAACGCGCATACCAACCCTGCAGCAAGCGATTTATTGCTAAGTACCGGCCTCCCACCCAAGTGCGCACCTGAACGACGAGCAGTCGGCTCCGGGATCAACGGTTCTAGCTGCGCCCACTCTGTTGGCGACAGATACTCATCCGGTGGAACATTTGGCCGCCCCACTCGCTTGGACAGCATCTGAACAGCGTGAGCGGCGCCCTCCTCTAAGACAGCAAGCTCGGCTTCCTTACCTCGTGCAACGCAGTTCCCAAACCCCGCTAACATCGGTTCCGCATCCTTGCCGAAATCGCTCGGCCCAAGTGTCGCAACCCAGCGATTGACAAGCTCAACTAGATCGCGCGCGCGGAGCCCTTCAATACAGCAAGCAAGGAGGCGCGAGGGAGTCCCCGGAAGATGTTCGAGCATTGACTCAGTCGAAGCATACGAATGGACGCTGAGTCCCTCGGATTTAGCCGCCGCCAACAGATCGATTGCCTCGCAGATTCGTTGCCGCATCGCATCGCGAAACACGCACCCTAAGGAAGCCAGGAGCGTGAGCGAGCACCCGTCTAGCTTGCTGAGAACGGCGTCGGACGCTGAAGCAAGTACACCACGATCATCAAGGACAAGGGCTCTCACCATCCATGTAATACGAGATCGGCCGCCTGCCGAAAGCCGTTCCGCGCTCGCGTTAATGAGCGCAGGATGTTCCGCAACGGTTAGAGCGCCAAGGCTAGTCAGCTCACCGACGAGTTTATAACCACCAGCACCTCGCAGAATTGCGTCGAGCGACGAACCTTGAAGCAAATCTATAAGCGTGCCTATCGCATCACCGGAGTTGTGCTCTTGGACATCTAGAAGCGACGTCGCCATAGCGAACCCATCCGATAGAACGTCATATGCCTTCGTCGGTGGTCGGTCGGAGAGCACATTAAGCCGGCGCAGCCGGTTGTCCCGGCTACTTGCATCAATAGACGTCCATTTGGACTCATCGAGGATCCGCACAAGAATCGGTGCGTTGAGTGTAAGCAGTACAGCGGTACTCACCCCCGTGAGACGCGCTGTTGCAAACAAGTCCTCCCGATACCGTGCGTATGCTTTGACGTGACGGTCATCGCTACGCAACGCAGCCCGCTGGATTAGAATCGCCCGATGGTTCCCGGCGATTACATGGCCAAGGCTCGTACAGATTGGCGGCCCACCCCAAGGGAATTGCGTGGGGTCGACCACGTACATCGGCTCGAGAATCTGAGTCGCGAGCATCTCCGCGGCGGTACGGCCAAACCTGCCGGAATAGGCCCGCCCCTGGAGCGCTGAAGGATACCGAGCATCTGGCTGAAGCGTAGTCCAGCGATGGGACGGAATCAGTTCTGCAGCCTCCATAAGCGCATACGACGCCTGCTCAGATCTCCGCGGTCCGAAAATTACGGGGGCAGACGAACCGAGATAGACGCGAGGCGGCAAACAGTCCGGCATAAGCCCAAAACATCGTCAGCCAAAGCCCAAAACATGAATTGGCTCATGACGGAGCCACAGGACTCCCTGTATCCAAGGCACTTGGGCATAAGGACTTACCTGCATGCTGCCAGAATTTGATGGATCGGCGCTCTCGCGGAACTAGGCTCGCGTTCTCTCTAAAACGGCCGTCTGCTAAACGACCCGAATCGATGCGGCCGGTCGGAGCGTCCGGCACGCATTGCTGACCCTCGGCGTGATCTCGGCTTGCTTACCCCATAACCGGCGATGAACGGACCAGTATCGAAATAGATCGATCACGCTTATCGAATACGGCTGATGCAATCCAAGGCGCTATCACTGCGCGAACTAGCTCGCCGTCTAAACGATTTGTGAGCGCCAAGATGTCTTGCGTCCACCTCGATAAC
Source organism: Gemmatimonadota bacterium (assembly GCA_003136975.1). GTDB lineage: Bacteria > Gemmatimonadota > Gemmatimonadetes > Gemmatimonadales > Gemmatimonadaceae > Fen-1247. Next base: position 47,481 of record PLEG01000388.1, on the reverse strand, counting down.
TGATCAGCACCACAATGATGGATTTCATCACCCGCATGCAGTAGAGAGATCTCTGCTAACCGACGCTGTGCAGCGCCGTGCCGCTCGCCAAGATGCGTGAGTTCGGTCTTGGCATCCTCCCCGCTAACAATGTCGTTCGCAATCGCGCGGATGATGTTGGCCTGCTGGCGCTCGATGCTGGCGAGGAGCCGAGCCATACGCTTTAAACTTGCGCCGACCTCATCCGCGGTCGATGACGCCAACTCACATTCAAGTGCAGTCCTTACAGCCGCAACAACGTCCGGCCGGCCAAGTGTGCGCGCCACCGCATCGATGATTGGCCCCTCAAGATGCTGCCGCCTTACCGTAGTACGCGGCGGGCGACAATTAGCCGTCCGGCCTCGGTGGCCGCCGCGGGGCCTCCGGGCCCCGCCAGCGCAGCGATATGCAGCATCGCTGCGCCTTCCTTGAGACAGCAACGACATCCCACCACCACCAACCATGGATGAACCACAACTCGCACACGTCACGACGCCACTGAAGGCGTAGGCCGTCCGGACACCGCATTGGTAGCTCCGATTCTGCTGAAGCTTGCCTTGCACACGCTCGAAGAGTGCCTTGGACACGAGCGCCGTGTGCGCCCCAAGAGTTATGGTAGGTGTGCTGTTAACGGCAAACCCGCGACCTCCGCCTCTACCCTGCCGAGGCTTCCGGCCATAACAGACCGTTCCCACGTAGACGGGATTCATAAGGATGTTACGGATCGCCGGCTCACTCCATACAAGATCATCTCTGAGCATGACGTCGTCCCTAGCGGACACAGGTCCTGCTCGGAGATCGTTCGCATAGCGAAGGGTCGACTCGATCGTCGCGCCGACCTCGAGATAATGGCCGAATAGAGAACGCACAAGTTCCTGCTCACTCTGATTCGCTGGCGTGAGGATACAATAGTACCCCTTCGGTTTGGCAATTCCATTCTCAAGCATTTGGGATGCGTGTCCGTCCTTCATAGCAAGTCGCCGATAGCCGACCGGAGCCACCCCCTGCCAGTGACCACGTGCGGCTGCAGCGTACGATCCGCGCGCTGCATTGCTCTGTGGATTAGTTGTCTTCCCCTCACGACGTTTGGTTCGCTGTCTCATTGGAATTCTCCTCGACTAGTGGCTTTCGCGCCTTCCAATGCGCAATACGGCTGACGATGTGAAGTTCGCACCCGGATGCGCCGACTACAGCCAACATCATTCGCGTCTGGTATGGAGCTCATAGGGCTCGCAGCAGCGAAATCATTCCGCTTCGGATGAGCCGCTAGCTGGCCAGCACGATCAGCGCGGATCAAGACTCTCGCGAATATCCGTGCCCATTCGGCTAGAGCGGCTGCATGGCTGCCCGCCATCAGCGCCTGGTTATCGCATTCAGCCTTGGATGACGTTCCATCAGACTCATATGCGACTCTCACCTGCAGAGTAAGCGCGGGCCGTAATCCTGATTTCTTATCGGAAGCCTTCATGGCCTCCTCCGAGCGTCGCAGCGCGCTGGTTGGCGTCGCTAGCACAGTGGCGATTTACAATCTGTGATGCGCGTTTAAAACGGGCGGGAGTATCCTCTCTCCGAAGGCGTTGGGCTCGTGGTAAACGACGCCCACTCCGGGCCAGTGATTCACTCGAAATGCGCGCATTGCGAGTGGGGATGTATCGTGGCCGTAGATACACAAACCCGCCCGCTTCTCGCTCAACGCGAGAGGGGCGATCAACAGGGAATCGACATGTCGAATACGATCCGACCGCACGAGATTGATGGACAGGTAACAATTTTCGATGAAGCGGTGGGTATTCGATGGGGCCGGAAATGTATATCTTGTCGCCTTTCTTCACGTACTTCTCGACGACGTCAGCGAGCCCTTCACCCTGACCCTTGCTCCCATTCCACACGACGACGCGATGCCACTCCGTCTTCTCCTGTCGATCGCCGGTCGGGCCATTCCATGTGCGAGAAGTAGCAAGTGAGAACGTGGCCACTCTGCCGCCATTCGAGGTGGAACGGACTTCTGGATCCTGACCAACATTCCCTATCAACTCGGCTTTGTTCAGACTGCGGCTCATACGACTCTCCTGCGATCCGATTCGCATCTTTGGGTTAGCTCTCGCGTCTCAATCGGACGCGACGGGCTTTGGTAATCGGTGCCTGCAAGCCGATCTCGATCGACCGACAGCACCTGGGAACGATGGTTGATGCACTCGCGCGAACTTGCCTCGACCACCATTCCGTATTTCACCACCATCCTTTACGGCTGAATGGTTGGTGGCTCCTGGGCTTCTTCTACGCCCGCACCTTCGACTTGATCTTCGTCCGCACTCGGACCACCGCGACTCAGTACTTGGCCAATCGCCCCGCGCTCGATATTAGAGACAGTGCTGTACACGCCCTGCTCCACACGTGACCTGGCGTCATACATGACATCGGTTGTTGCTTGCCTTGTTCCTTCTACAACTGTGGCACGAGTGTGCTGCGCCGCTTTCGTAGCAGCAGCGCTTACCGGGTCCACAGTTGAGTCCGCGGCTTGCTGTCTCGACGATTCCACAGAGATGCGCGCTTCGTGCGCCGCCCTGGCAACGATCGCTCGTGAGGCGAGCTCCGTTGCAGCTCGCTCCTGTCGAACCAGATCAACATCTTGAGTCCGGCACTTGTCGAAGGGAGAGATTTGGGTCCGCGAGCCTGCTACCGCTTCCGGGGTCAGTTGGTTCTGCACATGCTCGAGCGTACGGCGCACAACGCTTGCACGCTGACGCTCTGCGAACGCGTAGTACACTGTCTCGACCGGCCCATGTTCTTCGGGCCCACCGAGAATAACGACGGGTGTATCACGATAGTCCGGCGGCGCATAGGTCGGCCAGCCTGCGTCATCCACCCAGGACAGAATCCCGAGTCTCCGATCGTAAACCAGGGCATCCGCCGGCTGACCAGTCGGTCGAACAGAGCCGAGGCACTGTCCACGAGTAGGATCATGGGCACCTGGTGGATCGACGATCCCGCGCACAACATCTGCACTCACCCGACGTGTTATTGGGTGGCGCGCATGAAGTGACTGAATATCACTGGCACGGACCTGTGAAGGCGCAACAGCAGCTACAGCGATAAACGCGAGCAGGGCGGCACCTTGCGGCGCTCGCTGATCCAAGTCGCGCAGGAAGTCCCGAATGTAGTGATCACCAGACGGATTACTCACGATGCGCCTCCAGTGCTAAAGACGCCGGCGGTCGGCACCATGCCGAGTCGCTGATATACGCGCACGCTAACTACGAGCTGCAGTAATGTCGCGCTTGCTTCCTTTCCAGAACGGATCAGTGACTTGGAAACCTGGTCGTGAATGACGCGCTCATCATCGTGAGTTATCGACGCGAGATAGTGGCTGTACTCCTGCACAAATTCGTCATTGATGTCACGCAGAGACTGTCCCTTGGCAAGCTTCTGGTTCCGCTCCTGCGTTACGATCGTGAGGACGTCCACCACAGAGGAGGTTACAAGGGTGTCTGTATCCGAAGTGTTGCCCTCATATGAGGGTTCACGAGTCGGACGGAGTGTTGGTGATTGATCAATGTTCATTTGAGACTCTCTCTGGGTCGGCGACGAGGCATGGAAGCCTCCTATTGAACAGACAGCACAGGATCAGGCTGGTTTACGCGCCGGCCATCGGAATTCCTATGGATGGTGATTGCGGACGCACCCTAAAAGACGGTACAGACCATCCCGGCCCCCGTATCATAGGTTCCGAGGGCGATTGTACATGTCTTCGTGGTGGCGCGAGTTGGGCCCATTACGGCATAGACCGAGAGTTGATCCGCCGACCCATAGACCCGGTACTGCATGCCCTGGCTGGGCTGGAATGGAAGTCCGGCAACCGGTGTCGTCGTGAAGGATCCTGTAACGGGGTACTTCCCAGTCTCGGCTCGCGCTTCTTGCAACGCCGCGACGAGCCGGGACAGATCCGCGTGGGCGTTCGTGTCATCTGCCAGGGTCGTAGCGTTGTCATTCCACATGAGGAACGAAGCAGATAAGATCGCCACGATCACGAGAGCAACCAATATCTCCACCAGCGTGAAGCCGGATCGATGTGAACTTGATCTCTCCACAGTCATTGTGTTACGCATTCGATTCCATTCCCGATGTCTGAGGTACCTAAACGTCGAGAGCAATACTGGTGGGGTGGTGCGAGCGGCTCTATCGACACAACGACCCCCTGTCCGTCCGCACTGCGCTCTAACGAGAACTCCATACCGGGCGAGGGACGGAAGTCCAGTCCGGCTATTGGAGCCGTTACCCAACCATTCCCCGGTGTTTGTGGAAATACGCTGTGTGCGTCGTAATAGGATCGCGCCTGAAACTGAAGCCTTTGAACGTCAGTCCGCATGGTCGTTATGTCATTCGCGCTGACAGCACCGAAAAATGCCGGGAACGCGATCGCACTCACCACGCTGATGATTATCAGCGCAATCAGCAATTCGAGAAGAGTGAATCCGCTTCTCGAACGCGATCGGTTCATCCCATGCATAGATCCGTACATCAGACGCATAAGCGTGCCTTGATGCGCAGGTCGTGCAGCCGGCACCGAAAACGATCCGGCCCCGCTGCACACACACTGTCGTTGAGTTGTTCGTCCTACAAGTCGAAGTGGCGCGCCGGTTTCCCGTCACGCCTGTCCGGAGCCACCGCGGTGGCGGCAGCTCCAAACCCTGCTACAAATTAATATCGGCTCCCATGCCGTGCTTTCGAACGCCCGTGTCCGGCTCGGATAAGGGCTTCCGCCCTCAACGTGCGCTCCAAGCTCGGATCTGAGGCCAATACGTCAGGATGGCGCAGTGCCATTATCTCGGACGCTACCACCCGAGTAAACGACCATGCGCCATGTAAGCCCCACGCAGTCACCACCACGAGAGCCCCGAGGTAGAGAATCTGACTCGTGCGACGTGCGACCACCCTGATGAACTGAGACATGCTCCGTCCCAAGCCCATCCGATTAGTTGTTAGCGAAGGCGAGTCCATGGCGATGCTCATACCCCTCCCGAGACCTCCTGAGATATTCACGACCGATCGAGAGTCCGGGCTACTAAACCCGACGGGAAAGCAGCCGCTTGTATGCGAGCAACAGTTCCGTCGCATCGCTTTCCGCCACATGCATTTCGTCAACAGGCACTGTCTCGCCACGATCCTGGCGTTGCAGCAAGTCGGCAAGAACTGCGAACTCCGCACGAGCTACGGAATGAACCGCGTGCTCGTGCTCAGTCATCGGCGCCGGTAGCTGTTCAAGATCGAGCACTGCGCCATCAAAGATCTCTTCCTGCTGTACAGTTGACTGCGACATGGATGTAGAGGTTGAAGGAAATCACGGTGAGGCGTGCGGCCTAATCCCAAAAGCTCGCTGAAACCCCATGCCTAATTACAGGATACAGCCCCAACGCCAACTCGCGCACCACCTCGAGCCTGGCCGACCATCACAGTTCGAAGATATTGGCTGATTTGGAACCCTTGGGGAAGAATTTCGACCCAGCGGATACGCCGATGCTGTAGGCCATCCAAAGGCCGAAACAGGCTACGCCGAAGCCGGCCCAGTATCCATCCTGGCCTAACCCTAAGACCATCGAAAGGAGCACCTAGCTAGCGACAGCGACCGCGACCGCCGTGGTCGCTATTTGCTTGGGTGTCGGCTTGGGCTCATCAACATGAAGCAGTATCCGGAGGTCTTTCATCGTCACCTCCTTTCCGCTCATCTCGCGTAGTCTCAGAAGCCCGCGGAAGCATCCGACCGTAATAGTATCTTCGCTCCGTTCTAGCCGGTCGTAGATGTCATTGATCGTTGCAGCATCATCAAATCCAGTTTTGATGACCTTGGGAATCGACTTCGAGTCTGCGGTTGGGGCCATTCTGATTATTCATCCTCTTCGGGAGTGCCTCCTCGGAGTATCGGCACCCGGGATACCCAATTGGATGAACAGAACAGGATTGACTGCCGATACTCACCAGCTACATGCCTAATCGAGTCATCATTGCCGGCGCCCATCCGCGTCTTCTGCTGGCGCTCGCACTTTCTCTGTTCACTGGAACCAGGCCGCTCGTCGCACAAGCACCGATCGCGACGACGGCGTCATCACGTCGAGCCGCTCCGAGTGCAGAAACGCCGGCGTCGCGATACTCGACTCCTGAAGAAGCGGCAGCCGCTGCGCGGACGCTGTGGGATAAAGGTCAGCACAGCTCGGCTAGGCGACTCATGGCGATCGCGCAGGCTTACAGGCAACTCGGGCGCCCGTACCAGTACGGGGGCAACGGAAAGAGTGCGGCGGCTGTGGATTGCAGCGCGTTCGTCCAGTGGGCAGAAGGTCGAGCTGGGATTCGTCTCCCTCGCACATCGAAGGAGCAGTCTCGAGTCGGGAATCCAATACCACGTTCGACGGACGCTCTCGAAGATGGCGATCTGTTGTTCTTCGGCATTCGCGGTGTAGTAAGCCATGTTGGCATCTATATCGGCGGCGGGCGTTTCATCCACTCATCTTCGTCGCTCGGCGGTGTCGCCATCTCATCTCTAATACAGCCGCGATGGGATCACCTTTGGCTGAGTGCTCGCCGCGTCGCCGATGGTGAGGACAGGAAACCAAGTTAGGCTATCTTGCACCTGGATTGATGCACTTGCGGGGCGACATCGATTCAGGATGCCGCCCCGTTGCCTTTGCTACTACCGCGCATCGGATTGCTGAAGGCGGATTGCCTTGAGTGCATCTCGGAGCGTGTTGCGGGATCTGAGTATCCGCGCGAGCAGCTTCGGCTCAATCCCCGCAGTCTTCCCGCGCTGAACCAGCGCGTCAACGCGGTCGCCGTAGTTGAAGGTCACATCCATCATGTCGCTCAGTTCTGCCAGGACGGCAACCCGTTCGGCCTGCAGTACGTGCTTTCCACCTACCGCATTGGCTACCAGCCGACGTGCATCAGCGGCGAGACGCGTCTCACTCCACGAGTCGTTGGAATCCGAACTGTTCGACTCGGTGTAGTCCCAAATGTCGAGCGCGAATTCTCCACCATCGCGCTCTCCGGCCATGATCGTCGCGTAGTTGTTGAACGCTTGGGATTCCAGGACGTACGCCATAACAGCATCCGGGAGTGGTGTCGGGTCATCTCCGGGCATGGCAAAGATTACCTGAATTGGCTCTCGATTCTTCAACCAAACGGGCAACTCCACGTCGGTATCATCGAGCTCTTCCCAGGCTGACTCAAACGCAGCTACGGGCACCGATGCGACCTTTACACCATCGGGAGTTACGAACTGAAGACCACGAGCGAAGATCGCCTGCATCTCCTCCACAAAGAGCGACTCGCCACGGGCGACGATGCTGAGTGGAATTAGTCCATCGTGATTCTTCGCTTTTGCTGGGCCGATCGCCGGAATCCCGGCATCAACGGCAAGTTGAGCGAATGGTGTCACGTACAGAGGCTTGACGAGTCACCGCGTCGTATTGTACGACACTTCGAAGTCTGAACCATCACCGTCTAGAATGAGGCTGCAATCCACATCCGACAGATCGTTTCCACCCTCGGGAATGCCATACCCCGCTATCGCAAGGAACGGAATCGGGTCGAAAGCGGTAAGCGGGATTCCCTTGAAGCGGGGTCGGAACTATTTGACACCACGCGCAAGCTGCTCAATATCGTCAAGCTGGACGATCGCTTCGCCCTTAGTGAACTCCACGAACGTTTTGCGGAGGTTTTCAACATCAAACTCCGCGAGCAACGTTGCTGCGAGGACACTCATCGCCCGCTTGAATCCTTCATCACGCACCAGCGTTTCGCGATCGGGAAGTTTTGCCTCGACCGCCACATTTGGTGATACAACCCAGACGAGCTCAACGTCACGGCGAAGGCGCCTGATCAATTCCTCGCGAACCGCGTTAGGAACACCGACGCACAATTCTTCGGAAAGAACCTCGTCCGGTATCGAGACTGTCCCGGTACGCCGATGCTCCCATTCAACGAAGATCGCAGTAGAAAAGTGGCCACTCTGCTTGTTCGGCGAGGTAACGTGTAGCGCCCCAGCCGATGTTTCAATCGAATAGCCCTCACGAGGCCCAACGGTGTGAACGCTACGGAGAACCCCGCCTGGAATGGTGGAATCAGCGACCTCGATCGTGATCGCCAGAGGGAATCGATGCCGCCACTTTCCACTGTCCTCGGCTGTCATTGTCGGGAATGTCGCGGACTCACGGAGTGTTGCGCGAATCTCGACACCATGAGCCTCGTCACCGTGCTCAGCCCAGAGGGATGGTGAAATAGCATCCCAGCACTCAACCGGAGCCTCGTGACGAAGAGCAGCGTCCGTGAAGTGTATGCGCCACGGGGCACTACCGTCATCAGGCATCGAGATAATCTCAACATCTGTAGCGATCGCGAACAGCGCGAGCGAGCCCAAACCCGCGGCGTGCTTCACGTCTGCTGTGTCCCAGCCACTTTCCGCCATTTGCAGCAGCTTGCTTGGGTCGCTCAAGCCACAACCGTTATCTCGGAATACGACTTTCCGGGCTGATGGATCAGCGGTCACACGTAGCGTTGTGGCGCCGGCGCGGTAAGCGTTCTGCACACACTCGGCGAATGCGGCGGTTGCGGAGCTGAAGAAAAGGCCGACTTCGCCCAGCAAGCGGGTCTCGTTGACGCCGAACGACAATTCCCTCGGCGCTGCTGGTAACTCGTTTCTTGTGGTCATACATCCTCACAGATGATGAACGGAATGATGTGAACACATTCCAATGCGCCTGCGGGAGTTACCTGGCATTGTTCACGCGATGGTTAGCGTGTCGAGATAGCCTCTCGATCAGCGGGAGCAGAAGGTCGCCAGTACAAATCCGTCCATCCCGACTGATAAACGAAAGCCCTGCATCGTAACTTCATGCAGGGCTTTCGTTGCTAGCTGGTCGGTGATGCCTACTTGGGTGTCCAATTGTCTCGCTAGATCCTGTTTCCGCCCCTGTGGCTTCCGCTTGCGTTGCTACCCGAGCCAGGCTATTTGCACACTGGATCGAGTTGTGTCTCGGAATTCAGGTTCAGTTCCTTCTTGCCGTGGTCGGTGATGCTCGACATCGGCATGGCCCAGACATATGTCAATGGAAAGCCGCCAACATTGCCAAGTTCGATGTTGTAGACACCAATGGCCATAACCACTACCACCTGGTTGGTCGGTATGCGAAGCGTGTAGTGCCCGTCGATTCCGGTGGTTGCGTGCTCGAGAGACGCATCTGAGAGTATAGCCTCGGCCATACGTTGAAGTCGCTGACCTCCGCGGATACTTGCTGCACCGTAAGCCTGCCGCCCCGCTGTGCGAGCCGAGTCGATCAGCTCTGAATGCAGCTGTTCGTCCAAACGACAGTACGCCCCTAACACTTCACGCTCCTTCGCATAAGGAACAGCGAATATGGTTCTTCCAGCGAATGGTATCGGGGCTTGATCCGTACCTGGATGCCACATTGCGCCGGTTATCAGTAAGCCGGCCGTGTCTACACTCGCCTTGTGGCGCAATGCACCACTCTGGTTCGCATGTTGGCTTGTGCCAACAGCCTGGCCCATCGCAGTAGATGTGACCGCAAGAGCCAGAATGCTTGCTGCTGACGCTAGCATCCGAGCCCGAAGGCTAAGAGTTCTTAACAAAACCGTTGAATGAAACTCCAGCTGCATCGTGCTGTTTGGTAACGGATGTGCTCTCATGTAGGAAATAGTGGCCTACCTTCTTACATAAATCAAGAAAAAGGACAGCGGCTAATCGCGTCTATGCTAACATCTTCGATCGAGGCCGCTGGGGCCGCAATCCCGCCCGTCAGGCGTGAAATACGCTCACTTCATTCGCCCTATGCCGCGTGTAAGCTCCTGTGAGTGCGACACTTAGCCTCTAACAGCGCTTCCCCGCCCACGCTTCAGGAGCAAACTGTCTACATTGGTCGGGAACGCCTGCGTTTCTAGGATCTCGGCATCGGAGGAATCCCAAGTCTCTGTGGGGGGCGCTTCCAACCGAAGCCAATCCCACGCGGCCAGCGTCGCTCAGGCGCGAACCAAGCACGCTCGGCAGCCAGGATACTGTCCCGGAGATACTTTGACCGCCGCGCCATCTCTACGACGTAGTACGGGGCGCCCAAGTAGCCGACGTACCGATGCTTCGGGCTCGCATGCCGCAATACATAGCCCGCCCTATCCGCACTGAGACTCCACGTAATATCCACTCGCGCAATTCCGCGCTCTGCATCAGCTCGGAGTTCGCGGTACGCACGCTTGAGTGCGCGCTGACGGACGAGAGGTGTGAGATCATCACCTACCATCGCGCGAATCGGCGATAGGTCGATTGATGTGATCACGTTTCCTCTCGAGTCGAAAGCGGTCACGCAGCCTTCGCCGCCCTCCCAAACAGCGCGGAGCACTTGATGGTCATGTCCGTGACAGTGCAGGCTTTCGAGCTTCGAGAGCGACCTGCGTCCGCAAACTTCCCCCGATCGTCTGCCAACTGATTCCTGTTCGGACCGCCCTCTGCCGCAATAGAAAAGCCCAGACGCGGCATAGGAGACCCCTCGCGTCCCGACAGTCGCAAAAGAGCGAACACATTTACAACTTGAAACGCTGGCAAGGATCCGGCGCGTGTCCGGCGTAAGCGGAATCCCCTTCTCTACCATGCGGGTCGCTCTCCAGAGAGACCGGTTTCGACTTGCGAGATCACGCAGCCCCGCTGCAAACAGGAACGACTCTGCTCCAGTACCTAAAATGAACCCAGATGGCGTCACATCAGCAACACAAAGTCGTGTGCAATCCAATGTCTCGCCTTCTCCGTGCGTAACATGCGCCAGCTCGGTTGGCGAGAGTAGGTCGTCGCCTATTTCTACGACCTGCATCCCTGCAGCAGTCTTTGCATTCGTCGGTCTCGCGAAGATAATGAGACCAACGAGAGCGGCGGTTGGATCATACAGCCCGTAAGCTCGGCCACTCATCCCGCCACCCCGGAGGGAGTGATGATGACGCGATACAAATTCGTCCAGCACAGTGGCTTTCCCTTTCCCCTCGATCAAGCGAACGCTGAACCCACTCTTTATGAAGACGGCGTGATCGGGATCGCAGCTCAAGTCGCTGGGATCGAGCGAGGGAAAAAGATCGAACGCGAGCTGATTGAATGTCGGCTTGAACGCCGAACACAGGTGCCAGGGCGCTGCACCAGCCCATGCCGTACTCGTGCCAGTATCGTAATCCGCAATTAGCAACCGGTCGAGCAGATCCTCCGCACGTTCGGAGAATGACCTTGTAGGCCCGTCGCCTGCGGGACTGACAATCCTAGTGATCGGATTCTGATGTGAGAGCATAATCTCTCATGCACCAGCGCGGCTTGAGGGATCTCAAGCAAACACATCCCTGATCGGCGCGGCCTTCCAAGCAGCATCGGCACTGAACTGGCTCGACCCTTCAGGCTAATCGTTTTTCTGCATCGCGTTGTATAGGTAATCGTCAACGTCTACGAAGTCGGTTTCCTCCTCCTCCTCCTCGATCTCGCGCAACATTGCCTTTCTTGCTGCGCGGATGGAATACTGCGCTTTCCGCCAATTGAGATGGTCGTCGCAGAACCGAAGAGGTAGCGGTGCGGCGATCCGCTGGGCCATGGCTTCGTACATCTCGAAAATACGCTCCCACTCAATTGGATCTTCCTCTCGCGTGATGATCCTGGCATTCTCAACAGCAGCGCCTTGATTACAATTCTTGCACAAAGCGCGAAGGTTGCGAGTATCGCTTGAATCTCCTCGGATGTGATCTACTTCCGTTGCCTTACGACCACACTCCTGGCATTTGCGATGGTCGCGTATTAGAATCGCCTCGCGTTCCTGCTTTGTAAGAGCGCGCCTATCGGTCGGGTACCCTCCCCCACTCAGCATCAAAAGGCGCTGCCCGATGCCCTCTTGGACTTCGGCCTTGACGATTCGCCCTTCATCAATGGCTTTCCGGGCATAACGAACCGTACCGGAGAATTGCTGACAGTAGTCACCGCAGTATAGCTTCGCATTCTGCAACTTCGCATCGCAGTTTACGCAATCGAGTTCGACGTACCGTCCCTCCGCGTCCTTCAAACTCTCCGGGAACACGCCACCCTCCATATCCCGCGCTAGTTCCAGCACGCGCAAGCCTGCGAGTCGCAATTTGCTCGTCCGAGGATTCGAAAGTGCCGCTTTGCAGCTCCGCCATTTATGCTTTACCATCCACCCTCCGCTCTATTCCACTCGACGCTTACATGAGCTGCTCGGTCACATAAGTATCGCCGTCGCGAATTGAGAATTGAGGTTGATGAGCGGAGTGAGCAATCTTGCTCTAACGAAGGGCGATTCGTACCTGAGCTGAGAACATCCTACGGGCTTCAAGATCGAATACGCCGACCAGCCCCATCTCTTTCTTCATCTCGCGCTCGGCAATCGCAACAGCTTCCTCTCGCGTCGGCGCAAACAGCAATCTGTACGCGCCTGTGTACTCGCGGAGCACTACTGCAATTCGTTGGAGTACGCCGGCTGCGCCAGCAGCTACACGAACGGCTTCGGCGGAGTTCTGCACGGTAGTTCCTCCTACGCGCCAAACTCCAGTGGACAATCCTGCAGCTCGGAATAGCTCGGAAAGACGATGTGCATCGTATGTTGGCTCCGCGGCACTTGAGGGCTGCACTGCTACGATATCGCTTTGGGCGCCGTCAGATTCGGCTGGATCGCGTAAGCCTTGAGGAGTTTCATCCACATCCACGAATGCTCGATTGGCGTGAGATCCGGATGCCAGGGGAGCGTCGGTGTTGGCCCATTAGGTATTTCGCGCCAACCATGTGCACGCTCATGTGTCATTGCACGTATCACTTCGATGGCTTTCACTGAGTCTGGATCTTCCAATATGTGCGGATCTGGAATCAGAACGAGCTCAAGCTGATCGTTTGCACCCTGTACAAGCTTCCAATGCAAACTGGTCCCGCGGTGATTGCTTGCCATCAGCCAAGGTACGGCTAATACACGATCCGGCCTAGAGCGAATTCATGACAAGCGCTGCGTTTTCTAGACATCGCCGTTTTGCTCTTCGAGTTGGCTAATGGCTGACCTGCAGCGCTCTGCAAGTTCCTCCACTGCCAGGGATCTTCTGATAGCGCGCTTTCCTTCGGAAGGCGGAAGACGATCGAGGACAAGCTGATACATGTCACTCGCACGATCAGGTAGCCCGTGCTTCTGGTAGGAATCCGCTGCGTCTGCAAGGGCATACACAGCTTTCAACCAGATCGCGCGTGTCGTAGCAGTGGAGATTTCGGCCTCGGGGGATACACCCTTGAGAGCGAGCGTATCGAACGCAAGCAGGAGAGATTCCCGGAGATCCGACCACTGTTCGCCGACCTCCTCTACGACCTGACGTCTTTCCTTCGCAGTCTCGCTCGGCCAGCGCATGAAGGTCGGCCCCATCAGAGCCCAGGAGTCCATGAATCTGCACAGGAGCAGCCCGGCGGCCGTCACCTGCCAGAGCGGGTTCCTTTTCGTCCCAATTTTCTCGAGAGCCGAAGTAAACGGCTCGTGCCGACCCACGCGTCGCGGGCGAGGATGCTCTGCCTCTCCTGGCATCGGAGCGGTCAACGATGCGCATCCAGCAGTTGCCTTACCCTCAAACGCCAGTTCATAATCGAATTTTCAGAAAATGGTAGTACATAATCCAGCCAACTTGTGCAGAATCGCGCCAAATGTGCGATTTTGCGACAAATGTAGCCACAGTATCACATTTACGCAGCGGACTCTGCGAATGATGATTCTACTGTGGCCACTGATGGTGGTTCGGCTGCCGAACGACCAGTGCCACCGGCCGAGGACTGCGCAAATGTCGTCAGGCTGTCCACAATCTGTAGGGTCAACGGGTGATCGGATGCGTCAGTCCGGCCTGTACGGAAGGAAACGAGCCTCCGAACCGCTGCTTCAGTCTCTTTCGGATTCCACCCCTCGTGCTCAGCGAAACACCGCACTGCACCAGCAACGTGTCGGGCGTAGCGGACCATCCCTGGCTCAAGCTCAGTTCGGTAGCCTTTGCGCATAAGTGAGCTGTTCGCCGAGCACCAAGCGCCTCGAACCGGAGCACCACCGGTACCATCAACCCCTCCCAGGTCAGGCGAATCTTGAGCTATCAGCTCACTCCGGAGGAGTGCCTCAGCACGGTTTAGTATACGCCTGTAAGTCGACGGGTGAACATCGAGCTCCGCGGCAACGTCGGCTGCGAGAATTGGTTTCCGACCGAAGAGACCATGGGCGTCCACAAGCATGCGGGCATCCGCCGCCGGCAAGGTCGCCAAGGCACGCGCGAGTCGTTCGGCAGCTACTGCCGCGGCACCTGTTGTCTCCTCCCGTAAGTTTGGAATCGATTCAGCAGTAACCATCTCTTCGCCCAATTCTGCTCGTCTGCTCCCAGAGCTTGATCCAAGAGCGAGGGCGAACTTGGAATTCTGGACCAGATGAATACTCTCAACGCGGATTGAATCGCCGAGTATCGCGTAGACCTCATCCCGTGTGAGCCAGTCAACGTCGGCGTTGGACACAGCGCCAGCGGTTCGAATGACGTTCCCAGCTCGCCAGGCGGATTGAGCGGAGACAACGAGGGCGTGCTCAGCCGAGAGTAATTCCTGCTCGAGTGCCCTCGTTACACGTGAATTGATTTCCTTGAGAAGCGCACGGGGCGCGAGCGGGATACTCGAATCCCCGATCGCCTCGAAGAAGGCCGCAATCGCGGCTGGAACGGCTCCTTCCCGGAACTGAAGACCAGCGTCACCCTTCGGACTTTTCCTCTGGACCATCGCCGAGAGGAGCGGAACGTAAGTCGCGAGCAATTGCTCCGATATCACGTCATCGCTCACGCCAGTACGGAAGGTGCCCACCAAGGCAACAAAATCCTTTGCCGGGAGTCGCCCGTGACGTCGAATGAGCCCGTACATGGGATGTACGTCGCCGGCGGCGGAAGCGAAGTTGGACGACTGAAAGATCGAGGGGGCAGGACTAGTTAAGCGGGACATGATGATTCTCCGACAGATCGACCCGAAATGGGTCGTTGCTGCCGTATGCACCTGCGCGACGACCCACAGTGGCGACGGAGACATATCCGGATGAGTTATGCAACAGCGGCTGCGATGACCTCCTCCGAGTCTTCCTCCTGAACCGATTGAGGCTTGGTCTCAACTTGTGGAGCTGCCTCACCACGGGCTATAGCGAGGACGTGAGCCAATCGCTCTACCACTGCGGATGCCGTCGCCTCCGGGGTAGCCTGAACTGCGACTGTCATGGCGCCAGGTGTTCGATTCGCTAGAGCTACATACCGAGCCTGCCGCTCGAGCGCTCTGATCGTTCCATCCTCAGTAACCTCGTCAAAGGCATCGGCCGCGGCGTTCCTCGCGAGCCGGCGGGCGATGAGATCCTCGCGCGTCGCCCACAGGACCACGGTAGCGTCCGGACGTGTTCCACCCACAGCAGCCGCATTAGCATCGGCAATCTGCCGCTCTGACACCCCAGAACCGCCCTGGTAGATGTACGTACTCAGACTATGCCGATCAGCGATCACGACGCTACCGGCCTGAATCTCGGGCCTTACGACCTGCTCGATGAGCGCCTTACGTGCGGTACAGAACATCGCAAGCTGGTGATGGGGGTCGCTCGAGCCTACGCCGGCTTTGAGTGCCGTACGGATTTCATCTCCGATCGGCGTACCACCAGGTTCCCGGACGCAGACAACTTTTCGACCCAGCACTTTCTCAATCTTCTCTGCAAGGATTGGTAGGACGGTTGATTTGCCTATCCCATCAACTCCCTCTATCGCGATAAAGAGGCCGGTTGCCTTGGCTTGCACTGACGCGGTCTCTCCAGCATCAGACACACGCCGATAATGGTCGCGTGAGTTCTTCCCTGCCACCCTCGCAGCTTTCGACTCACGCGCCGCATCTGCTCGTGCCTCCAACGCGTCGAGCGGTACTCCGCGTACGAATTCTGTCCCGAGCTGCTGATTGATCGCGCAATAAGCCGAGTCGATGATGACCGCGGCTGCTTTACGGGCCCGTTCTCCAACTCCCAATATGCTTTCTGGAGTTGTTGAGTAACCAGCTAGGTATGGAAACGAGTATTCCTCAGCACCATCAATACCAAGGGAGTCGAGCACAAGGTACGAGGATGCTTCAGCTTCGAGCTCCGCTGTTCTTCGCTCTTGGTCAGAGTGCAGCGGCACGAGATGGAGTCGGGCGTGAGCCGTTTCATGTGCGAGCGTTTTTAGGCGCTGCAGGGGAGACAAGGATTCACGCACTTCAATCCGACGCTTTATCGGGTGCCAGAACCCATTGACATCCTTTGACATGCCGGCGATGTCGGTGAACGACACCGGTACTCCGCGAGTGGCGTTGAAATCGCAGAGGCCCGCTATCGCCGCCCGGATGAGAGGACTGTCTCCCTCGAGAATCTTGGGCCGCGGGAGTTCAAGGATGGGTTCCCCTTCCGTCGACGAAATATCAAACACGTTGCCGAGACGGAATGCTACTCTCCTCGACTCACTACTCACCTCACCTGGCGTTTCGTCCGATCCCGAAGCAGAGCTCTCGGCTACAAGCTTATTTCGGAATGTCATCGGAACAAAGATGCGGATTGCTTTTCCACCCTTCTTCACGTGCCGTCCAAGTTTCTTCCAAGCTTCGAACCCGCACACCATGCTTGCTTCCGGGTTCTGAGTCCAGATCATCAACGTGTTGCCGAACGAATACTCTGGGAACGAAGCCGACACACGTAGCGCCGCGCGGAATTGATCACTCGTCGTCAAAGACTTAACTGCTTCCTCCATACGATTTGACGCCTCGTTGAGACGCTGCTCGCGTTCCTCAGGAGATAAGGAAAACTTTGACGTTCGACGCGATGGTGATCTCGCCATTGGAAACAACTCTCAGACTGGTGCACACCGATAGCGTGCAGTGGAAATCAGGTACCTATACAAGAGACGGCCCTGCCCCAGGCTGGCTTACACCTGCTGGGATTGCCGCGAGTGAAAACGAGTTGTCGATCCTACGATTTGTGGTACTTCTCTATCCAATACGTTGCGGCCTGTAACCTACAAGTATCGGCTTTGGCGCCGCTTACAAGCCGTGTATCGCGGGATCGAACCGAACGGCCGAGATGCGTGTGCATTGGCCGTCGGTGAGCTCGGCTGTCAACGCGCCCAGTTCCGTGGCGGTGGTCGCCTCTGCGAGCCGGCCACGATAGAAGTCTGATTCCCCCGGCTCTCCAACAACCACGATGCTGTCACCTTCTATCCCCCAGGCAGCGAACATTGAGCTGACGGTGAGTTTCACAGGTTGCGACAGCAGCGTAGCGCGCTCAAGAACTTCTGTGAAGATCCGCCTTGCCCGCGACGCTTCCGGTCCATCTCCAATCTTGGGAGCAGTAACTGGCACGACTGAGATCTCAGTGGCACGCGGCAAGAATAGGGTTTGCGGTGGAGGTGCGACTGCACCGGTGGCCTTTGCATCGAGCGCTGCTTCACGTCGTCCAACCCAATTCATGAAACCCCGGTACGAACTGAAATCCCATGCTTCGGTAACAGCCTTGGTAATCCACTTCCCAGCGTGGCCTATTGGCTTGACCATCTCTTCACGCGTTCCTCGCGTCTGCTCCTCGTAAATGACGAACAGAAGAGCGCGATGAACATGTGTCGGACTCTGCACAATGAGCGCGCGAGCTTCATCACCATAAATGCCAAAGTGATTCAGCAATAACATCTTCGCGCGGTGATCCTGCGGATCGAGTGGTGTAACGCCACTGAGTAGCCGTGACACCTCAAGCGGAGAGCCAGGTTTGTACCAAACCCTGTACTTGCCTCGACCTATGATGACGTCACCAAAATCCTGAATGACAGCGCGAGTTCGGAGTTCTTCCATCGCTACACGAACGGCTGACAAGAACTGCTTCGGCTTCATGTGCAGTTCGGCGCCGACAGCTGATCGGATATAATCGAGGGACCATTCAACACGCCCCTGCTGATCCGTGAACGCCTCGGCCACTGCGACTCTGTACAACGCTTGTGATAGCGGAGTTGGGAGATCCAGGTACAGTGCCAAATCGAGCCAGCCGATGCGCCCCGTATCGACTTGCTCAACCCATGAGTCATCGAGGTTGACGTTACGGAGATAGACTCCCGTCCCGTCATGAGCATCAATCGGGGTGTACGTGCCATGCTTGAAAACGCCCGTGACTTCTCGCATGATGCCCGGCTGCGATGTCGGTCGCCTATGGTCTCGCCGTGTTACTGTTCTTGGTCGCTCCCGAGGCATAGGGATTCGAGGCGAGTTGGGAGCTACGTCACGCCCAACCGCTCGTGCAAGTCGAACAACAGCGGTTACGGCGTCTTCTCCAGACTGGACTGTTGCAAGCAGATCGTCATGATCAACACCGTAAGGAACCTGGATCAGTTCGATCGTGGTTTTCGCGTATCGATCAAGAGCGGCACGCACTCGAGTGTATCGCTTGCCTCCTGTGTCATCGGCGGCGCCAAGTACAGCGAGAATGTCGCGGATGGACAAATCTGCACCAGTTCCGCCGTTACGCCGGCGCGCGAGAACTAACGCGGTGACAGCAAATGCAACTTCAGGGTCCTGGCCCCTCGGCAGCCCAAGTTGTGGATCCCCTTTGATACACGCGAGTGCGTGAGAGCCATCCGCGAGGGGGAATACGTGGTATCGCTCACAAACAGCACGGTTAAGTCTCCCTGTCGCATCCCGCCGAGACCCCGCCCGAGGATTAAGCAATGCGATCGGAAGCACGAGCTGCACGATCGGATAATGCCCGGGTAGATGATCAACATCGTAGTGATGCAGCAACAACTCGTCCGCACGTGATAGAGGCGGCGAGAATTCGTAGTGGGCGAGTGAGCGACGGGAGAGAGTCATGCGACTCTACAAAACTGGTGTATCGTACGCGTATTGCACAATCCCGCACCAAAGGCTGTTCGTAGGACGATACTCATTCGGTCTCAAAGGTACTTCGAAGTGTGGATTACTGATGTGTTGATGTGGAGTGTTTTTAGATACGGGAAAAAGCATACATACCAACATGGATACGCCTCTACGTGGATAACATTGCTACTAACTACGTAATTGTCTCGTTGATTTTGCTATCTCAAGGGCAAAATGAGCATAGCAAAGTAGCTTTGAACGATGGATAGGGAATCATCTCCGTCAAATTTGGTAGGGTCAGGGTACAGGCTGGTAGCTCGGTTCAATCCAGTCCCGAAGCCTTCAATTGGCATGAATTGATCAAGGTATAGTCAGAGTACAGTGGGTGTGGCCATCACTAGCGAGAACTCCAATTCTATCGAAAAGGCTGTAAGTCCATGCTAAATAAGCACATATGACCAACCAGCCCCTTTAACTGATACCATCGGCGGTGGAACCATGGGGTTACCCGTGGGGCTACCTAGGTACATCCTGCAATTTCGCTCTCAACCTGTCCCAGCCCCTGTACCCCAACTTCCCTTCGCCAGCATCTCAGCTTGTGGGAGGGTCGAAATAAATGAGTTAACTCAGTTTCTGTGAAGCTCTCATCAGCCGAAATTTGGACTGGAAGATTCAACAAGCCTTTGATGGATCGACCCACTCCCTGTACCGTGACTCTACCTGAGTATTGACACACAGTGCTCTGGGCTCGACATTCGCCCTGTCCCATGACTATTCCTTCCCAGCGACTTGTCCACATTCTGCCGCTCCCTGGCGGCTCAGTTGAGGCGGGAGGTTTCCACCCTCGATCTCTCCTGCAGTATGGGATTCTCGCGGAGCGGATCGGGGCTTTGGTGGATGAGAGGCGGACTTCTGAAGTTGTGGCTCGCCACGCAATTGCCTTGGCATTCGTTTTGTCGAATCGACTCCCCCGCCACCTCGAGTTTCGACGCCGGCCAATTACTGAACTGGCATTCGATCCACTCGGTGCCGATGTGCTGGATATCCTCGGTCTCAAGATCGAAGCAACACGAAGTGCCGTTGACGCGCTCCGCGCGACGGGGGTCCTTTGGAGTGACGAAACCGATCGAATGACTTTCGGGGGGGAATCTCTCTCGCAACTCGCTCCCCAAGACACCGATCGCGAAATATTCACGCACCTGCTGGACATCGCTGAGATATCTCCACGGCTCGACACTGTGATTCCAATGACGACGCGAGGATCACGAGAACGGAAAGCTGGTGTATGGTTCGTACTCGCTGCACTCGCAGCGGATGCTGTAGATCGTGAATGGATTCCGCTTGCAGCGAACGCATTCATTAACCCACTTGCCTTCGAGTCTGGTAGCGTGACGAAGGCGATCAAGTCCTGTGTAGATGCCGGTATTCTTCAGCGAAACCAACGACCTGGCCAAACAGCGCAATACCGGTTCATCACGGCCATCGAAACAGTCTCGCTTGAACAAAGACGGTCGCCACTGCAGTCAGTTATCGCGAACCCCGAGACTATACCGGCGTACGTGCTCGAGATCAACGGTGCGAAGATCAATCTTGCACCAGGCGTTGAACTGACAATCGAATCCGGAATGCATTGCAGAGTATCGCGAGATCCCGTAACTGGTGCTACTCGCATGATTATCGAGCAGGCAGAGAGACCAACGCAGGCGTAGTCTGGTTACTCGAGGCCCGCTTGCTCTGGCGAGTCCTCACCTTCGATCGACGCATCGGGCAGTACGTGAAACCTGGCAAAGCACGCCAAACAGTAACGCATTGTCACCACTGCAGCCGGGTTATCTTCGATCGTACCGCTCAACGCGTACCGCGCCTCAATACACATGTCGTCTGGATAGAGATAACCGTCGCACGTCCCGCTATGCCCGCGCGTCATGTCGAGCACGCCATCTCCATCACAACGGGCCGAGTGAACCCCGCCCAAATGGCCAACGACGCGCATCGCAATAGCAGGATTCGACTGGACCTTCTCAACCGCGCTGGCTACACAAGCCGTGCAGATTGCAGGATTCACTACTGCCCACGTTATCGCACCGACATTTGAACTATCGGCCGAACGTCGGCAAATCACACACCGCGCTTCCCCGCGAGCAAGCGCAGTTCGGCGCTCTTCGTCAGACGCGAGGGAGTCAGACGACAGGACGCCGTTGATCGGCTCGTCGGTCGAACGCTCGGGTACATCATTTTGAGTTGTCATAAGGTTCGGATCTGAGCAAAAGTATCGGCACTAGGGGATAGTGAATCGCTCAAGCAGCCTTCTTCCGTTTGGATTTTCGTCCCGTGTAGTACAGTTCCCGTTCAGCTCGAAGGATCAAACCGACAATTTCAGGCGATATCTGGACCCCAGAGGTCGTCGAAGCAGCCGCACTCATACGTTTCAGACGTTCGGTGACTTCTCCAACCGAGCTGCTCCGAAGAAAAGCGGTACGAGCCTGTGCTGTTGC
Source organism: Gemmatimonadota bacterium (assembly GCA_003136975.1). Lineage (GTDB taxonomy): Bacteria > Gemmatimonadota > Gemmatimonadetes > Gemmatimonadales > Gemmatimonadaceae > Fen-1247. Next base: position 26,043 of record PLEG01000388.1, on the reverse strand, counting down.
AGCCGTACCCATTTGAAGAAGTAGCTGCGACGAAGGAATGATGATTCGCCGGTGAGGAGCAGCTCCTGCGAATGCTGTTAGATCGAAAACCCTACCGTATGGTGAAATAGTTGTCCGGGTCATCGCGGCATAGTGTGGCTCACGCTCGATCGCGATCGCATCACGGGAAAGAAGGAGCGCTTCGCGTGCTGTTGTGCCGGACCCACTGTAGGGATCAATCACAACATCACCAACCCGTGTGTAGTGCGTGATGACTGCCCGGGCGACGTCCGGATCCTGCGGCACAGGATGTCCCATCGAGACATTGCGATGTATTGCTGGCCGCAATGTCCACAAGTTCCGAAGGAACCGTTCGTTCGATACGATATCTGCACGATCGCGCTCAGTGCCTTCCGCACGCAGACGTTCTAACGGACGATTTTTGAATGCGATGACCAGGGTACTGCAAATGTTGTCAGGTAGGAAGTAACCTGCACGACCACCGTAACGCTTGAAGTGACCAGAGCGGGACTTTTGTCCGTATGAAGCCGGACGCGCAAGGCGAATGTGCTCCTGGAGGCTGAAGCCAACAGCCACGAGCGCTTCGCGAGCGAGATCCGGTAGTGGGATTAGGGCACCCGACTCGCGGTCCCTATAGTCGTCGATCTCGAGAGCAACAACACCATCTTGAGCGAGCACATCGTACCACAACGCCGCGTGCTCAAGGAACTCCATCGTCCAAGTGCTCAACAATTCGCGTGGTGATGTTCTCCAAATCTCCTTTGAGGATCGAGAGACTCTCGGTGGAATGTCGTACCTTATCAGGTCAAGGTAGCGTGGTGATGTACTGATGAGGCGCGCACAACCCAGCGGTAAGGAACGCAGGGCCTCTCCTGCATCAGCGCATGCAACGAACGCTTGTGAAGGTCGAGCAACGAGTGCAGTGTGAGACGATGGAGTCATAAAACGCGGATGCACCCGCGCGCGTGACGGTTTCTCTCAACTTCCTGGATGTCTTACGAGGAGGAGTGTTTACCGCGTCAACGATATCGGGGCATCCTCTGGATGCACGTCGAAGTAAGATCTGACTAGGTTCTCAAGGAGGTCAGTGACATCGATCTCGTAAACGATGCCCATCGGTGAGTTGGCTGTAGGGAATGTGACGCAGAAATGCGCTGGGCGCTCTTCGGTCACAATTAGGCCGAGCTCGACCCCAACTGATCCATTCCCCGCCTCGACTATTCCGCTAACGACAGGCCGCACTTCAACCACACCACGTTTGGCGCGTGTAGCAGCAGCGGTAAAGGACAATGCTTTGTATGGCATCTCAGAGAGATGAAAGGTTTGATGTTTCTGACATTACGGGAGGACAAGGCATAAATCTCTCATCCTCCCGTTGACAATTAACACGCCGAGTAGCCGCAACCCGGTGCGGTGCAATGCTCACACCCAGAACTCTCGATGACAGAGTTTGGTAGCAAGCAATCTGGACACGGGCGTCCATAGTCACTACGAGTCCGCTCGGCGAAATGATCGAAAAGGGCCGGGGCCTTCTCTGATATGAGGGCGGCCACTACGGCAGCGTCACCGCTCGGAGTATCTGCTGTAAGGAGTTCCTGCTGGACGCCGTCTCTCGACTTAAGCCATTCCTCAATCGCGATTCCAATCGCGTCGGGAACAGAGAGCACTTTGTGCGGGCCGAATCCTACCGCACGGTCAGAGCTGATACCGCGGAGCTGCTGGTGCACCTCACGCAGAGGTATACCTGACCGCAACGCGAGCGAAATCATACGTCCCATTGCTTCGGCATCAGCCATTGCTGCGCCACCCGCCTTCCCGAGATTGATGAAGACTTCGAATGGGTTGCCCTTATCGTCCTCGGTGATGTTAACGAACATCGTTCCAAGAGGCGTCTCCTTCCGAATCGTTGTACCACGCAGCAAGCCTGGGCGTTCACGCTTGCTTCGGATGACCGCGTGCTCCGACTCAGCAGCGAGCAGTTTGCCCGTAAGGCGTTCGACCTCAATCTTGGACTCGGCCAACGCTGCCTTCAACTCTGCCGTGTTGGGATCAACGGTCCCGCTATCCTCAGCGTGCGTTGTTGCGCCCGTTGAGAGGACTTGGTTCTCTCGCGAACCATCCCGGTAGACAGTTACGCCCTTGCACTTTAGCTCGTGTGCGAGTTCGTAAATGGCGCGAACGTCGTCGCGTGTAGTTGACCGGGGAAAATTTGTAGTCTTGCTAATCGAGCTATCACAGCGTTCCTGAAACGCCGCCTGCATGCGCACGTGCCATTCAGGCGTGATGTCATGAGCAGTGACGAATACACGCTGCCAGTTCTCCGGAACTTCGGCGAAATGAATATGTCCTGCCCGGGCAATCCTAGCCATCAGCTCGGGAGTGTACCAGCCTTCCTCCTTCGCAACGCGGACGAAATCTTCGTTGACGTCGGCCATCTTTGTGTCGGCCTGATTGCGCATGAACGCAACAGCGAACAGCGGCTCGATGCCCGATGAGCATCCTGCGATTATGGAGATCGTCCCAGTCGGTGCTACGGTCGTCACGTTACAGTTGCGAAGCCTACGCATCGGACGGATGCGATCGCCGTCTGTGTCACGCGCGCACGTCTCGTCCGGACCCCATATAGAACGCGCCCACTCCGGGAACGTGCCACGAGTCTCAGCCAGGATTTCGCTCGCAATCTTGGCCTCCTCGTCTATGAATGCCTGCAACTCTCGACCGAACCCTACTCCCTCAGTGCTGTTGTAGGGAATTCCGAGCTTGATCAGTGCATCGGCGAACCCCATCAGGCCAAGGCCGATGCGACGGATCCGCTTCGCCAGTGTCTCGATCTCTGGGAGCGGGAACTTGTTTGCGTCGATGACGTTATCGAGGAAGTGGACGGCGACGTGGATATCCTCACGGAGAGCATCCCAATCCAATGTTGGAACGCCAAGTTCACCCTCGATTACATACGCACCGATGTTGATCGATCCGAGATTACAGACGTCGTACGGCAGCAAAAACTGCTCGCCACACGGGTTGCTCGCCTCGTAATCGCCGAGATGTGGAACTGGGTTGTAGCGATTCGCTTCGTCGATGAACAAGCAGCCAGGCTCACCAGTGCGCCATGCGCCATCGATCATCTTCTCCCATACGGTCCGCGCATCCAGGCGGCCGACCTCGGCCTTCGACTTGGGATCGTAAAGCGCGTAGTCTGTGCCCTCGCGCACGGCGAGCATGAACTCATCGGTGATCGCGAGTGAGATGTTGAAATTCGTGATCTTGGACAGATCCTCCTTGCACGTGATGAACTCCATCACGTCTGGATGATCGATCCGGAGGACGCCCATGTTGGCACCGCGACGCGTCCCCACCCTGCTTTACCGCATTGGTTGAAGCATCGTAGAGCTCCATGAAGCTGACAGGACCGCTCGCCACGCCAGTAGTGCTCCTGACCGTCGCGCCTTTCGGGCGGAGTCTGGAGAAGCTCATCCCCGTTCCTCCGCCGCTCTGGTGAATCAGCGCGCAGGCACGAAGCGAGTCGTAGATGCCGTCGTGCCCGTTGGACAGTGAGTCCTCAACCGGGAGAACGAAGCAGGCCGAGAGCTGGCCTAGCGGCCGCCCTGCATTCATGAGTGTCGGGGAATTGGGTTCGAACCGCCCGCTGGTCATCAGATCGTAGAATCGGCGTGCAAGATCCCGCACGTCCTTCCTCGACTCGCCATACCGAATACCGACGTCAGCCAGGGTTGTTGCAACGCGGCTGAACATGTCCTCGGGCCGCTCGGTCGGGTTACCCTCAGCGTCTTTCATGAGATAACGCTTCTTGAGCACGGTGAGTGCATTTGAAGACAGCGTGGCAGCAGGAAGACCGATATCGACATTGCTGAAATGGCTGGTATTGATCTGGGGCATGGTGGTGGTCATTGCTACAATCCTCAAGCGGGAAGCAGTCGGTGAACGCCGTCGAAACAAGGGCGTCCTATTGGATACTGCCCACTGCACCTGCGCCGTACAACACGCCCAACCCCTGCATTTACATCACTTTACCGGGTAGGACCGCGCTTGGTCGGCTTGTCAGGGACCGCTTCCACGAGGACGATCGTGTAGGATCTTGCGCAGAGGTCCCACGCGGGGATATCGGCCTCAGCCTCGCTATGTCCAGGAACCATGGCTCGGGGGTTCTTGACGCCCCGTGGGTGACCATGAGCTCGAAGAGGCTCGATCCCGAATACTAGGGCAAGGGCTGGGAGGGTTGGCGCCCCTGGCCGCGGCCGCTTCCGGCGGGCAATAGCTGTCGCCTCGAGAACCACCTCGTTGATGGATTTATAGACCGGAAGCTCGAAGCAAGGAATCCCTCGGCGGCGTGCCTCGCGAGTCACCCGGATCGCCCCGTCGTTGAGGTTGTTGGCGTGATCGAGCCGGGTTGCCCGGATCCCTTGCCCCTCGTAGAGGACATCGAGAAAGAAGGCGAGCTGATTTGGGACTGCTTTTGGTGTGGAAAAGGTGCTATCGAGCATTGGAGACTCCGTTTCGCTGCTTAAAGGGGATTCCGAGCCAGGCCGGAAGGGACACTGTGAATTCGCGTCACATGGGTGGGACATGAGCTACGCCGCCACCGGTGAATGCTCCGCGGCCGGCAGTACATGGGAGGGTTGATGCGACTGCAGGTAAGTGGTCGACGCATCGCGAAGCACGCGAGCGAGCGAGGCGTGACGGATCCGCGCTCCTACTGGCACCGCTCTCACATTCGTCGGCAGTCTTCCACCGTAAATGGTTTGACCGAGCCACTTCATCTCGTCCGTCACCGCCGCCGGCGAGATGTAAGCATACCACCCACGACCCAGCGTCTTGCACTGGTGGAATCGATACAGGCGATCTCGAAGGGCGTCGTTTGCTTCGAATCGAGTATTAGGGGCCCAAATGAGAGCTCGCATCTTCCTACCCGCGTCGAACAGAGACACGATGGGAAGTGTTCCATCTTGCCAAGGTGCCGTAACGAGATCGAGCATCGCGTCGACATGAGCTACGGACCGACGAACCGGGAGATAGACCTTCGCGTGTCGAGCGCAAAGTGATTCCAGTGAACCATCGAGTAACCCATGTGCGGTCCAGTCGATTTCGCTGTATGCGCAGAGCCACGGGACCGTCTCGAACTGAGGGATGTATCGCTCGAGCAGCGGCCGATCGAACGCAGCGTTAAACGCAACGACAGCATCGCATTGCGCGATCATGGCTGCAAACGGCGCGGGAGATAGCTTATGCCCGCGTACCATTCGGTCCGTGATCCCTGTGCGACGGACCACTGCATCAGGCACGGATGTGCCCGCATCGTTGAACATCACGCACGGCCGTCCGACTCTGTACACATGGCCGTCGACGCGCCCGATTGTGACTGGCAGCGCCGCAACCTCCAAGAGAGGGGCGTGTTCGGAATCAACACCGCTGGCCTGAGCATCGACCAGCAGGCATCGCACCACAGGCAGCCCGGGTGGGACCTCCTCCTGGAAAACCTTACGAGTAGGCGCACGAAACACGCGATACTTGGGATCGCCAGAGAGCACCGCTAGCGCCTGGCGCACCATTTCTTCATGTGGCGACGATGACGCGGATTGCACAGGCTCGGGTTGCTCTGCAGAACGTGCTTCTTGATCTGTCGACATAACTACTGCTTCCTGCCACTCGCGATCCGAGCAGCTAACGAGGATTCTGTGGCGAGCGCGGTATTCTTACGAGCTCGTCGCGCACGATCATCAATGCACTGACGTCTTTTCCGATCCTGTGCAGCCTCGGCAGCCTGGCGCTCTTCGGGCGTGCAGAGGCAAAGGCCATGTCCGTCGCGGCGCTCAGTCACGAGACGGCCGTCGCTCGTCGTGATGATCACCGGCCCACACCGCGGACAGATGTCGGACGCGACTCCGTCGGGCAGACCGTCAGGATCGTCTCCATAGTCGGCATAGGGGTCGTGTGGCAAGAGCGTGGTAGCGAGCTGCATAGGATCTCCTGGGAAGTGCGAGCGACTACACCGGATGGCGCCGCCGCCCGCGGTGCGCTAAGCGCTATTCGACTGCGGATGCATGTCGGCCTCGTGATGTTTTGGCTCTGGGAGCACGTGGTTGAGTGATCTGGTCATAAGCCCATTTGCACCTGCGCGGTCGTCCGCCGGGCTCGATTCTCCCGGAAACACGAAACGGGCAACCATTGAAGGCTGCCCGTTCGGTGCGCCACGGAACCACAGGACTCGGTCAGGCCGCTAACTCATCTACCTGGCTCTTGAGGCCGTCGCGAATTGTCCGCAGGACCTCACGCTCCCGAGCCTCTCTCTTCGTCGCCTCGTCATAGTCGCGCGCCCGTCGCTGGAAGTACGCGATCGCATTCCAAAGCAGGCGTGAGTGCGCCGCAATCTCATCTGGCGTCAGATCCTCGCGCTCGGCTGCCGCGGCGATATCGCGGAGTTCATCCAGGCTCGGACACTTCGCGACTGCATCAGGCTCATCGTCGATCGCATAATCCCCCGCGGTGAACCGCTCATCCGAAACGCCATCAACTTCGGCTATCCCCATGAGCAACCGATCGATTTCATCATCAGTCAAAGGCCGCCCGCCAGGGAGTGGGCCGTTAATCTGCTCTGCGACCAGCGTTCTGATTGACTGCGTTTCCGGCGAAGCCGGCTCCAGCGCGGAATATCGAGAGATGTTGTTACCGCTCGAGCGTCCAGTTGTAGAGTGCTGTGTCATCGAGTGTTTCCTCCGTCCGGCAAATGCGAGTCGTTGTTCAGAATCCCGTCGTCTTCCAATCCCGCCATGTCTTCCTTGGCGAACTCATCGTCTTCAACCTCGGACTGCGCGATCCTGCGTAGGCGCTCAATAGCTGCCGCCTCTGAGATCGGGCCGCTGCTCTCCTGTCGCACCGGAAGTTCTGTATCAGTGACTCGTGCAACGTTTTCGGCAGCTTCGTCCAACGTCGGGTCACTGATTCCTGCATCACTGATCCGTGCCGCATTCATGGGGCCTCGTGCAGCTTCGAGGGTTGCGGTGAGCGTTGCGATCTCCTGCTGCAACGTCGTCATCTCCATCTCGTGCTGTCGCTCTTGCTGCTCGCGCTCGAGTTCGACTGCAAGCCCATGGGCCAGAGCGGCTCGAACATCGCTCTTGTAATGACGGCCGGAAGTGCTCTGATAATCGTACGGGAAGTAGACCGTTCGTTTCGCGAGCTTCAAAAGTCGATCTACGCTCAATCTTTGTGGTCGTACATCGCGTGGCATGTTCTCTGGAATTGGCATGCGCTCTCATTGTTGTTGGGCTGAGCCCCGCCGAACAAATCGCACGGCGAGGAATGCCCTCATTTACAGACGGCACTACCAGCCCAGGTTCTACCACCCCCTTTCGGTACCACTGTGGTTCGGGGGGGGTGAAAGCCTGGGCGCGGGTCGAAACGGGTTATTTGAGGGTTTCAGCAGGAAGCACATGGAAGCACCATGCCCCAGCACCCTTCGCCACTGCGAGAGTCGTCACATCGTCGATGCTCCGCACGAGGATGTATTCGTGGGCGAGAAAGTCGACGATCACGTCACCGCCCTCTGGGCGCGTGAGTGTTAGCGGATCCTTCTCCACAACGACGACTCCGGCATAGGCCGGATCAACCTTGGATGCGCGTCTGAACAACGAACGCGCGATCTTCTGATCAGACATCCCGGTGGAGATGTAGCTGAGAAACGCATCGAGCGTCTCGAACGTTCGGCGACCTGTATCGCGCGCCCACTCAGCGGCGAGACGCGTAACCGTTGCCTCTGCATCCCGCGAAAAGAAATGGTACCGATTCGGTCCACCTTGGCCAGTGTTCGTGGCGGCTGCCACTTTCTTTCCGTCGAGCGTGATTGAACAGTCGAACGCAATAGTCTCTTCCGAGAGTCCCTTGTGTTCGTGGTAAGCTGTGAGCTTCACACGGCCTTTGGGGTCAACCGGTGGGCTTGTTCGCTTCGGTGTGGTGGGGGGAGTCTGATCGGCTGGGTTACTGCGCATCGGAGCCTCGTATTGAGAGGTGGAACTGCTCCGAAATGCGCTCGCGCGAGAAGCTACCGCTCGACTGTCCCGATCAATATTGACAGTGCCTATTAGCTGCCGTGCTGCTGCGTGGTGTCGCTCTGAACTCCGCAAGCAGAAGCGGTGATTACATCATGCGCTCTGATGAAAGCGTATCCATAGGGTGTAATCTTTGCCATCTCAGACTCGGCGTAGAACTCAACCTGCCCGAGCGCCCTGGCTTCCCGTGCCGCCAAGAGGATGTCATCGTCACTGTGGTCCCATTCATCCTCGAACAAAGGGAAGAACTTTGGGAAGTGAGGACCTTTGTCGCGCGCAAAGTCATCCATGCATGCCAGCATCCGAAGTAGATCGAGCCGCGCGCCTTCGACGATACCAGGCTCAACCACCGTTGTCCTCAACGGATCCGGGGTTGGTCTCATCCTTGTACACGACTCCCTTCGGCATGCGACGCACGCCTATTCCAAAGCTGCCGTTATACGGACGATCTTTCATGATCTCCGCGACTGCATCCATTATCCTGTCCCGAAGCGGGAACAGCTCACGGCAATCCTCGACTGCGGTCTTGGCCATTCGTTTCCCCATAGATGTGTTATTAGGCATGCGCCTTCCGTGCATTCTCACGCACAAGTTTCGCTTTGCAGCCAGAACACTTCACCTCATCATCCACGCCCGATCCGTCCTCGAAATCGCCGTTCATCGTCGGAAATAGTCCGAACTTGCCGCATAGCGAGCGTCCGTCGCGGAAGTAGTGCCATTTATTGGAATTGGTCAGCCACGTCCACCCTTCACGTAGTTTCTCGTCCATCAACTCTTCCTTCTTCGTCGCATCTCCTGCGGACGCGCTTTCCGACTGAATCACGAGCGGCTCTGGTGACATAAGGTTCTCGTACATCGGAACAGTGACGCCGAGGTTATGCTCACTAGCACCGTAGTACCATCTGCGGCTTGAGTCCACAACAGGACGCATTGCATTCAACTCGTGCTCTGCGATTGTCAGTTGAGAACGTAGAGCCGTGAAGGCGGCGTAGATCTTCTCTGCATGACGCGACGGGTGAAGTTCCGGACCGTAAATTCCGAGATCCGTTGCAATCCGCTCAGCCAGTTGGTATGAGTTACTCGACTTTTGACTCGTCTCACTCATGATCCTTCTCCAGGTGCTGGGTATCGATATACTTCGGTCCATACGCCCGCGCGGCGCGCCAGATGCCAATGCAGTGAGCGCACGTCACTTTGGGATTATGGGGTAGTACTGCCGGCTTCTGTCCGTTCCATTCGTCGTCGCCGTCCATCCCACACAGAGTTGCATATGCACCAGCGCTGATCGGTGGTAGATGTACTTCCACGAGGCCATCGAACTCAACAGCAACGAGACTGCGAGCCCTGGTGTTATTCCTCACCCTGAATTCCAGTAACAAGCATGGAAGTAGCGTTCCTGTTTTTTGTTTCGCACTTCCAGCAGAGGCTTTCTGGGCCACATACCCACCCGATCTGCTGCAATTGACCACAGCCCTTTAGTGCGACTCGAAGTGAATCGATACGATCCAATACCGCACGCATGTCGTCGCGCACAACAGATTGCTTTCCGGCGTCAGCCCGCCCGCCACGCGCAAAGTACCGCAACCGCAGAAGCGTCTCATCTGCTGACTTGGCCATTGCTCCTCTGGTCTGCGGCTACTCGCCTAGTGGATTTGAGGGAGATACAACACCAACAGAATGACTACGACGAACACCGCCAGCCGCATCACGCATCCCATCATTCGACGAATTGCAAATGCCGCCAGGAGGAATAGCGCAACATCGAGCACGAACGGCGGCAGGCTCATCGTTAATGCCCGGACGCAATTGCGTCAGTCGCCACGCTCGGGAGCACATCCCCAAAGAGATCTGTGAGTCCGTCGTCTTCGAGTTGAGCGGGCTTTGATGGTTGGGCCTTCGGCAATCCGTCAACGCCGAGTGTAAGGCAGACGTCGGTTAACGCTTGCTGCTCCGCCTCCTCTCGAGTGTGCCCTGCACCGTATTCAAGTAACGCAGCACGTTCCTCGAACAGCTCGCGCGCCTCGTCATTCCACGATGGCGGTAACGCAACACCCGTTCGCGGCATTTCCTTGCCGGCGGCGTAAGCCGCGCGGAACGCACTCACGACTGGCGGTGTTGGAGTGGCGGATTGTGTGGACACAGGTGCTCCTATTTGAGAAAGACGGGTTTGCGCCTAAACGATGGTTGTGGTGGTTGCTCTGTCTTGCGCCCGCGCGAGCACCGAGCGAATGATGGCAACAGTCGTGTTTACCCAATCATCCTCGAGTTCCACAAGCTTGTAGCCAGGTGCACGATGGCGGTTGGATTGCATAAGTCCCAATGCGGATGGGTGCGGCCGAACGATCACTTCCATCTTTGGCTGATCAGCCTGGGACAGTTCGGCTTTAGTGAGGTGCCCGAGCATGTCACCCGCGACCTTCCCCAGGGCGATAATCGTTCTACATCCACGCGCTTGCGCAGCCCGCAACTCCCCGAGCACGCGCGTCTGGTTCTCGTTGCTGTTGAGTTCAGCCTTAGAAGGCGGACGTATCCGGGTTGGGCTGGCTGCAGGACAACGATCAAACGCATTCGACAGCATGATGCCGTTGAATGTCGGGATGAGCCCTCGTTCCACGAGCTCCATCCCAAGCAGGCCGAGGACTTCACTACCGCCCTCCCACGATGCGACCCCTGCTCCGCGTAGTGCGCGGTAGAGTACCCTGGCGACCTTGTCTCCCCAGAATGGGCAAAGGGTTCGGTCAGCACCGTAACGACCAGGCGCCTCGCCGTAGAACGCGATGTGTATTGGTGCGCTTTCCTGATCAGGCCACTTGGCTGGAACAGACCGACCGGTGATAGGAGCGGCCCGAATTGCTTTCCCTGGATCGGTGAGTGCCGACGCAGCTACGCGACTCTTTGTCATCAGTGAGATCCGCCGCCCTCCGTCAACATCGAGTGCGAGCTGGATGTTGGGCGTCCGCGTGACGGCGGTGCCGTGATTGGCACCACCGCACCGACACCGGCATTCCGCCGTTGTAGATGACGCGCACCGTGTGGACCATTCCGGTCCACAAAGTGGTGCATCAGCGAGAGCGGTGGACATTGGAGGGGCACTACGCTGCGATCGGTTCAGCAACGGATGGTTCCGCTACTGGCTCAACAGTGGGGCCAACCTGACCGTCGAGCACCGAAAGGTTGACTGCGACCTCCGGCTTTTCAGCATTGCGCTTCCGTGGGCCGAAAGAAATATCTACGCGTTCAGTACGCGGAAGAAGTATCGCAATTGCAGCGGCTTCCTCGCTTCCAGCGGCGATAGCCGCGCGGATCGCGTTGGTATCCACATCACCCCGCGTCGGCTGCGCTGGAAGTGGCTTCCGAAACGAGTCGGGGACATCGGCCTCCGGGACTTTCAACTCGATTTTTTGGTTACCGCCGTTCTTTGCAATCGAGAATCGCGCAAAGGAGCCGGAGAGTTCGCGCATACCGCGACGCTCCATGTACCACTGCATCAGTCGGCGGCGACCATCGGCTGTTGCCTCATGCTGTTTAGCACGAGCCTCTAACTCCTCGGCCAATTTCCTGCACGATGCTGCCCTGTCCATGTGGTCGCGGTACACGATCCCATACGCATCGATCTTGTCCGACTCCAACTTCTCATGGACGTCGAGCATTGCCTGTATTGCGGGCGTGACATCGCCGCAACTCTCAATAAGTGCTACGTCGATGTCGCTCTGGAAATCAGCGAGAGAGAAAATCGTTGGCATTGCTTCACATCCTGTGAAAGGGAAACAGTATCAGATGTGAAGGAATGCACCCGCGCTGTAGTCGCCCGCTGGTGAGAGGGTTGAGTTAGCCGACACGATTTTACCGTCCTGCCTGCGGAGGGTGGATTTCTACTTCTCCATCCTTCCCGTTATCCAGGACAACCAGTGATGCCGGGATAGGCAACTTCGCTATGTCATGGACTCTCGCGTTCGCCAAACGTGCTAAGGCATCCGTCATTGACGACCCGCTGTCAGCTACGCGGACGGAATCGGTTGCAGCACCTGGATACGCTGCCGCACGAGCGAGAGTGATTGCTCCAGCGAAAGCTGCAAACCGCTCGCGCTGAACCGGCAGGACACATTCTCCATCCATCGCGCGGTCCACCAGCCTATCGCAGAGGCGGATGTAGTCAGACAATTCCTGCGGTGTGGACAGATATGCGTCGCGGCCTCTGAACTCCACCGTACCACGCTTCATAATCGAGCGGTAATTGATCTTGTGGAAACGGGTTTCGTCACCGTTCACGTTGAGAGTGTCCAAGACGCCGCGGAACGTCTGCGCCGCAACCAACCGATCTCCAAGACTCTCCGGCGTGATATCCGGGGTTGGTCCCATCAACGTCTTCCCACGCTCGGATACGCCGATGTATTCGCGCGTCACTCCGGCTGGCATCGCATACCGGCTACCCTCGCCTCTCCGTTGTGGAGTGGTGAAAGCATCAAGACTCAGCTCCTGCGCGGTCAGTGTCGCGGCCATGGTCTTCATTTCAGCCAACGACTCAGACGTGACCCCGATGTGTACATGGATCCCACACGAATCGTTGGTCACGAATCCCGCGCGACTCAATGCCTGGACCGCACGGATGCACTCGGCCAATCCATCGTCACCCCGAAGCACTGGCGACCTTACCTCAAGTCCAGTCCGCTCCTGGCGCGAATCGTCAATCACTGTCGAGTCAACACCAACCCCCCACTCGAGGAGGCCCGCGGCGTCGAGTTCCCGTCGCGCGCGACGCGCCTGCAGGTCCAAAGGCTCACCACCGTACAAGAACCCTTCGAGTTCGACCCCAAATGTGCGGTGGCTCATCGCAGAGTCCCCAACGTAGGGCGCGACTGACTCCCGATCCTGAGTCGCTGCCTTCACGGCGGCCGCGTATGCTTCACGGACGATCGTTGCGCGCGAAGGAGTGGGATCAGGCGTGATCGGAGGGACGGCGCCAATGTCGTCGAACTCGTCCAAGGTCGCATCGCTTATCAGCGACTCACCCAGCGCGTCCCGTACTAACTGGATGCGAACTGACTCAGTCAATGCGTCGGTAGCTGCTACCGCACGCGGAAAGGCGAGGACAGCATTCACAATCTCGAGATCATTTACATGACCACGCTCGATCGCAACTGCGATCCGTTCGCATGCAGCAGGATCGTTGAGTACCGGCGAAAACTGATACGGCGCGAAAGTGTTCTCTGCGGGTGGGGTAATCAACCCACTGGCAGCGAACCGTCCCTGCGCACGAATTACCTGCGCAACTGCGCGACGCTCGTCGGGTGCGAAACCGCCGGGCCGTTCAATAACGCTCCGCATTGAAGCAACAAGAGCGGAATGATCAAGTCTTTCCGCGAGTGCAGGATCAACGGTCCCGTTGACGAGCCATCCCGCTGAAGATGTCGGGAACATCGGCGCAGTCATACGGCACCACCATGTGTCCCGGCATCCATATCCTCTGAATCCAGAACAGGGATGCCGCTGGCGCGAAGGCGCGAGAGTCTGTATCCGTCGGGCGTAATGCGCGTCTCGCCACCGGTTTCATCAACCCATACCGCTTCGATGTGTCCGACCGCGACGAGATCCTCGACAAAGTTGGCAGGACTGTCGGAACGAACGGTAACTCCGTCCAGTTCACGGAAGCGCCGCGCAACCGCGTGCATGTATCCCGCGTCGTCCGCAACGTTGGCGTAGTGTGATCGCTTGCGCATCACAGCGACGAGCTCCGCCTCAGATGTTGCATCGAGTGGAGTTCTATCGTGGCCGTCGCGCCACTTGAGTGTTCGCTTGCGCACTGGGTCCGTCATACTGCTACCTCTTTCGGTAGTGATGTGGTGATCGGAACTGTATAGTCGCCAGTTGGGTGAATCTGACCCAGGGCATCCGAATGGAAGTAAGCAAATGCCTCAACGACATCTTTCACTGCAGCACCGGGACGCTTGTCCAGCCGAATCGAGATGACGCGACGTCGATACCAGCGAGGATGGCCTTCAAGATGGTCGATCGCCCGCAGTCCAGACGAATCAACCTCATAGACTTCCCCGCGAACGGGGTAGAGAGGATTGCTTGCATCGAGATACGGGAGGAGATTGTCGACACGGAGTGTAAAGTGTGACACGGTCTCGCCAGTACCGATAAAGCGAGCCTCTGAAAGCTGTTGATGATTGCGCTGTCCATCGCGGAGAGTGCCGTACACGAAGATGCGGGTATTGCCGGTAGGAGTAAGCGCGGCGGTGATAGACTGCGTGACGGAAGAGTTGAAAGGCATGCTGTTCTCCGAAATCGGGCACGAGAGCCGAAAATCCACTCTCTTCAGACAATACAGCCCCACCACCCCCTTTCCGCACAACGTCCCTATGCAGACTTCATTATTCTGCTGCCGATTGGTGCCGAGACCGAGCCGCCCGGTGGCGAAGCCACGTGGGCCAGAGATTGTGGCAGTTAACCCCGTGTTCGCCTGCGTACTGGATGCAGTTAAAGGTGCCACCGCGTGGTTTCATGTCCCAGAGGGCCAGTAGGTAGCCGCCCTCGTCGGCAACATCATCGACGATTCGCTCGTTCCTGCGCTGCAACAGCCCGAGATGGAAATCACCGGTCCCCACAACGACGATGTCGTCCGCGGCCATCAGCAGGTCGTTGTACTTGGCCCTGGCCGCCGCTGGCCACCGTGACGGGAACGCCTCGTGCGGGATTACTGCTGTGAATGGGATATCGAGACGGACACACGCTTCGGCAACGGCCTGATCCCAGCCTTGAGCCATTCCTGTCCGTACATGAGACGGTTGGAACTGCTGGAGTGCCGCGACAGCCAGATCCACAACGCGCGCGAAAACGTCAAGGTGGTAAGCGGGACGGCCGTCGAGGATGATCTTGGAGGGGCGATGCCCTGTAACGCCGATGCGCGATCCGCTGGGAAATCCGACGGACGTGCGTATCTCAGTTGCATTGCGTAAAGGTTGGGTCATGACACTACGGTGCGCTCGCGCGAACCGAGTATCTCACTCCTACGACATTAGCAGCGCATACCCGCCAGCGCCGTGCAACGCGGTCCGTTCTTGCGGATCCGAGTGCAACATTGCAATCAGCTCATCTTCAAGTCGCTCTGTCTGTCCGGCTCGCAGGCGGATCGTATCGATTGCGCTCATTCCCCCAGCCTCGGCCTCACCGGAGAGACCGGCGCATTCTTCTATGAGCTCGATGGCCTGGTCACGAACGCCGATTGCAGTGTTCATGTTCTCGAGAGCTACACGCTCCGCGGCGAACCGTGCACCCGTAACCGCTGCGCATGTGCGCGCTACTTGCTCATACGCCTCCGCCAGCGCAGCCCGGAATCCAGCGCGAATCTTCGACTCGCGCTGGTCGCGGCTCGCACCTGAGAGGAGTGCATTGCTGTGTTCGATTTCCGCTCGGGCGAGTTGCGCATGAGCGCGCGCGAACGCTGGATTTTCTGGACACACAGCGACCAAGCAGTGAGCGAGTCGTTCAGCGCGTCGAGCATGTCCGTCCGCGGCTCTCGCCGCAGCTTTCACACGAGTCACTGCAGAACGTCTGATCCGCCCTAACCCCTCTGGTACATCGAGCACCTGGCGAGCTGACAATAAATCAGCCAGGAGACCATCTGCGGCATCCATGAGAGTACGGAGCGCTGCCGTTGGTTGAACCCCGTAATCTTGAGGGTCCACGGCAGGAAGAGCGGGATTTACAGACCCTGGCGACCGCGGACCGCCACCCAGGAAGCGGGCAATGATGACTTCGGCGACGCCCCTGGTTTCGATTCCGGCCCGAACCGCGCATTCCAGCGAATCGAGGGCGTTACGGTAGCCATGAATCCAGGGGTCCGATCCGTCAATGAGCTTCGCACCAAGAGCAGCTCTCGTAGCCTGTCGGAGGGCATCGCCCACGCGCTCAACGCCAAAGGCCGCGCTAACTACCGCGTGGCCCGGGCTTGAACATCGGCTCGCCTGGATAACCACATCCTGGTACCGTTCGGCTTCCCTTGCAGCCCCTCTAGTGGTGAGCGATGCAAGCGATGATGGATCTGTTTTCACTTCGATTGGAGACGATCTGCCAGCAGGGGAAAGGTGCGGCCTCAATTTTACTCCGAAAGCATAAACAGGCGACTTCCGTCCGCTTTATGGTATCTTAGCGCGGCATCAACAGCTAGCGGTGGTCGCAAACTTAGTGGCCGGCCCGCGACCCGCTTCGGGCAGCAGACCCTGTGAATGGGCATTCGGTCACTACTCTGTGCTGGCGAACAGAGGAAGATCAGCGCCGCTGGCAATCTGGCTGGCCTTGGCCGCCTGCACCTCCTTCCGTTCGGCGTCAACCGCGGCTTCTCGTGACGTCCGGATCTCAGCCTCCCGCGCCAGTTCGTGATCCCGCCACCGAGATGAAAGGTCGGCATCCGTTACTCTATCGGTGGCGTCTGTCCGGAGATACCGGGTGAGGGTCGCCAAGTCCCCGGTCATCGCGGCCCGAAACACTGTCGCTACTCTGAGGGCATGGCCACAGGTCCGCGATAGGCAGTGGGAACAGAAGGGCCGGACCCGGAGTCCAGCGGTCCAGTAATCGAGGCGGACGGTGCTTTTTTCACCAGTCGTCGGATCGTTGTATGCGGCCAAGACAACGTGCCTGCCCGAACTATCGGGCGCTAGGTTCCCTACGGTGTCGGCAAGGGTGAAATGGGCGTACGGGCCCGATTCCGCTATCGCCCGGGCTACCAGGGTACGGATTGGGTGGATCCCAACGGCGTTATCAGAACTCATCGCCTCAGCTCGTGCACGGCAGTGGTCGTATGACGAGCGCCCTCCGGACGGGCCGACCTGGCTGCCGAGCTGTCGCAATCCCAGCCCGAACACGAGTCATGCAAACACCAAAATCACCCGTGAGGAGTGGAGCCACATGTCTGAGAGAGCCTTCTGTGCTTGTGACAGCAATGTTGTGAAATTCTGCCGGGTCCATCCCCACCATCCGGGTAACGGTATCCCGTAAAGCGAGACCGAAAGCGAGGGGGTATTCAGCGACGGTCTCGTTCTGGAGATGGAAGGACGCCCGAGCATCGAAGCGCCGGATGGTGAGCATCGCACCGTTCCGCTCAAATGCGATCGCGGTGCCTCGAGTAAGCAACTCGCGCATGGCTACACCGACGGCACGTCGCAACGCGGTAGGATGTCCTTCCAACGCGGTCACGTCGATCACAAAGGAGGCGCGAAAGGGACCAGCGGGTGGCTGTTCCGAAACGGGCGACCACGACCGGAGTGTGGTATGTCGAACGAATGTTGAATTTGAAGCGCCCACGGAACCCCCGACAATTGGTGATTGTCTGAGGTGCGCCCGCGCGAGACCGGCTCAGCGTCC
Source organism: Gemmatimonadota bacterium (assembly GCA_003136975.1). Taxonomy (GTDB): domain Bacteria; phylum Gemmatimonadota; class Gemmatimonadetes; order Gemmatimonadales; family Gemmatimonadaceae; genus Fen-1247. The sequence continues at coordinate 8,617 of PLEG01000388.1, read as the reverse complement.
GCTAGTCGGCGGCGAGGTCACATTCAAGTGACGTCCGTCCCACTCGTAGGTGATCGTCCCCACGTCGATGCAGGAACGGATGCACACGGGATGAAAAACAGCAACGCATTCACCAGCGGCACGGCGCACACTGTCGTATGCGATTCCGCTCCCACCAGTTGCACGAGTCTTCACGCCAAGTGCTTGCGCTGACTCATAGTCGCGCAGATCGTACAGTGCCGGAAACGTCGCACGACGGCCACGAAGGTCTGTGACTGTCGCTTCTATATTCGCCACCAAAACGCGCATGTCGGCTTCGACCTTAACCTGCATTGTGTACTCTTTCTGCCGGCGAAGAAAGTGGTATGAAGATTCGGCGATCGCCGTCTCGCGATCGTGACTCGCGTAGAACACACCGTACGCGCCAGGAGGAGCAAAACGTGAACCTTCATCAGATGGAAACGTGAAAGTAGGCATGGCAAACCGGGCACCCTCACCAAGCATCCACATCTCATTCGGGACCAGGCTCAGATTGCCGAACGGTGAAACACCACCCGCGCTAGAAAGCGCTGCGAGTTCCGCAAAGGCAACCATATCATCGGGATCCGCAACGCGTTCGAACTCCATAATCGGTGGCAGCAAAGCGGAGACTATCCGAACAGCCTCGGGCCAGTAAAGCAACGAGGTTGGTATGCCTGGAGATGAGTCACGAGCCGGGTCTGAGGAGCGCATACGGGAGTGGTTGTAGTGTTCTCCCGGATGCACCAGCGCAGAAGCACCCGACAGCAATCAGGAAGAATGCCAGCGTGCTAGCCGAGCATGTTTTGGGTAAATCGCCGCACTGTCCACAGCGCAACGACACTCCCACTCAACATTAGCTCGATCGGTGCATGGCCGCCAAATACACGGTTGCTGTTCGGGAGTGTCACCCAGAGTTCTCCGAAGTCGCGATTCTTCGCGTAGTAGCTCTGGAGATCACCGTATATCCCTACGAGTAGCGACAGACGTTCCTGTAGTGCAGGGTCTGCAAGCTGTGCGCGGATCTCTGGCTTGCCGCTCGCGGCTGCCTCGCGTTCCTTCACGGCGGTCTGCTGTAGGCGGTAGTAAGTAGCTCGCGATACTCCGAGCAGCTTGGCCACGTCGCCCGCGTTTAGCTTCCACGCTTTGGCGATGTTGATGAAGCCCCGTATTCCGGCCGCGACCAATCGTCCGTCCGGCGCCCGCAGAATCTGAGGCGTGAACTCGGGAAGTGTCATTGTAGCCATAGAATCCCCCTTTTTGTATCAAATGAGATTATTCTAAAGATGTCTCATTTGCGACGACGTGTCAAGAGAGGCTGCACCCACGGCCAGCCGTCCGGAAGCTCTACCGACTAGGTAGGACCTTGGCAACGGCCTGCTGGGCGGTAACACACCCATGGCAGTGCTCGGATTGTCGGTGAAGGCAGCGATCGCAGAGTAGCAAGGAGCAGAACAGGCAGCGCCGGCGCCGACGTTTCCGGGCGCCGCAACCCTCGCAGCGTACTGTCGCAGCACGACGCCCCCCTGGCGGCTTACGCATTCGCGATCTCCATGAGGACATCAGCGTGACACGACTTAGGAGCACACCAGCATGCGAGCACCTTGCCGCGCAACTCGATCTTTGCCCTCGCAACAAGCTCCGGTTGGCCGAGCAACCAGGACCGATACTTCTCGATTACCTCGTCCCTGTTGCTGTCCTTCCCCAGCACAAATGGATTACCGTACGGCGATGGGCGACCAACGTAAACGTCGTATGATTCGTGCTTGCAATGCACAACTCGTGGACCGTTTGTAGCGCCGGGAACTGAATCGGGAATTTTAGGACCGCGCATAGATCATCTCGTTGAGTTAGGCAGCGTATGCTGCATTGGGTTGATCGGGCAAACGATATTCTCCCTTCCCGATCCGGACCGCGTACCGCTGGAGTTGCTGACGCACCTTCTCACGATAGAACCGTCCAGCGTTCGATCGCTTGGATTCGACCACTCGGTACACGTCGGAGAGATGCGCCTGGCCGCCGAGGTCGCGAAGCGCGTCGAGGACAACCACACGCCAAGGCTCGACTGCAACATCCCGCAACGTGCGCCGGTAACGATCAGCGAGCGCCCGCGCAGCGGCGATGTCTTCATACAGTGCAAACCCGCCCAAAACGCGCTTTGTATCCCGCTCGAACACCGCCCAGCAAATTGATTGCGCCAGTCGCGGAAACACATCTCGCGGTAGCAGCTCGCAAGCGATACTCCATTGGCGGTTGTGCCGTACTGTGCGCGAGGCGATATGGAAGAAATGAACAGGCAGGATGCTGGCGAAGCGCCCGCCCTGTGGCAAAAGGTGGTAAGCGCGCTCAAGAATCGCCTCAATAATCCCGATCGAGAACGGCGGGTTCGCGAAGCAAGCAGTGACTCGTCGACCATCGCACAGTTCGTCACATGCGCGCTCGATATCGTAGGTGCGAATATCGCCAGTGACAACCGGTCTCCCGGTTGCCTGGCGCGCACGCGCTGCGAGCTCCGGCTGAATCTCAACACCAATTGCGCCAACCTGCTTTGGCACTGCCCCGAGTAGATGCCCCAGGCCAGCAGTGGGATCCAGGACACAATCGCGCTCTCCAAGATCAGGGAACGTGCGTTCGTAGAGCGCACTGGCGACGTAACCAGGCGTGAAATAGCTACCGTACGCCTTCCGCACATCATCGGTCAGCACGATCTCGTCATACTGTGGTGTGAGCAAGGTGAGTTGAGCAGACTGGCCCTTTGGACGCATAGTGTTCTTCATCGGATCACTCCTTTACCGTGAGTTCCGATGCACCCGCGGACTGCGCCGATCGCTTGCGCCACACTTCCTCGTTGCGATTGTCCACCAATGAGAGAGCGCGATCGAGCGGTCCGCCGAAAATGTCGTAGTGGGTTCGTCGAGAATCAGTCTGTATCCAGCGAAGTTGAACGCCGATCCGACGAGCTGCGGCGCGAAGCGTGGCATCGTCTTTCGCCATGAGGTGTGCTGTATTCGTCCAACGACGGTACGGTCGCCCTGTGTCGTGGACCGCCACGTTCCCGGCATCAGCCCACTCTTTTGCAGCGGCGATGTCGCGCCAGCGGAAGAACCGCCATTGTGAGTTATCTACCGAGCTCGCCCCATCGAGCAGATCAACCTCCCGCGCCCATACATTCACGGTATCCGGAAGTGTAGCATCGAGAATCGGGCGTACATCATCGGGTCTAAGATGACCGTACCCAATGCCTGGGAAAGGAAGATCGACACGAATCGCGGGATGATCCAGACACCACGCTGCCAGGGCATCCGATGCGAACTGAATTAGTTCGAGACTCGATTTATCTCCCGGCCGGATCTTCGTCTGGAAAGCACCGATGCGCCTCTCGGGCCACTTGGGACTTACCATGATGCCGTAGTGACCGCCGACGCAGCCCTGTTGCCGTATCGCCTTACCGAGCGCCACGTCCAAGCCGGGGAACCGATCGCGCGCGTCGCGCGCAACGCCGGCGCCCATGATTAGCGCGCCAGAAGGACGAACAATGGAATTCGTCGTGACGAGGAGCAATCCAGTCGACGGCCACGCGCTCCAGAGGTCGCCAGCTACAAAGCGAGGCATATCACAAACACGTTGCGGGTCCGTGCAATCAAAAATGAGCTGCGCATTAGATCGTCTCTACGATTCGGTGATACTGTGAAATGCACCAACGCGAGAGCACGCCACCCGCGCAATAACGCCGGCAACGTGCTCTCTATCATCCTACGCGACTCTGACTAATCCATCAGACGCAATGGCATCAGAACGTGGAAGCTCGTGACGTCCGGCTTCTCCGCACCGTAGACCGGCTCGATTCGTGTCGCTCGCTCGGGAGAAAGGAGCGAGATACGAACCTCCTCGCCCGGCGTGAGTTTGAGCAGGTCCAGCAGGTAAGCGGCGTTGAATCCGATGCGAAACCCATCCTCGCCCTCGACGGCACCCGACTCGATACGAATCGGTGTTGAATCCTCGGCCTCGCCCATATCCGGAGTTTCCGCACTGATGCAAACGCTTGCCTCTGCGTTGGCGCCAGCGACACGGAAGGCCACGCGGTGCGTCTGATCCGAAGCGATGACGTTCACCCGCTTGACTGTCTGCATGATGGCCGGGCGGTCAGCCACGACAACGACCGAGAAGCCTTCCGGCAATACCTGACGGTAGTTCGGATACGGTCCTTCGATGATCCGAGCGGAGAGCGTTGTGGTAGCGCCCTTGATAACGATCGCATGCTTGTCCGGCGTGGTTGCGATGGCCACGGACTCGTCACCCGTGAACACAGCCGCCACCAAACCGAGAACCTTAGAGGTCAGAATCAGCTCAACCGCATCAGGGTTAACCGCACCAGCCTGATCCCCGGTGAGCGTTGTTTCCGAGACGCCCAGACGATGCCCATTTGTCGCGACCATACGAACGGTGCGCTTGGCGTCGGCACCCGAGCCTTCCGCCTTGCCAATCTCGAACAGAACACCGTTCAGAATCGGGCGGCTCTCCTCTGTACTGACGCATGACGCAACTAGCTTGGCGAGCGCCATGAGCGTACCAGCCGGAATCGTGAACAGGTCAACAGCCTCAGCGATCTGTCCAGCAACGTCCGGAAATTCATCGGCGGCAATGCCGGTCAACTTCATCCGTGCAGCGCCAGCCTTGACCGTCGCGCGCGTGTCACCCTGAACCATGATCGTTATCGGTGCGTCGGCGCACTCTTTTACGAACTCGGAGAACTTCTTGCCTGGGAGAGTAACGCCCTTCCCGTCGCCGGAGATCGACGCGTTGACGACCGTCTGCACGGTTACGTCAAGATCACTTGCGACGAGGCGAAGCATACCGTTCTCGCCTGGAGCGAGAAGAACGTTGGTCAGCACAGGAAGTGTAGTCTTGCTGACAATCGCGCCAGCAACGCGCGAAAGGCCAGCGAGCAGCGCCGACTTGGTGAGTGTAACGGTTGACGACGCGGAAGCGGTTGCGGTAGCCATTGGTGAAGCCCTCAAACAGAGTGAGTCATGCCGACGTTCGGCAATCAGTGATGCGTGGTAATGCACCCGCGCGAGGGTGCCGAATGTCTATTTGTTCGGGCATTGGCGTACCATTGGTGCAATGGAAGTCTCCACAATCACCGACCGCCCTGCCCGTTTTTGCTACGGTTGCTCATTACTCTCCAGAACGACAGCTAAATCCCTGTTCGTTGCAGATCGCGAACGCAATGATCATCGGTCGTTTGGCGAGACTGGCGGCACTCGTCTCCGATATCGGAGCTATGTGCGGCGCTTGCTCCTCGTAGGCGACCTTGCATTGGACCGCGGTAGCAAAGGTGAGGGAAAGGAGAAATGCCGAGCAGAATCCCGCGAATGCAGCCGAATCCCATACACGACCAGCGACGGCCTTCATGCACACCACCACGCTCCCGCATGTCGCAAGAGCGAGCAACGGAATAAAGACCAGAACTGTCACCGAAATGAACGGATTGATTGGCATTGCTCGGACTCTCCCTTGAGGGACGTTCTGAGAAGCACGCTCGAGGCGGCGCGTGGGATATGAGCCCGCGCCACCTCGAAACCCCTGGCGACAATTACTGGAACGCGCGTGCTGACCGGTCTCCATAGGCCGGAGCTCTCCGGATCCTGGTCGCTCTCGCCGGCGTTACCCTCGTGCGAGGCCGATTGATTCGCTTGGGTGTCGGGGGTCGTGTCGAGTCCCGATCGTTGAAGATCGGGAGCGAATATCTCGGGGCCGCGAGCGGGAGATTCAGAGATCCCGCCTGGTGAGTGACTGGCGTAGCAGGCCCGTCAGAGTCGGGATGAACTGCCGTGACGCAAATAGCAGCTACAGCAGCGAGCACAACGCCATGAGAGGACAGCAAACGCATACCAACCTCCTGGGAAAGGGTTCGTATTGCTATGCACCCGCGCGCACTCAACACGAACGGCCGACATTAAAGACGGCCCCAGAATGGTCCTCTTACTACAGCGCGATCAATACCCGTTGCTTGCGATGACCTTCTGGTAGGACTCCCGGTCCGAGACCTCGTACGCGATTGCAACGTCCATCGAGCGACGTTCGACGTTCGCATCTTGGCGTACCGGAATCACACGAGACTCGTCACCATCAATCGTGACGGCAACCCCATCGTGCGTCCTGGTGAAATCCACTGTTTCACCACTCTCGCGAACGTAAGTGTAGAACGGATTCATGCAGCCTCCTGAGTGCTCGGAATTGAGCGGTATCCCGTTGCTCCTGCAGCAAAGTCAATCAGAGCAACATGGTACGAAATCCGACCGTACCTGAACAATCGGGCGAGTAGTGCAAGGGCGCTGAATGCGAGCGTCTGGTTGACGAACGGCTCCTGACGCTCTAAAGCCTCCAGCGAGCTACACGAGGGGAGAGTATCGCCCTTATCTCGCTTGGCATCCACGGTTTCCGGGTACAACTCCGCGACGGTCGGCAGGCGGCAAGCCATATCCTTCGTCCGGGCATTTAAGGGCTGGCCGAGAACGAACTGACCGGATGCTGCGTTGTTGCCCAGGTCGAGCCAATACGTGGTGTCGCTGTGCTTCGAGGTTGCTTGCTGAATCAGGCGTCGGCTGCGCCGCGTATCGACGCATCCGATCACAATGTCGGCCGAGATATTGTCGCCCTTCGACAGATGCCGTGTTACAGCTTCCCACTCGACGCCCCAAAACAGATTGTACCTAGAGGCAAGGACTTCAGACTTATAAAGTCCAATCTCTGATTCGCTGAATGGTTGGCGCACTACGTTGGTCGGAGAAATCGTATCCCCATCTGCCAACGTTACTTGAAGTCCATGCGGGTGACCGTATGCGAGTAGGCTCTTGTGTAAATGGATGAGACCCGACGCGATCGCAGTCCCTGTTCCACCGCACCCAACAACCAGTACGCTGATCGATTTCTCGAGAAGATGCGGAGCGAGTTGATGTTCAAGCGCTGGTGATGGCTTTGGGATCTTGGGCATTGGAGATCAAGTGCAAGTATGGAAGGGATAGTTCGACATGCACCCGCGGATCATAAGTCACCATCGCGTAGGAATTCCGTTAACGACTGCCGCACATCAACCAGAGTTCGCACAGGAAAGGCAAACTTGCTTCCGGCGATCAGCTTGACGAGTGCAGGGTATCCGCCCTTCACGGTCGTGACCTTCACGACGCCGGCCACATGGCTGAATGCGCTCGCAAAGAAGCCTGCCACCCACGCGTCCAACACATCCACAGTTGAGCGGTCTGGGGTCCGCATTGATCCTGTGCAGACTGAGCCATTCGCGTAGATGTTGTAGTACGGGGCTGCAAAGAGCTTCGTAGCAGCACTTGGGCGAACGTTCGTCGCCACAGCTCGTACGGAGAGAATGTTGTTCGCGAGCTTGAACACCAGGCCGGGATGTGGGAATCGCTTACCGCTGTACGCGTCGAGTGGAGTCCCGCCAGTCTTGAAGAACATCGCCCGGTGTGCGGCTGGAACGTACCAAGCAACCATTTCCGGTGTCCGTGCGAGTACTTGCTCGGTGAATATCTCGACCGACTGTCGCACCCCGAGCTGATCCTGCAGGCCGTGAAGAAATGCAGTAGTCAACGCCTGTGCTGGGCGGAGCTTTGGCTGTCCCTGGCCGTTGAACGGGTGGTCAACCTCATGTAGCGTGGCAAACGCTTGTGATCCATCCCCGTAAAGGCAAACGACGTTCTGCAGTTTGTATTGACGCTGTTGTCCAAGATCGGTATGAATCATCCGTACTCCTCAGTGAAATCTCGCAGTCCGGCGCGCATCGTCCGGTCGTCGCGCTCCGTACGTGGCGTGTAGTCAGCGCCCGGCAGTACTTTGAGAAGTGCGCTCACGCCGTGCAGTATGTCGAGCGTATCCGTGTAGGCCGCAACTACCTGTGCAACCTTGCGCCGCTCTCCCGGCTTAAACTCCGCGAGAAACATAGGTGCACCCGTGTATTCCCCCCAATGCTCTGATTGAGCGTCAAAGCACGCCTGGATGCCGTCGCCTTCGGTATTCACGATTAGCGCGCACGGTACGGTTTCCCCTTCGAAGTTGTACTCTAAATCTTCCGGGGCAATGCCAAGGAAGCACTTCTGNNGTTTGGAGCCAGCCAGCCGCTTCCCGGTCCTTGCAGCGACGTAGTTCGGATTTAGCCTGAGCTACTTTGTATGGTTTCGCAGTGTACGCCGGACGGCGACACGTCGACGGGTCGGGAATCTCATATTGCTCCGTATCCTCGGGATCGATCCCCTCCATTACCATCTCGCGATATTCACAAGCGTCGTCGTAACCGAACGGTCGCCCGACACGGTACAGAACTTCCATGAGAGTGTGGTAAAACGTCGCAGCGAGTCGTGGGTCGATCTTCTCAAATCGATCGAGCGTTGGCCCAAGCTCAACGAATGCAGCGGATACCGGATATATCGACAGGTAACAAGGACGATCGGTGACGGGGAGTTTCTCGTTTGGTTCATTTGTGGTCGGCAGATCGCTCATGCTAAAGCTGAGCGAACCGCTTAAGCCGAATACTTCCGCGATCGACGGTCCCCCGTGGTCGTCAAACAGATTTGTGAACGTACGGTCCACGAACGTGTTTGCCGAT
>PLEG01000288.1 GCA_003136975.1 Gemmatimonadota bacterium | reverse complement strand
CGGCTGGTGATGTCGAGTCCCGTTCCATCAATAGAGATGAAGTAATGGATCTTTCCGGCAAGCTCTTTCTGAAAGAGGTGCCGCACACCGCGCAGATCGCCGGGGCCTTCTTCGCCGACGGTTCCGACGAATAGCACATTATGGCGTGTTGATATGTGGGCCGTGTTGAGCGCCTTGACGACCGCTTCCACCACAGCGAGTCCTCTGCAGTCGTCCGAGATTCCGGGGCCGTGCATGGTTGTTCCGTCCCGCTTCACCGTCACGTCCGTCCCTTCGGGGAATACGGTATCGAGGTGGGCTGAGAGAACGATCGTTGTGTCGCCAACCGAGCCTGGTCGCTCGCCGATCACATTTCCCACGCTGTCGATCCGTACGTTCTTGAGGCCGAGTGATTCCAGCCTGCGTTTGTATTCGGCGGCACGCACGTTCTCCTTGAACGGTGGTGCGGGGATACTGCAGACGGACGCCTGTTGATCCAGCGTCCAGGCATTGTCGGCGCGGATCGACTCCAGTGCCGTGCGAACGGCAGGTTGCGTGGCTGGGGTGGTGATCTTCTGCGCGCTGGCTGTTGCAGCGATGCACGCGCAGGCGGCGGCGAGGATGGGCGTTGATACGTGCATGGGGTCGGGAGGGTGTGAAGATTAGGTACTTACCGGTGTTCTGGAGCAAGTCTATGTTCTGGGGCGTGTCGGCGCCATCGGTGGGTGCACGGCCCGCTGTGCACATCGGCCAGTTCGATAACCAGTGCCTACATAGGATCTTAGGGATGAGAATGGACATGGGTTCGTGCCTTGGACGGTGAGCAGGCACTGTTTGCTCGTCTCCAGGCTGGAGATGAAGAGGCTCTGCGCGAACTGTTCGAGCATTATTCTGACCAGCTACTGCGGGTCGCCAACGCAATGTTGCGCGATTCCGACGCCGCTAGCGATGCGGTCCAGGATGTTTTTGTCGCTCTCTGGAACGGTCGCGGAAGATACGATGTGCCAGATGACGTGGGTCGTTATCTGCGCCGTGGCGTGCGGAATCGCGCCCTTAAGGCGATTGAGCACGATGAAACGGCAGCCCGAGCAAGACTGACTTTGTGCGAAGTTACGACCGAAGAGTCTGCGGCATATAATGATGGTCCAGTTCTGCTGGATGAAACTGACCGTGAAACAGCAATAACCGCTGCACTCGCGTTACTGCAACCGCGTACCGCCGAGATCTTTCGTCTCGCGCGGATAGGGCTCCGATCGGGCGAGATCGCTGACTTGCTCGGCGTCAGCCCTGCCACTGTGTATAACCAGCTTTCGCGTGCGCTAAAATTCCTCGCGCAGGAGTTGGCGGGGTGGAATCGATAGCTCGCCCCAACCGGATGTTTAGGAGTGGTGTCCCGAAGTTGTATCGATAAGCGGGTGTGAGATTCGGCGGGGTGGGAGCATCTATTCTTTGATGCGAGATAATGCGACGAACGTACTTCTCTTGACGCTCGCTGCTTCAGCACCCCGAATTCACATCGCCGCGCGAACTCATAAGGAATGCCCGATGAAAACCAGAAGTTGGATCGCTCTCTGCTCCATTCTTTTCACCACCTCCATTGCGCTACCCGTCCTAAGTGCTCAATCCGGAATCGAACCAATTGTTCTGAAGGCGAAGACAGTGTACGATGGCACAGGCAGAACATTGCATGATGTGAACATCATCATCCGTGGTTCTGTAATCTCGGAGGTTGGCTGTGAGATCCCCACCGATGCTATTATCTATGACCTCAGAGGACTGACGGTTACACCCGGCTGGATCGACACGCATTCGCACATCCTGTGGCACTTCAACGAGGGACGTCTTGCGGGAAGTGACGAGCAGCCGCTTCAGGCGATCCTTTATGGCGTAGACAATGCGATCCTCACCCTGAATGCTGGCTTCACTACGATTCAGAGCCCCGGCTCTCCGACGGACGCTTATCTACGAGACGCAATCAAACGGGGTGTGATTCCAGGCCCGCGGATCCGTACTTCCCTGCAACCATTGACAGAGAAGAGTGGTACCCCGGATCAGCTTCGCGCGTTAGTCGACAAACGCAAGCAACAAGGTGCCGACTTTATCAAGCTATTTGCGTCCCAGAGTATCCGCGACGGTGGTGCTCAAACTATGACGGACGCACAACTTCAGGCAGCATGTGGCGAAGCGACCAAAGTGGGTCTGCGCACTATGGTTCATGCACACTCGGCCGCCGCTGCTAAGGCTGCAACGCTAGCTGGCTGCACCTCGGTGGAGCATGGAGCTTATGTCACTGACGACGTATTCAGGCTGATGGCGGAGCATGGTACGTTTTACGATCCCAATATTGGCCTCGTTCTCCAGAATTATATCGAGAATAAGGCCAAGTTCTTAGGTATCGGGAACTACAACGCCGAGGGTTTTGCCTTCATGGAGAAAGGCGAGGCGATCACGAAGGAGACATTTAAGCGTGCCCTCAAGATTAAGGGGTTGAAGATCGACTACGGAACAGATGCTGTTGCTGGCGCACATGGCCGTAACGGTGAAGAGTTCATCGTGCGTGTGCGAGATGGTGGTGAGGATCCGATGGCCGGCATCGTGTCGGCCACGTCACTCTCAGCCGCGTCTATGGGGATGCAGGACCAGATCGGCTCGATCGCACCAGGCATGCAAGCAGACATTATCGCGATGGATGGCGATCCACTTAAAGACCCAACGTCAATCCGCCGCGTAGTCTTCGTCATGAAAGGAGGTACAGTGTTCAAGAATGTTGTCTCAAATGCCGGGGGAACACCGAATCCGGCGCGGCGGTAGCAGTTGGAAGAAGCGGTCCAACGCGAAACATCGATCCTCGTTGGCCTAGTGTGGTTTGCCGATCGGCATGTTGGAGTATTGTACGTTTCGGGTGAGGATTTGCGCTGTCAGCCCCAGGTCTACGCAATTCGCGCGCTCGACTCGCGCATTCGTTCGTCGCGACTCGACCGGCACTCAGTAAGACGGCTCTCGCACACGGAGTGTCTACCTGCGCTCAACTCGATTCGGGCAGCTAGCTGTGGCTCGGAGGCGAGTACTGTATCGGCTGCCGTTGAGTCGGGTTAGCTGCGTGCTTGTCGCTCCGCCATTGTATTAATGCAATGTGTTGAGCAGATGATAATGGATTCTGCACGGGCTTCGGCGAAGGTGTGCCATCGGGGTAGCTACAAGGTTGCTTCAGGCGGCGAAAACACGTCGTTGGAGTCGCGCAAAGCCGTCTCAGCCGTACATCGTGCGCCTGATGAATTTGAGCCGGTTCACCCTCCCCATCTGTTGGTCCATCGAGGACCGGATCCCGAGTGGTCATTCACTTAAGGCGATCCGGTAGCTGGCCGATCCACTGTTGGGCGAGTTGTCGCATCGCTTCCATGCGTGCGCGCGACGATGGGCGGGCAGTGACGCTTCCGCTGCGGGGCGTGGAGCGCCGGAGGCAATTCAGGTTGCTGATTGCTCCCATCTACTGCGTAATCCGACTGAAGCTGCGCAGCACGCGCTAGGACGGTGACATACTGACGTGCGGGTTGTTGGGCTCGAAGGATCAAAGCGGGATCCTGTACTGGCGAAACGAGATGGTCCGATAACTCGTCCCACACCGGATGTTTAGGAGCCGTGTCCCAAAGTGGTATCGATAAGCCGATGTGAGATTCGGCGGGGTGGGAGCATCTATTCTTTGATGCGAGATAGCGGAGAACCAGACTGGCAGGCATTGACTGCATTCCTGTTATCGGAGCAGTCAGAGAAGCAGAACGCCGATATTCGGTCTTGGGTGGATGAGTCACCTGATCATGTTGTGCTTCTCGGCACGCTGCGTTCGGCGATCCAGGGCGGCCCGCGCTCTTCGGCAATGGAGAGAGCCCGCACGTGGGCGGCAATACAGGACCGTATTGTTCAGCCTTCGCGGTTCGAGCGTGCGGCAGGAACGACAGAGCGCGGGACTACGGGCGCTATAAGGACGGTGTCTTCGTGGTCGCATCGGGTCAGTTGGGCCGCGGCAGTGGGTATAGCCGCGACCGTCGCCGTAGCACTGACTGTAGTACTTTGTGGCCCTCGCGCAGTGAACGTCGAGCAGGGATCCGCGCCGGTGCGGGAGGTCATCACGCAATCTGGACGGAACGCTATCGTGCGGTTGCCCGACGGTTCCACCGTGGTACTCGGTGTCGGTAGTCGTCTTCGCTACGCTACGACATTCGATCGCTCGGAGCGCGACGTGTACCTCGATGGCGAGGCATTCTTCACTGTTACGCACGCGAATGGCTGGCCTTTTGTGGTACACGCCGGCGATATCTCCGCGCGCGTACTTGGGACGCGCTTCTCGGTGCGCAGGTATGCGAGCGATACGGTTGCCCGTGTAGTTGTAGCGCAGGGTCGTGTGACGGTACGACGGGCGGTGCTGAAAGCAGGTGATGCGATCATGGCGTGGCCGGGTGGGGCTTCCACGATTACGCATGGAGTAAACGTCAAGCAGGAATTGGCGTGGACCGATGGTGGACTGCGTTTCAGGGAGACCCCACTGTCTGTGGCGATTCCAAAACTGGAGCGTTCGTTTGGAATCGTTGTGAGTGTTGATGATTCAACACTGCTGGCCGAGCCGATTACGGTATCGCTGGAGAGTGAGAGCCCGCGCGACGCATTACAGATCGTTGCTGCGATAACGCATACACACGCCGTTTGGGTTCATGATCACGTTGTACTCTCACGACCATAGTGACGTATGGGATGTGAATTTGACAATTCAGGAGCGACAAGCATGGTAACGACTCGCCTTCGATTTCGTTCGCGACGCTGGATGCGGCGCCGAGTGATCGGCATCTTATTCGTAGCGATGCCAGTAGTTGCATACTCGCAGACTGGGGCTGAACATACCGGGAGCTCTACTGGCAGTGTGTCACTTGCGTCGTCCCTGGCACTTCGACCCAGAGCAGGCACAAATGCAGCCGGTGCTACGGACTTGCGCGATAACCCTCCAAGTCGGCAGGTCGAGTCCACACCGGATCTCGACGTCCTGGTGAGCGTGCGGTTCGACCATGTACCACTTGAGAATGTGCTGGAAGAAGTGGCACGCCAGGCTGGGCTCCACATCGCTTTCGGCCGCGACGTACAGACGGCGGAGGAGCGCATAACGCTCTCCGAGTCGAATACGCCGGCATCACAGGTCATTGATTTGGCGCTCGATGGCACTGGGTTGCGCTACGTAGTGTCGAGTTCCGGCCAGCTTGTGTTCGCACGTGTGGATGCTAGAGCAGGCGTCGTACGCGGCCGTGTCGTCATTGCGGGTACCAACGCACCGATTGCCAGCGCAGAGGTGCAGCTGGGTACACGGGGAACCCACACGAACGACGTCGGCGCGTTCTCTTTCGCCAACGTCCCGGCAGGTGCGTACACTGTTCAGGTGCGCATGATCGGCTACGCGCGCTACTCGGCCCAGATAGCGGTCGTCGACGGCCAGACAAACGATCTCAAGATAGAACTGCATCGCCAAGCGCTCAGCCTCGATCAGGTTGTCGTTACCGGAACTCCCGGTGCCGCGCGCCGCCGGGAGATTGGTAACGCCATCTCGCAGGTCGACGCAACCGCACTACCCGAAGTACCCACCACGGTCGACAACATGCTTCAAGGGAAAGTCACCGGTCTCACGGTGACGGGAAACAGTGGGGGTGTTGGTGGCGGCGCAACAATCCGACTTCGCGGAAACGTCTCCGCAGCGATGAGCAATCAACCACTTGTCTACGTGGACGGCGTACGCATTAAGAGCGACGGGTTCCCCAAGAACACCTTCCCGAGTGGCTACGCTGGGAACAGCGATAACACCTCATACAGTCCACTCAACGACATTGACCCCAATGATATCGACCGAATCGAGGTGATTAAGGGGCCGGCTGCAACAACGCTTTATGGGACCGAAGCCGCGGCTGGCGTGATTCAGATCTTTACGAAGCACGGCCAGACGCGTGGAGCATCGCGGTGGACGCTCCAGACGGACGAGTCATTGAGCAAGACGCCGAAGTTCGGCCCGACCGAGGGCTACGAGGGCAAGCCGTTGGTAGTACCCAAGTCGGAAGTCGACCCATTCGGCACAGTCGATTACATGTATCTCGATCCGTTTCTCCGTACGGGCCACAAGCAAAAGTACGCAGCCTCGCTCGACGGAGGGCAAGACAACGCCAAGTACTTTGTTTCTGCGACCAGAACGTTGGAGACTGGCGTGCTCCCGCTGGACAAGTCAAACCAATCGACCGTCCGCGGCAACCTCAGCCTTGTACCGCGTAAGGATCTTACGGTGGAGTGGAACACGTCGTACAGCAATAACGACATGACCAAGACACCGATGGGCGGTACCGCTGCAGGACTTTCACTCAACGCATCGCGCCGCACGAACAACTATTTCCACTCTCAGAATCCGGATACGATCGGTCAGGTGCTGGCCTTCCAACTCACCAGCACCGTCGATCACTTCGTTACTGGTAGTACCTTCCAGTTTCAGCCAAACGAGAGCTTTTCCACGCGACTGATCCTGGGCTACGATCTGGCGCAACAAGACGCGCGTTCCTACATGCCATACGGTTTTGTGACCGTGCCGAAGGGACAGATCACTGCGGCTCACTTCTCGAGCCGCACGGTGACTGCCGATTATGCCGCGACGTATTCCCATCATCTTTTTGGCGGTCTGAGCTCGAGTCTTTCCGTTGGCGCACAGTCGGTGAGTGTAGACAACGTGAACGTCGTTGCAGCCTCCAGTAATTTTGCAGGGCCTGGCGACCAGACGGTGTCGAATGGCGCGATTTCTCTGGGCCAGGAAAACCGCATCCGAATCATCAACGCCGGTACATTCGTGCAGGACGTACTCGAGCTCAACAACCGGTATTTCCTCACGGCTGGTGTGCGTGTCGATGGTAACAGCGCGTTCGGCCGGGGCCTTGGCCTTCAGGCATATCCGAAGATAAGCGGATCGTACGTTATATCCGACGAAGCTTTCTGGCCAAAGTTGCTCGGCACAATGAAGTTACGGTCTGCGTATGGACAAAGTGGTCGTGCGCCAGGCGCCTTCGATGCCGTGAGAACTTGGACCACATACAGCTTGGGCGGTTCTCCGGCGTTCCTTCCGCGCAACTTGGGTAATCCGAACCTCGGTCCAGAGCGAACTTCTGAGGTCGAGGCGGGATTCGAGAACTCCATACTTAATGACCGGCTCAGCCTCGACTTCACTTGGTATCAACGTAATACGAAGGACGCACTGTTCCAGGTTAGCCAGGCGCCGACAAACGGTGGTTGGGGAAGCCAGCTCCAAAACGTTGGTAAGACGCAGAGCAATGGTATCGAGCTTGGTGCGAATGCCCACCTCATTCAGCGGACAGACTTTGGATGGGATGCAGGCCTCACGTATGCGACGAACAATAGCAAGGTGGTCAGTCTCGGTGGCGCTGCCCCTTTTTCGCTTGGCGACTATGGTTGGGTCGTGGTGGGGCAGCCACTTCCGGTGATCCGTGGCTACTGCATCGCGAATCCAAACGAGTTTGCGACACCGGTGCGGCAGGCTAACTGCAACATTGGCCCAAACACTCCGACGCGCACTATTGGTGGAACGACCAGCTTCTCGCTTCCGAGCAATTTTACACTCTCAGCTCTAGGTGAGTATCAGGGGGGCGCGTATGGTTACAGCTTACTCGATTGTGAGGCAATCGTGCGTGGCATCCGGTGGCCGTCCTGCTTCAATGCGTACCCGAATATCGATGCTGGCAATCTTGCATCTGTGCCTGCTTCGGTCCGAGGTGTTTGCATGTCGCAGTATGCCATCCGCGATTACGCGATCTTCCCACTGGATTTCTTCCGCCTACGCGATGTAACGTTGCGCCGCTCATTCCCGGTGCATGTTGGTGGTGCTTCAAGTGCAACGATCGCTCTGTCGGGCCAAAACCTTTTCTGGTGGAAGAAGGCGCACGACTCACTTTTGGATCCAGAAACATCGGGTGGCTTCCAATCGGCTGATGCGGGGATGACGGCGCAGGTACGCACTGTCGGCGGCAGTATCCCGCTCCCACGCACGTTCTTGCTTTCAGTTCGTTTGACATACTAAGGGGAAATACATGCACGTACTCCAGTATCGCCGTGTACTCAGCGGTCAAGCGCTTCGTTGCGTCGTGCTAGCAGGCATTTTGAGCGGACTCTCGGCGTGCGACTTTAGAGTCACGAATCCGGGCCCGACCTCTGACGCGGCGCTGTCCGATACACTGTCATTCTCCGCGCAAGTGACTGGTGTCGAGCACCAGCTCGGCAACGGAATGAACTACCAAGTGCTCCAAGGTGCTATCGTGGCGCGTGAATTGTTCCCAACGGGAATGAGCGGTCAGTTCGGCATCGAGCCCAGGAACTGGGTAGGCTTCCTCGTGACGGAAGAGCAGGCTGACCCATGGAATAACTTGGTGCAGGCCGGGTGGCTCTCCGGTCAGGCGCTGACCCGTATGAAGCAGGGCTTAGGTGATGGATTCTCCAAGCATCCGCTGGTAGCTCAGGCTCTGGTTTGGCGCGGCTTCGTCTATCGTGTACTGGGCGAGGCCATGTGCGTGAGCGTAATCAATGATGGACCACCGACTCCGGCACGCGACAATCTTGCGCGCGCGGACTCTGCATTCACCGCTGC
>PLEG01000198.1 GCA_003136975.1 Gemmatimonadota bacterium | reverse complement strand
AGCATCACGATCAGCGTCTCGCCCAAGCTTCGGAAGTTGAAGTACAGTAGTCCGAAGATGACGAGAAGCGTGATCGGCACCACGATCTGGAGTCTCGCGGTGGCGCGCTGGAGGGATTCGTACTGCCCAGACCATTCGATCCTGTAGCCGGCCGGCAATACGAGTTTCTGATCGAGGAGCTGTTTCGCATCGCTTACATAGCTTCCAATATCGCGATTCCTGACGTCGACGTAGACGAGGTTCTCTAGGTATCCACCCTCGGACTTGATCAGTGTAGACCCGGGGGCGACATTGATTTTGGCAAGTGTGCCGAGCGGAACATCGGCACCGGATGGAGTGGCGACTAGCACGGCGGCAACCTGTTGTGGGTCGTCGCGCATATCCCGCGGGTATCGCACGAGCACGCCGTATCGCTCGCGCCCTTCGATTACCTGACCCGCATCGGCTCCCCCGACCGCGGCGGAAAGCGCCATCTGCACGTCGTCGCTCGTGAGTCCGTAACGTGCAGCAGCTGCGCGGTCCACCGCGACATCAAGATACCGTCCGCCAACCGTGCGCTCCGCAAAGACGGAGTTGGTTCCCGCGACAGCGGGTAACAGCCCTTCGATCTGCTTGCCGATCCTATCCAACACCGCGAGATCAGGTCCGAAGATCTTTATTCCGACGGGGGTTTTGATTCCCGTTGCGAGCATGTCCGTTCGGTTCTTGATCGGCATGCTCCACATGTTGGCAACACCCGGCGTTCGCACGGTGGAGTTGGCTTCGCTGACGATGGAATCATACGTTACCCCCGGTCGCCAATCCTCCCTGTCCTTGAGCACCGCGATTGTTTCGATCATGCTCAAAGGCGCCATGTCAGTCGCAGTCTCCGCGCGGCCGATCTTGCCCAACACCATCTTCACTTCCGGGATTTGTTTCAGCGCGGCATCGCGTTGCTGGAGGATGATCCTGGCTTCTCCGGTGCCCACGCCAGGGAAGAGCGATGGCATGTCCATGATGCTGCCTTCGTTCAATGGCGGCATGAATTCACTGCCGAGTCGAGACCACGGGAAGACGCTCACGACGAGCACAACCACCGACGCCAGAATCGTCAGCCAACGATTTCTCAGTACGAATCCGATCACTGGCCGGTACGTGCGAATCAGCACTCGGTTGATCGGGTTCGATGCTTCGGGCTTCACGCCACGCCGGATGAAGAGGCCCATCATCACCGGCACGAGCGTGATGGAGAGAAGCGCCGCTGAAGCCATCGAGAGAGTCTTGGTCCACGCCAGCGGTTTGAACAGGCGGCCTTCCTGATCCTGGAGCGCAAACACTGGTAAGAAGGAAGCGGTAATTATGAGCAGGGAAATAAAGAGTGCGGGTCCTACCTCCTGTGCGGATTCGATAACAAGGTCCCAGTGTCGTTTATGCAGCCCCTCAGTTTCGTTCCGCTCCATGTGCTTGTGTAGATTCTCGACCATCACAATGGCGGCGTCGATCATCGCGCCGATTGCGATGGCGATCCCGCCCAGGCTCATGATATTTGCGCTTAACCCAAGCAAATGCATGGCGAGAAACGCCATGAGCACGCCGACGGGTAGTGTAAGAATTGCGACGAGCGCACTCGGTGCGTGAAGCAGGAATATGATAGTCACGAGCGCCACGATGATCGATTCTTCGAATAGCTTGGAGCGAAGGGTGTGGATCGCGGCATCGATCAGACCGGACCGATCATAGCCGTTAACGAAGACGACTCCCTTGGGCAATGCGCGCTCCAGCTCCCGCATCTTGTTCTTGACACCATTGATCACGTCGAGCGGGCTCGCACCGTACCGCATAACGACCCACCCTGTCACGACTTCGCCCTGGCCATTCAGGTCAGCGATACCGCGACGAATCGCGGGACCGATCTGCACGGTTCCAACGTCACCCACTGTGATTGGAACGCCGCCAGCGCCAGTGCCGATGGACACGTTTCGAATGTCATCCAGGCTTGTGAAGCGACCACGACCGCGCACAACGTATTCCGAGCCACCCATCTCCAGCACACGGCCACCAACGTCCTGATTCGATGCGCGCACTGCGTCGGTCACGCGCTGAATCGGGATGCCATAGGCAAGGAGCTTGACCGGATCAACCACGACCTGATACTCTTTCTCGAAGCCGCCGAAGGAGGCGATCTCCGCGACCCCAGGAACAGTCGTGAGTGCTGGCCGAACTGTGAAGTCCTGCAGTCCGCGAAGCTGCGCCAGGTTCAGTTGTCCGGTTGTGTCGCGGAGGATGTACTGCATGACCCAACCAACACCGGTTGCGTCGGGACCGAGTGATGGCGTTGCATCAGTTGGAAGCTTCCCGCGAACACTGTTCAGATACTCCAGCACACGCGAACGCGCCCAGTAAAGATCGGTGCCATCCTCGAATACGACGTACACGGCTGACAGTCCGAATTGACTCATACCACGTACAAACTTGATGTGCGGCACCTTGAGCAACTCGGTCGCGAGCGGATACGTCACCTGGTCCTCGACGAGCTGCGGTGCTTGACCGGCCCACTCGGTCATGACGATGACCTGCACGTCCGAGAGATCCGGGATCGCGTCGACTGGAGTGCGTAGCGTAGCCCATACACCGGCAGTGGAGATCGCAACGATTCCGAGTATGATCACGAGCTTGTGCGTGACGGACCATCGGATGATGTACTTGAGCATCGCGGCTACCTCGGCTTGGACGTGGATGGCGCGGACATGTCGGGTCTCGCTTCTGTGTCGCTACCGCCGCGTGAACCATTGCTGCTGCTGCCGGCGCCAATCATGCTCTTCATCACTTCGCCGAGATTGGATTCGGAGTCGATCAGGAATTGTGCGGATGTGACGACACGCTGACCCGCCTCCACGCCGGAAAGAATCTCGGTGTAATCACCAGACGTGCGGCCCACGCCTACGTCGTGCGGCGCCAATCTGCCGCCGCCAACGTCAAAGAACACGAGCGACCGCTCCCCCGTCTGGACCACGGCGGAGCTGGGAACGGTCAATGCGCCGCGAGTTGGAGTCGCAATATTGACAGTCGCATACATACCAGGCTTGAGAATGCCGCTGCTGTTGCTCACGACGATGCGCGCATTGAGTGTGCGAGATTGCGCAGCGACCGTGGGATAGATGTAGCCAACCCGACCGACGTATTGCTTACCAGGATAAGCCGCAAACGAGAGCGTCGCCAACGCGCCAACCCGGACCAGCGCTGCGTCGGCTTCCCGGATCTCAGCATCGACCCATACTTGCGAGAGATCGGTGATAGTGTAAAGGTCCATGCCCGCCTGAATTGCCTGGCCCTGGACAACCTTCATCTCCGTCACAAAACCCGAAGTTGGAGAGTACAATGTGACCGTGGGAGAGGGCTTGCCAGTACGAAGCACGTCGTCGATCTGTGCGGCCGACACACCCCAGAGCTGGAGGCGACGGCGCGAAGCGGTGACAAGATCTGCGGGTGTGCCTGGAACACCGGGTATCGAGCTCGTGAGCAACGTCCGATCCAGTCCGCGTGCAAGCAGCAACTCCTGCTCCGCGGCGAGCACATCAGGTGAATAAACGGCGGCAAGGGGTTGGCCCTTGTGGACGGGCTGACCCATTGAGTTGACGTATAGCCGCTCGATGTATCCGCCGAACCTTGGTGTCACCGATGCGAGTTTGGCCTGGTCGGCTGTTACAATGCCGGCGGTACGAATTTCGTTCGTCAACGTGCGTTGCTCAACCGTCCCGAAAGTCACACCGAATTGTTGGATCTGCTTGGGAGTGAGCGCAACAGCTCCATCGGAGCTCGGTTGCATACTGGACATTCCCTGCGCGGCAGACGCATTTGCCGCTACTGCGGGCGCCGCTTTCCGCGCGTTGGCACCTCGGCGGAGCACGACCGCAACCAGCACCATAATCAGTAGTGCAACTCCAACGAGCACCCACGTCCAATGACGCCTGTGCCACCGTGGATCGCCTCTGTGAGCGCTATTGCGAGGCTGCCAGTCATGCACTGCGTCCGGCGAAACATCGGCACTTGGGATGGCGCCGGCTGAGGGTGTGTTCGGAGCAGTATTCGCATCTATGTCGTCACGCATGGAATCGTGGTTCACTTTAGGATCTCCTGTCCGACAACCTGTTCGAGCTGAGCGACCGCCGTACCGAAATCCGCGAGTGCGCGGTAGTACGCTGTCTGGTAAGAGAAAAGCGTCGTCTCGCTATCCAGTAGTGTGAGCAGATCAACCTTACCCACCTGGTAGCTCGCCGTTGTAGACGCGACGGATGCCTGACCTTGTGGGAGAATTGCGCGGACGTAGAGCGCGAGCTGTGTACGATTGCGCTCGATCTCGCTGTATAGGCGCGCGACGGTCGCGTGTACGTCGTTGAGCTGGCTTTCGTGCTCCGCGTGCATTGCGGCCAACTCCGCGTTTGCCTCCGCGACCTGCTGGTCCTGAATCGCCCGCTTGTGGAGGCGGAGGGGAATCGAGACTTGCGCTGTCACCATGTCCGGGAGACCGACGCGCTGACCGTACTGAACTGAGACGTCGAAGTCTGGCTTGTATTCCTTACGCGCAACCTCGACGCGTGCTACCTGCGCCGCAATCATGGCCTCATGCACACGGAGTCCCGGGCTGCGCTCAGTTGCTAACGCCTGCAACGCGGCCAGCGGTGGCAACGGAGAGTTTGCAACGGGTGCGCCGAGTGTGTTCGCGACAAAGCGGATGCTACCCAAATCCTCGGCGACCGCGGCATGCGTTAGTGCCGGTGGGAAATCAGGAAATTCGACTGGAGTCTCGACTGGCCGATTCAGCGCGGCGTTCAGTGTCGCCAGCATCGCGTGTCGCTGCTCGATGAGCATATTCGCGGTCTCGCCCAGTTGTGTCGCCGCGACGCGTGCCTTGAGGAGATCCTGCTGTCCGCCAGTTCCGACCGCGTAATGTGACTGCGCTGCATCTACGAGTTCGCCGAGCACCTGCTCATTCTGCCTGACGATGGCGGCGGCATGATCCAGGTACGCCAGTTCGTAGTACGCGGTTTTGACGTTGCGCACGACCGCGAGTCGTACCGTGTCCAGCGCAACAGTAGCGGCGTCTGCCTCGAGTTGAACGGTATGGCGTCTTGCCCCGAGCTTTCCTGGGAATGGTATTGCTTGAGTGACACCGACCATCTTCATCGTCATCCCATCGGACGTGAAGCTCGGATGGGCAATGGGCAGATTCAGAACTCCCGCCATAAGGGTGGGATCGGGCAGCGCGCCGGCGACCGAAATCCGTGCTCGTGCCGCTGTAACTCGCGCGTCTGCCACGCGGATCGCCGGACTGACCGCGATGGCTTGTATGATCAGAGAATCGAGCGAAGCGGCACCGCGTCGCTGATCGGCCTGTTGCGCGTGAACCGCCGAAGATGCAACGAGAGTTGCAGCAATCGTAGTTGCACGAATTGCCGTTGAGCTGAAGCACCGCGAGGGTGCGCCTGAAAGATCCATGAAACGCATTGGCCGTCGAGTTGAGTCCCGACGCGTACTCATGCAGGGTGATTACAAACGGGCGAATGGCGCTCGTGCGACCAACCGTGATGTACGCATCAACGCGCTCGCACCCGGAGTGGGAGCGGCGGTACCACTACAACTGATTGTGGTGGACTAAGCCCGGGGAGGTGGGATCTCGGGCGCGCGCGCTTCCGACGGTAACAGAGCGAGCGTGAGGTCGGCAACGCTGAGCGGTACGCGGACCGGAGCTGCCGACGGACTGGAGGTGGAGGTCAGAGCGGCCAAGGCGCACGACGTCATCGACTGACATGTGCCCGGCGCCGAAGGCAATCTGCACGGCGAATGCCTTTGTTGCGCTCCGTGCGACGAACCTTCCTGCGTCGCATGAGCTGGCGATGCGGACAACCCGCTACCTGATCCGGACCGCGAGTCCGCTGACGCCATTCCGCTCATGTCAGCCATCGCCCCTGCATTCCAGCCGGAGCCACCCGTAGGACACGCATGGGTACTGCTGCCCAACGTGAGGTTGGCCAGCACCAAGCTCAGCAAGAGCGCGGTGAAACGGGACGTGCGACGTATTGCTCGCATCACCTTAAGGATACGTTACGGCGCGTCTGGCGCCAATGACAATCTTTGATGCCACCCTAAAAACCGCGCTCGGTGTATCGTGATGGGCCTGCCTGCCCCACCAGGGAGAGTTCCTCTCGCGGGCTAGCGTGCGACAAGGTCCACCGGGGTCGGAGTGGCCACAAGGACTGCCGTTACCGCGAGTACCACTATGCCAACGGCGAGCTCGACGAGCGCTGACCGGCGAACTCGGTGGGCCCCTTCCACCTGACCCAAGGTCGGTTTTACGCGCAGCCAGGTGTACGCGCCCGTAACGGCCACTACTGACAAGGCGGCGAGTTTTTACAAGCAACGTCTTGCCATAGGTGGTCTGCCAGAGCGCCGGTATCGCTCGGCCAAGCGAGCGCGATGACGGCGCCCATAAGCGAAAGAGACGAACGTCTAATCATCGAATGATTCCTCATGTTGTAGCATCCAATAAAGACTCTCGAAGAAGGCGCCGCCGTGGTCCAGCCGTGCTTCGTCAGAGCGATGGCCCACGTACAACTCATCCAATACGCGTGCCACGTCGACAGTTTCAGCGCGGCCAAACAGCTCATCCTTGCAGTCGATGTCATGCACGATCTCAGCAATTGCCTTGAGGCCAGGATCACCGTGGGGGCCGAGTGTATCCAACAAAACTTCGAATGTGCAGGCAGATCCGATGTGCGTGTACTCGGCTTTGAGCATGTCAAACCGTAGCTCGTTTTCGTGTGGTTCATATACGGTTGGATCTACGAACTTGAAGTCGGCGGCTGGATCGATGAAACGCCGAATGAGCCATGCGCTCGCAATTCGATCGACATGAGCAGTCATTGGGGGCGGCTGGCGGATTGGCTCAGGGAGTAATTATGATACAACTGTATCATACAGTCGTAACGTCCCGTGCGCGAGGACGCTTGCCCAAGGCCTGCGTGCAGCGCTCGACGCCACTACCGCGCGACGTTAAGTGGTACAGTCCAAGCGATTTGCGCGCCACCGCGCATGGGGACGATGGATGCCGGAAGAAACACGCGATTGAAGACGTTGTTGGGATAAGCACGATTGTAGCGCTCAAATAGCACGCCGGAGAGCGTGCCAACGCCGGCGCCGGCTACGACATCGCTCGCCCAGTGTTTGTTCTTGTACATGCGCGCTACGCCCACCAGGGCGGCAGCACCGTAGCTCGCGGGCGTGATGTACCGAGATGCATCTGGCCACGATTGCGCGACTTCACGGCTCGCTGCTGTCGCTGCTGCGAAGGCGAGTGTTACGTCGCCCGATGGAAACGACGTGTAGTCGTCGCTCGTGAAGCCCTTCCCAAGATTAAAGTTGTGCGGCTTCGTGACGTCGACGTACGGACGCGCTCGCCCAAAGGTGCCTTTGAGCACTTCGGCGATTACGCCGCCCATGACAATCGCCTCGCCGGTGTGCATCCCCAAGGCAGCGACTGGGCGCGAGTGAATACTGAGTCCCATGAAATACGTTCCCGCGCTGAAGATCATGACGCCCGGATCCCCAATTCCGTTGAACGCATTGAGTGTGCCCTTGAGTCCCGTATTCGATTGAAGGCCGAGCCGTTGAAACGAGTGCGCGATGGACCGGTCTGCGGGCATGAGCGCCGCAACCGCGGCAATAACACCGAGACTCACCGCAGCATCGCGCGACGTGAAGAGTCGGCCGGGCGCCACCGACGAGGTGGAGGAGTCGGCCTTCGTCCCTTGCGCCCACACGGGGGGCGCGAGGAGCGCGAGCGACATGGCGATAGAAACTGCGAATGACCGCAGAGTAGTCGTGTATCGAGAGAGGCGCATCAAGCGGCGCATGCATCGCTCGGCATCTCGAGTGTTTCCGCGTAATCGCATTCTGGACACGTCAATACTGACGTCAGGTGCAGAGCTGCCATCCGTTAAAGATACGCTGGACACGGCAGACTGTCGCCCTGGGACCGCCGAATAATCAATGGATGACGAGACAGCCCTTGCCGGCCTCCACTATCACAGCTTTACTCGGCGGAGTAATTGCGCATTGATGGCGACAATGATCGTGCTGAGGGACATCAATACCGCGCCTACTGCTGGCGACAATACTACGCCGATAGGTGCGAGCACACCGGCCGCTAGAGGGATGGCGACGATGTTGTAGCCCGCCGCCCACCACAGGTTCTGCACCATCTTGCGATAGGTCGCACGTGAGAGCGTGATGATGCGCGACACGTCGCGCGGATCACTGCGTACGAGCACGATGTCGCCCGCCTCGACGGCGACACTGGTTCCGGCACCGATGGCGATTCCTACGTCGGCTGTCACCAGCGCTGGCGCATCGTTCACACCATCGCCAACCATCGCAACGCGCTTGCCTTCCTTCTGGATCCGCTCAATGTTGGCCGCCTTGTCCTCCGGCAGCACCTGTGCGAGCACGACGTCGATGCCCAGCTCGCGTGCGACCGCATCAGCCACTGCGCGCGCATCGCCCGTCATCATGACGACCTCGATCCCTGCATCATGCAGTCGTCGCACCGCTTCAGCTGATTCCGGTCGCACCGCGTCGGCGACCGCAAACGCGGCAAGCGCGTTGGTTCCCTCGACTAGATAGATAACCCCCTGTCCGCGTGCCGCCGCCTCTTCTGCGAAGTGCTGAAGCGCAGATGCGGGTGTCACGCTCAGGCTGACTAGCAGATTTGGACCACCTACAGACAGCTCCCGTCCTTCCACCGTAGCGCTCACACCGCGCCCTGGGATCGCCTTGAATGTGTCTGTCGAAGGCACTGACAATCCGCGTTCCTCCGCGCTTTTTACGATAGCGCGCGCGACGGGGTGTTCAGCGTCGCGCTCCACAGCCGCGGCGAGCCGCAACGCTGCATCTTCTGAAAGACCGCCAGTGACATTCATTGCGACCACACGGTGCTCTCCAAGCGTAAGTGTGCCCGTCTTATCGAAGACGACAGTGGTCAGGTTGCGCGCATCCTCCAGACCGCGGCGATCACGCACGAGTAGGCCTGAACGTGCGCCGAGCGTCGTTGAGATCGCGAGGACGAGCGGCACCGCCAGTCCGAGCGCGTGCGGGCACGCGATCACGAGCACAGTTACGAGTCGCTCAATGGCTGTTGCGGGGGAGGCTCCAATGGAAAGCCAAACGACCAATGTCGCAGCGCCCGCGCCGAGCGCGACCCACGTGAGCCAGAACGCAGCGCGGTCGGCGAGTATCTGTGCGCGCGACCGCGAACTCTGTGCCTGTTCCACCAGGCGCATGATTCCAGCGAGCGCCGTCTTGTCGCCAGTGCGGGTGACAAGTACGCGAAGAGAGCCGGCGCCGTTAATCGTGCCGGCGATGACTTGTGCCCCCTCTCTTTTTTCAACGGATGCCGACTCTCCGGTGATGAGCGCCTCATCCACCGAACTCTGACCCGAGCGCACGACACCATCTGCAGGCACGCTCGCGCCGGGACGCACGAGCACAACGTCGCCGTCCCGCAGTTCCGACACTGGTACGTCTTCGACATGCTCGTCGGTGCCCTCACCATGCACGCGAACAGCGGTGCTCGGCAGCAGCTTCGCAAGTTCTCCGAGCGCACCCTGCGCCTGTGAGATCGAGCGCATCTCGAGCCAGTGCCCGAGGAGCATAATAGTCACGAGTGTTGCAAGCTCTTCCCAGAGCGGCATACCCGGGAAGCCAAGCAGCACCGCTGCGCTGAACCCGAATGCGACCGTGATCGCGAGAGCGATCAGCGTCATCATGCCTGGCAGGCGGTCGCGAATCTCGCGAAGGGCGCCTTCCAGGAACGGGCGACCGCCGTAAATGAACACGGCCGTGCCGAACACGGCCGGAATCCACCGAGCGCCCGGGAAGCTAGGAGCGGTGTAGCCAAGCGCGGTCTGGAGCATGTGTCCCCAGATGAGCGTCGGGAGCGTAAGCAGGAGCGACGTCCAGAATTTGTCGCGGAACATTGCTACGCTGTGTCCGGCGTGCTTATCGTGCGTACCATCTACCGCGTCATGTGCAGCGTGGCCGGCGTGCGAATCGTGATTCATTTCGGATTCGGCGGAAGAATGGTGCGCGGCCCGGGGATGATCCGAATGGGTCAGGCATATGGGGGCACATTCCGAGCCAGACGCATATTCCGTGCATACAGCGCATGGATAAATCGCATCGTAAGCGCTGTACAATACCTGGAGTGGCTGTCGCGGCAGGCCGATATGCCTTCGGCCGCGTGCGCGGTCTATGTGCCGATACCGCCGAGCACTGCAGCAAATCCGCGTTTATCGGCGCTCAGGGGTCGCAGGCTAATGCTGACCTGGTAGCCGCAGGCGGCGGCAATGCGAACCAACGTTGCGATTTCGATGTTCTCGCTTCGCTCGATCTGCTGAATGCGCGCGCGCGTGACGCCGGCTTCAGCGCCGATGTCAGCGAGCGAACGCCCGGACTCGCGGCGCGCATGCGCGAGCAGGATGCCGACTGCACCTTCGATCACTGCACCTTCGATCACTGCACCTTCGATCACTGCACCTTCGAGCGCGTCCGGCGTGTACTCGCGAGCCGCCGTACCGAGCGCAGGGCCTGTGACAACATCTTCGTCGCCCGCTTCGGCAAGCAGCCGCATGAAATCACCGTCTGGCGGCTTATTGAGCCGGAGATCGGTCTGTAGTTCAGTTTTTGATTTACGCGGCTTATGCGTCACTGGGGGTTCCTCGAAAACGGGCATGCCCTTCTTGTAGGCCACGGCGACCTCGAGCCCAACTCTCAGCTTCTCGCGATCAGCGGTGACCCCGTCCTTCACCTCACAGTTGACCACGCCGGCGTCGTCGTCAGCCACCAGAAACAAGTACACCCGCGATCCTCCTTTCTCCCCGCCACGACTCATGGGCTTTAGCTCCCATAGCGGCGACGCTGGAAGCCGAATTAGCAGGCGTTTTTGGGCCTTAGGAGCAGCTAATTCTTCCCTGACGGTCGTATCTGTGCAATAATGACTTAATTATAGAAATATTTATGCGCTAAGGGCCACAGATGTATCATATCCTACAGCTGTCACGACAATCGGAGGCTTCGCATGAGGTTTCAAACTTCCTCTGCTGATCGCATCGAGAGTAGGGTAATGCAGTGCTGTTTCCGGAATCTGACTCTCGCGGGAGTGATTCTAATTGTCGCGTGTGGCGGAGACTCTGCAGGCCCGACTGCTCCGACTGCGTTGAGCGCGCACGATGCGCTGCAGAGTCTGACGAAGGGACTGACGACGCTCGATCAATCGGCTGCGTCGTCTGGTACCGTTGTGACTCTGGGCATGCTGCCGCAGATCACGAGCGCGCAGGCACCACCGGTGAATCAGATCATCGTCAGTGTTGATGGCACGGCGGTCCAGATGTTCGCGTTGGCGCAACGGTTGTCGTATCCGGCTGGTACGTGTCTGGAGCAGTTGTTGGGGATCTATAATTTTGCCAGTCCAGGCAGCTGTACCAGCCCGCCTGGCGCTTTGTCTTTGATCTTCTGGCAAACCAGCTCCGTGTCGCAGGCGCCGGAGAGGATGATAGTCGTGCTCGCCGACACAGGTACCGCAAGCTTCGCTGACCTGTCATCGATCGATTCGACATTCCTGGGAGGCGCAGCTTTTCCTGCACTCGCATTCTATGCCGAGCGAAGTGGAGCAATGTGGATGGCTTCCGGTGGCAGCATCACCAGTGCCGTCGCAGCTACCGGACAATCCTGCATGACGATTCTGCCACCATTCGCGAAGTCGGCGTCGTGTGGACTCGGGTCGTTCTCGGAGTCGGGCAGTCTAACTTTCCATCCGCTCGATCTGGGGGGTGCCACAGCAATTGGAAACCGCACTCTGACCATCTCGGCGCAAGTTCTCAACGGGATGATTCAGACTGTCACCGCAACAGCGCCCATCAGCTTCCCAACAAGTTAGGTGCTGGTGCCGACGCGAGAGTAACGTCACGCGTGCCTGCCTGCAATGACGACGCGCTTACCTGTCCGGCGCGCCGAATGGCAGGGACAGTCCTATAGATGTTCCGCCGTTGGGTGCGCGCCCAACCGTGGTGTATTCGATGATGTGGCCAATCGCATTGCTCCGGCTGCTTCTGTGCCGGTGTACGTGGCTTTCGACCGCGAGTCCGCTCCACGTGCCGATGGCTGCAGCCAGCGGCAAGTCGCTCATCCAGTGAACATTCTGGTACAAGCGGGCGAGGCCGATCGCAGATGCGGTGACGTACGCGGCCGGCCCCACGTAGTGCTCCAGGCCCGGATGCCACGCTGCCGCTTCTTCGGTGAGCGCGGAGGCCATCGCGAAGCCAGCAGCCGTGTGCCCCGAAGGGAACGACACGAATGGTCCGTTCCCTTTGTGGAATCCCCGAGCCCACTCGAAGTTTTCGGATGTTTTCACTCCAGGAAGCGCCCGGCCGGCGATTCCCTTTCCAAGCGCGGTCAGCCCTGCGGCGAGTAGGACGGCTTCGGTCATGTGCGTGCCAGCGTCCGAAAGTGAGGGTGCCCCAGTAACTCGGCCTATCGCGAAGAATCCCGCGCCGAGTAGAAACGGTCCCGGCCCTCCGGCGAAAGCCAGTAACTGACTCGCACTGTGCAACGGCTCATCCTTTTGCCAGCCGGGGTCCTGAAGCTCACCAGCGACCCGTTTGTCGAGCGGTGCAACGGCAATCGTGGCCAATACGGAAATTCCGACGCCCACCAGGTCGCGCTTCGTGACCCAGGGCGGGCTGGAATCGGCGATCGTTCGGGGCGTGGGGGAGGAGCGGGAGTACACAGTTCGCACGCTGTCACACACGCTGTCGCACACGTTTCCACTAACACTGTCGCGCGCGCTGTCACGCACGGTCGATTGCCCTTGCACCAACAACGGCAAGAGCGTCAAAACGCTGATCCCGATGCACCCCAACCGCTTCGCATGATTCATTCGCAGCCGCAATGGATGTGCGTAAACGAGACGGAGATGCACGAATGATCTGTTCGGCTGATACCGGTGATCAAAAGCACACAACAACACTATGCTTTGTGCAGAGACCGCGCAACGATGCCCGACAATAGCCAGGCGGCAATTGTGCCCCCAATTCGCGCGCTACCGGCCTCGTTCGGTCTGTCCGGACTGGGACCGATGGCCGGTATGTGATCGTCTTCGCCAAAGGTGGTGGCAGCTACACACTCCGCGTGCGAAGGCTGGGCTATGCGATGTCGAATGAATCGGTGGTCCGCCGTCCGGAAGCCGATCGTATCAACGCTGATTTCGCGTTGGCCGTCACCGCGACTGAAGTATCCACCGAGTCCGGTTTCGACATAGCGTTCGTCATTGTCCGCGCCACTACCACAGCCGCAACCATGTCAGCCGTGACGTTCGTGAGTGTTCGGAACATGTCGGGGATCGTGTCCACCGCGAGCAGGATTCCGACGCCTTCGGCGGGGACGCCGATGCTCGTGAGTACAGGAACGATGACGAGAATCACGCCACCGGGGATACCCGGAATGCTGAAGCTCAGGAGCACGGCGGACACGGCGATCGACATTAGTTGAGCGGGTGTTACCGTGACGCCGTACAGCCGCGCAAGGAACAGACTTCCCGTGACGACACCGATGGTGGCGCCGAGCTTGAACGTCGAGACAGCGAGCGGCATCACGAATCCGGTCACGGCCGGTGGAAGTGCTAGCCCGGTGTCGCCGGCCTCGATCATCGCGGGGAGCGCAGCGAGTGACGAGCGTGTGCTGAAAGCGACCACCTGCGCTCGCAGAATCGAGCGTGTCCATGTCATCAGTGGGACGCCACCAACGACGGTCGCGACGATGTACAGCGCGATCAGGAAGACGATACATGCCGACGCGATGAGCAGGACGAAAGCGACGAGCAATCGTGCGCTGCCGAGCCCGGTGCGCGCGCCAAGCGCGTAGGCAAGTGCGAAGACGCCAGCGGGGGCGATCCACAGAACCCAGTTGACGAGGATCAACATCACGTCGGCCACGTCGTGAAAGAAGCCGACGATGTGTGCACGCGACGCTGGTACCAGGCGCGATGCCGCTACCGCGAACGCCACCGTGAATACGACGAGCGGAAGAAGCTCACCGTTCGCGGCGGCCGCAACGGGATTGGTGGGCACGAGCGCCGCTATCCATCCCCAGAATCCCGTCACGCTGCGCGTCGCATCGACGCCGAGTGGCATGGTTCCGCCCAACGCTCCGGCGGAAGCGTGCGTGACGTTAAGAAGCGTGAGCAGTGATGGCGTGACGAGTGCGACAACTGCGCTTCCGGCGGCAAGCAGCGCGAGAAAGACCAAGAGTAGGCGAACTCCGATCTGACCGACCGCACGCGTGTCTGCCAGCGAGGATATCCCGGTGATGATCAGCGCCACGACAAGCGGCACGACGAGAGCGCTGATGGCTTTCACCCATACGATGCCGAGCGGAGCGATGTATGATGCTGCGCTCGGGAAGACCGTACCGCCGGCGAGGCCGGCGACGAACGCAAGCAGAATGACGATCGCAGGCGACACGTGTCCGGAGCGGCGTTTTTTCGTCATCTGGTGATCTCGCTAGGGGTGTTGTGACGGTGCGCTTCGTGAAAGCTTCTGTTCGCTGAGCAAATTGCGAATCGCGCGCCACACCGCGCGCACGAGCAGCATTGTCAGCGCAAGGAGTGTTAACGCTGCGACGAGTGCGACGATTGGGTGTTGCCACATCGAATAGCACATCGCGGCTACAATGCCAAGCTCGGCGGTGTTGACGATGCCGTTGCTCACGGGTTCGGGTGACGCATCCACCGCGACGCGCAAGCCGAGTTTGGTGAGATTGGTGGTGAGCCCGAGACCACCACCCAGCAAGCCTGCGAGCGCTATGATCATGGGATCTGCGTGCCACGCGGTCGCGATGGCAAGTGCGGCGGCGGCCGGTGTGCGGATCATCGTGTGCGCAACTTCCCACGCGGATGCGACGCCTGGAATCAGCGTCGCGAGAAACTCCACGAGTGTGAGGAATGCCGCGATACCGATGATGATCGGGTTGCCGAGCACCGAGAGAAGTCCCGGGAGCGGACCGATCCATCCGTAACGTTCACCGATGCCGACGAGAGTGACTGTCGCGTAGAGACTGATTCCCGAGGCGTAGGCAATGCTGAGTGACTGCGCGAGCGTGACGAGTGAATTCATGCGCGGAGCCGTTCAGCGAAAATCGAAGGTGAATGGCTGCTCGACAAGTTGATTGACGGGACAGCTTCCTATGCGAGCCGGCTTGAACGCCGCGGTCGGTAGCCAGGTCATAACCGACTGGAGAAAGGCAGTGTACGCGATGAGCAGATCCCCAGTTGGCCTGGGCGTCGACGAAGGCCATTGTTCCCTGACAGTCTCGGGAAGCACATGGCCGGCGGTATCCACCTTGAATTGAACTATCACGACCCCTGTCGCGCCCAATTGCAGTGTCGTAAGCGGGTAAACCGGATGCGACGTCCCGATGAAGAGCGCGGGCGTTTCTGGAGGCGACAGCACCGAAAACACGGGGAAGGCGCTGCGATAGCTGCCGCCGAGCTCGATCTTGCCTTGCGGCGATAGCGCGAAGCCAATGCTGAACGCAAGCGAGTCGCTGGTTTCGTCACTGGACCAGAAGATACCGTCTCCCTGATCTTGCGCCGAGCGCGCGGCTCTGAGGAGCAACGTGTCGGCAATCGAGTCGTTCTGGGTGCTGGACAACAAATTGAACACTGGGCTCGCCTGACGGGACGCCGACACGGCCAGCACACCTTGTTGCTTGACACCGCGCCATCCGATCAACGGTTCGCCCGCTGGCAACGTGTCGTCGTGGGCTTTGAGCAAGACGCGTAAATACTGCGCGACGGATTGTGTAAACTCGTCGGCCATCTGCGTCAGGCGCGGATTGGCTGAATCGGGGACGATCGCATAGATGTAGGCGATCTTCGGGCGTGCGTCAGTCATCGATACCGTGTCCAGACACGACCGTACACGTGGTGCTGACGTGTCAAACGATGACTGTGCGGCAAGAACGGACGGCCACGCTGCGATGCAATCAGCAGCCGCAATGAGGAGCCACGTGATGCGGTTGAGTCTGGCCATTGCCTGATTATGTCGGTGTGCCATGTGCGATTGTCAGGTAATCCCGGATTGGGCCAGATCGTCTCGCAGTGTCTGAGCCTGGCGCAGATATTCCTGCTTCGTGATCTGTCCGAACTCGGCGCCATGCTTGACGAAGTGCTCGTCGAACTGGTTGCGCGACCGGAAACCAATATTGGCGCGAATTTCCGAAATCGGCGCAGATGCAGACGCTGCACCGCCTGGATGCGCCAGTTGTTGTGCACGTTGTTGTATCTGTTGCTGGACTGGCTGATATGAGCGACTCGTTGCGGGAGTCTGCCCAGCGCCATTGCAGGAAGCACTGGCGAACGCGCCCAGCGTGAACGAAGCCGCGAGTAGCGCCGCGCGGAACGGGCGATGCCGAATCCGGTAGGCGAGTGCGTGCGTGATCCGGCGAAGCATTGGCGAGTCCGAAAGGTGATTCCCCGCTAATGTAACCCGTCCAACGCGGCGGGGCCGTCACGTGCGCGGCGGCGTCCGAAGTGCAATGGTAGAACGATCGTTCGGACACTGATATGGCGTCGGACGACGTCTGGGGATTATCCTGCAAGCGGCCAGTATCGCCCGCTCCAGTTCTGCGTCCGCGCCCATATCCCAAGAGTTGCCAAGTGACAGCCGAAGACGACATTGTGGAGTTCTATAGTGGACGCGTACGGGACATCCGCGCATTGCACGCGACGGCCGCACGGCGGTGGAGAGGCTTTGCCAACTCCAGGCTCGCTGTTTTCGTCCTGGCCGGAGCCGCTGTCTGGTGGACAGCGATCAGCAAGGATCAAAGGCGCCTGCTCCCAACGTTTGCGCTGATCGCTGCGATCGTGCTGTTCGTTGTTCTGGTCGCGCTCAGCTCCAGAGCACGCGCACGCGTGGTTCGGCTCGCCGATCTCATCGCGATCAATGAGGAAGGGGTTTTTCGCGTGCGAAGGGAATGGTCAGCGCTCGAACATCGCCATTGGAATGCGGTTCCTGTGTCGCATCCGTACGCCGAGGATCTCGATGTGTTCGGCTCAGCGTCACTCGTTCAATTATTCCCTGCTCTAAGCGTGGCACCGGGCAGAACCACGATGGCGTCATGGTTGCTGGCGGCATCTGCTCCGGCCGAATTGACGTTGCGTCAGCAGGCAGTTGCTGAGCTGAAAGACAAGGCTGATTGGAGGGACGAACTGGTTCTGCACACCAGGCGAATCAACATTGACGCTGAACGGTTGCAAGCGCTTCAGAACTGGGCCGAACAACATGACCGGCTCGAGGATGGCCGGTGGATTAACAGACTGGCGATGGCGCTGCCGGTGACTGCGGCGATTCTCGCGATT
The DNA here is from genome assembly GCA_003136975.1 of Gemmatimonadota bacterium. GTDB lineage: Bacteria > Gemmatimonadota > Gemmatimonadetes > Gemmatimonadales > Gemmatimonadaceae > Fen-1247. The sequence goes on along the minus strand of PLEG01000198.1, from coordinate 16,316 downwards.
GCGCGTGCACTTGGGCTGGTCACTCATGCATACTGGCTGATGCCGCTGGCACTGGGCGCGCTGCTGACGATGCGATTCAGACGTGCACTGAAGCTCGCGCTTGCGCAGGTGCAGGGCCAGCGCAACGTGCTGAGGGGATATGCGGGCGTTGCACAGACCATATCCGATAGTCATTTCGACTCCGCTCTACTACAGCAAACCCATCGCCAACTTGGCGGTGACGATGCTGGCGCTGCACGGCAGATGCGATCGCTCGAGACTCTTGCCGACTGCGCCGATGTTCGACTTTCGCCAATGCTTCATTTTTTTGTGCAGGCGCTCACGCTGTGGGATTTTCATGTAGTTCATCTTCTGAATGTCTGGAAGCGCACCGCGGGAGCTCATATCGCTCCCTGGATGGAAGCACTCGGCGCCGTTGAAAGCCTTGCCGCGCTTGCCACGCTTGCACACGACAACCCCGATTGGGTTTTCCCGAATATCGGAACTGAAAAACCCGCGAAGCTTGAAGCAACGGCGCTCGGCCATCCGTTGCTGGCAGCGAGTGGCCGGGTAGCGAACGATGTAGTGCTTGGCCCGCCAGGCACGCTTTTGTTCGTCACCGGTTCGAACATGGCAGGGAAGAGCACACTACTGCGCGCGATTGGCCTGAACGTGGTTCTGGCGCAAGCGGGCTCTGTTGTGTGCGCGTTGAAGATGCGCTGCGCTCCCGTTAGTCTCTACACGAGCATGCGTGTACAGGATTCGCTCGAGCGCGGCGTGTCGTACTTCATGGCGGAGCTCGAACGGCTCAAGCTGATCGTGGATGCGGCGGATGCAACGCACCGAGCATCCGGTCCAACGCTGTTGTATCTACTGGATGAGATTCTGCACGGAACGAATTCCGCCGAGCGTGCGATTGCCGCACGGCATGTGCTGGCACATCTTATCGCGGTGGGAGCGATTGGTGCGGTAACGACGCACGATCTGCAACTCGCCGACAACGATGTGCTGGTGCGTGCGGCGCAACACGTGCACTTTCGGGAAGATTTTGCGCGAACGCCCGACGGTAGACCGTCAATGCATTTCGATTATCAGTTGCGTCCGGGCAAGGCGACCTCGAGCAACGCGCTCAAGCTGCTCGAGCTGGTGGGTCTCGCAACCGATCACAACGGGCTCACGCCGTAGGTATCGCGTACTCCTGGGCGTACATCTGGCTAACGCGGATTGAATACGACAGGAGAAGTGGCCCAAGAATCAATCCGAGCAGACCAAACAAGTGCAATCCGCAGAGAACGCCGAGCAGTGTGATGAGCGGGTGCAATTGTGCATAGCGCTTGAATACGAGCGGGCTTACAAAGCTCGTGATGTTGCCGGCGACACCACCAGACCCGACTGCCATGACTATGGCGGCGATCGGCTGATGCCTGAAGAAGAGGAACAGCGTTGCCGGTAGCCACACCGCCGTACTGCCGATGACTGGAATCACCGACGTGATTGCCGCGGCGACGCCCCAGAAGAGCGCGTTGGGGAGACCGACGAAATAAAACAACGCACCGATGATTGCTCCCTGAAGTCCCGCGACCAACGACATTCCAATCACCGTTGCAAGCGTGACTCCCTTGAAGTGTGTGAGCAGCTCGTCGCTGTGATTGGCGCTGAACGGAATGAGGGGCTTGACGCGGAGCCAGAAATCTTTCCGCGACGGTAAAAGGAAGGCGAGGCAGAGGCACGCGATCGCGAATTGCAACAGCCCGCCAGCGAGTCCGCTCGCGAGATCAAGTGCTTTGCCTGAGCTCCAGGCAATCAACGCCCCGCTTCCTTCTCCAATGCGAGTGCCGAGATCAACGCCGGCGATCTTGACACGTGCGTACGCGGCCAGTTCCGGACTGGTCTGCGCATTGTGAAATACTTCCTGTGCCTGCCCGGTCAACTCCAGGCCCAGCCATGTCAAAGGAAGAACGACGAGACCGAGCATCAACAGGATGATGATCGTTGTAGCGAGTCCGCCTGGTATGCGTCGCTTGAGTCTGTCGTAGAGCGGCGCGGTCAGCACGCAGAGTACGAACGCCGAGAGGATCCCGACCGAGAACGGCAGCAGCGCGTACACCGCTCCCGCGATCAGCATGAGAACGATGAGCGTCGCCCGGTCGCGCGATATATCGAGGACTCGCATTGAGCAGCTGTTGTTGTTAGAAACGGGCTGGTTGTCCGGCGCGATGGCTGCGACTATGGCAGGCTGTACAATGGGCCACGCTGCCGTACGCGTCAAGCCGCCGCCACGATGCGTGCACTTAGCGGGCCGCTGTAGGGATTTCCCCTAGTGACTTTCCAGTTTCCCCCGACTGAACGGGTCGGCTCCAAAGCCTATGTTCCGGGTAAGGCATCTACAATACGGAATGGAAAGCGTGAACGAACCCGGTAAGGACATGGACTCTCTCGACGGCAGCGTTGAGAAGAACATTGGGAACAGTATCGAGAACGCAGTCAGCTCAGTGATTTCGCGGCGCGAGTCGCGGCGCTCATTCCTCCGAAACGGAGCGTTCGCCGCGTTTGCTGGCACCATGGTTGGCGCGTGTAAGCCGGCTGGTGCCATCGAGAAGCCGGTCAAGTCCGCGGTGGCGAAGGTTGCACCGGTCGTGCCGCCCGCTGCATTTGGAACGGCAGACGTGAGCGCCAGCTCAATCGCGGCGGCCGACGCCATGGACAAGATGCACGAGGCAGGTATCAAGGCGTTTCCGGCAAAGAGCAAGGGAAGAGGCAACCAGCTCCTTGCGCCGCGGATCGAAGGCGGGGTCAAGGTATTCGACCTTGTCGCACAGCGGATTCAGTGGGAAACGGAGCCGGGCAAAAGCTGCGAAGCGTGGTGCTACAATGGGATGGTTCCGGGGCCTCACATCCGAGTGCGCCAGGGAGATCGCGTGCGCATCAACATCAAGAATGAGCTGCCGGAATCCACATCGATCCACTTCCACGGCGTCGAGCTTCCCAACTCGCAGGATGGCGTTCCATTTATAACGCAGCCGCCAATCAAGCCGGGGCAGACATATACGTACGAGTTCAGTCCTCCGAATCATGGTTCCCATATGTATCACTCGCATCACAACTCAACCAAGCAGGTAAGTCTTGGGTTGTTGGGAGCGTTCATCGTCGAGCCGCGCGATAAATCGACCGAGCCGCACGCAGACGTCGATCACAATTTCATTCTGAACGATGGGCTGAATGGCTTCACGATCAATGGAAAGGGATTCCCAGCGACAGAGCCCATTGTCGCCAAGCTGGGCCAGACGGTTCGCATCCGCTTCATGAACGAGGGGATGATGATCCACCCAATGCACCTGCATGGGATGCACATGACGGTTATAGCGAAGGATGGGTGGGATCAGCCGCAGCCATGGAAATGCGACACGCTCAATGTTGCGCCCGGCGAGCGCTGGGATGTCCTCGTCAAATGCAACAATCCGGGAACCTGGGCATTCCACTGCCATATCCTCCCCCACGCGGAATCGGAGCATGGAATGTTCGGGATGGTAACTGCCCTGATCGTAAGCGCCTAGGCGGCACCGGTAGTCATTGGCAAATGTCCTTGTAGCTTTAGAGGTATGAGGACAGACATCCCAGATAATGGATCCAAGCTTGCGGCGGCAGAATCTGAATCGATCTCGCGTCCACCCTCGGCCGGGATGTACGAAAAGATCCTCGAGGTTGCGGCAGATGCGATTGTCACGGTCAACGAGGCGCAGGAAATAGTGCACTTCAATCATGGTGCCGAGCAGATATTCGGGTACGCCAAGTCCGAAGTGTTGGGCAGCAATCTTGGCCGGCTCCTACCGGCGCAATTTCGCGCCAGCCACGGCGACTATGTCGCGGCTTTTGGACAGTCTGCCGAGACCGCGCGGCTCATGGGCCACAGGCGCGAAGTGTTTGGACTCAGAAAAGACGGCACCGAATTTCCGGCCGAAGCGTCGATTCTGAAGCTCGATGCTCCTGACGGGCGGCGGCTGTACACGGCACTCGTGCGTGACGTTACGGATCGCAAGCGAATGGATCAGCAGCAGCGTTTTCTCGTGGACGTAAGCGCCGCGCTGAGTGGATCACTGGACTATGATGCTACGCTTGAGTCCGTGGTCTGTCTGCCCGTGCCCGCACTAGCGGACGGCTGCATCCTTGACGTGCTGGACGAATTGGGAAGGATGCGTCGCCTGACTCACGGGCGTACAGATTTCGCGGTGAGCTCATCCGATGTCACCGCCGCGACTCATGTGGTGCCACTCGTGGCGCGTGGTCAGCCGGTAGGAGCGTTGACTCTGGTGAGAATGGACACGACGGCTGCTTACGATTCGAGTGATCTCATAGTTGCGGAAAATTTTGCGGCGCGCGCGGCGCTGGCGCTCGACAATGCACGGCTATACCACGATGCCCAGCAAGCTACGCGCGCCCGAGACGAAGTGCTCGGCGTGGTATCGCATGATCTCAGGAATCCGTTGAGCGCGATCGCGATGTGCTCGCGAGTGCTCGTCGACACACCACCAGCGGACGCCACCGCGAGACGTGAGTTAGCGAGGACCATTCACGATTCCACGACGTGGATGTCTCGCATGATTCAGGATCTGCTGGACGTGTCCGCGATAGAAGCCGGCGTGCTCTCTCTCGTATGTGTCACCGAGGATGTGAGTCCAATAGTGACTCGCGCCACTGAACTGTTTGCGGGACACGCCGCGGATCGTGGTGTCGAGCTGACGCTGGACGTAGATGTGTCAGCTCCGCCGGTGCATGCGGACGCTGAAAGGTTGGTGCAAGCTGCGGCAAATATCATTGGCAACGCCGTGAAGTTCACGCCGCCTGGCGGCAAGGTCACAGTCGCCACACGCACGCGCGGCGACAACGTGGAGATCGCGATCGATGATACTGGGCGTGGTATTTCGGAGCAGGATCTCCCGCACATCTTCGACCGTTACTGGCATAGTCGCGGTTCCGCTGCTGGAGCGGGCCTGGGGCTCGCGATCGCGAAGGGAATCATCGAAGCACATGGCGGACATGTCCACGTTAGCAGTAAGTACGGAGCGGGGAGCCGATTCTCGATTCTGCTCCCGCACGAGGGGGGCGAGGCGTGATTCGAATTGATGCTCGGTCGCCGCACCACGCGGATATGCAATCACATCGACAGTTTTTTTGAGGCAACGATGACGCCATCCAATTCAGAGCGGTTTTCAGATAAGCCCAACGAAGCGACTCCGTTGTTCCGAGAACTAGGTCGCGAGGAAATCGAGCAGATCCTCGCCAGAAATAACGTTGGACGGATTGCTTTCTCGCTGCATGATCGGGTGGACATCGAACCGATCAGCTACGTGTTTGACTCCGGCTGGATTTACGGACGCACCAGTCACGGCACGAAGCTATCGACCATCGCCCACCATCGGTGGGTAGCCTTCGAAGTGGACGAGGTGAAGGACATGTTCGAGTGGTGCAGTGTCGTCGTGAAAGGGGCGTTCTACCTGGTTGGCGCAGATACTGGCATGCACCAGGATCCGGCCTTCACTCACGGCGTCGAGCTGTTGCGGGCGCTAATTCCGGAAACGCTCACCGCGAACGATCCCACTGCCTTCCGCAATTCGGTGTTTCGCATTCACCTGGATGAGGTTACGGGTCGAGCGGCACACGGCTCGCAGCATTAGTAGTGCCCCGAAGCGTGGTACGATGCTAGTTCCCAAACTCGTCACAACACTCAAGACATACAGCCGGGAACAATTCCTAGGCGATTTGCTCTCGGCCGTTGTCGCCGATGGGCGGTGCTCATTCCGCTCGCGACGCTCGCAGCCTTCCTGTTCATTCGCCGCATGGCTGAGGTAACGCAGATAAGTGCCGTGACAACCGGCATCGATGACGACGCGCTCGTTGATCCTTACGACACGGATCCAAATTCAGTGCGACGTCGCACTGAACCTCGCGATTCAGAATAGTTTACGCAAGACCGGCGTTCACGGAGATGCCGCGCTGCATGCATGGCGCAGCGCCGCGATGAACCCCGTAATGTGATCCGGCGCAGGAAATGGTGCACCCATGTGCGGATCCATCACGGTCGAGCGAAGCACGACAAGCCCATCGGAGCCTGAGTGTTTCCAATCTTCCTCGCTGCATACGCCGAGCTCCCGCAGAGTTGGCTCGATGGCACCGTCGTACATCGGTGTCTGAAAGCGCGTCCGCGAGATGATGTACTCCGGCGTTGCTCCCGGGCGCTCCATACTCATGCCCGCGTAGATGCGTTCATTGAAGGCATTCACCGCTTCCAGCGTGTCCAACGACGAGTGATGAACCAGGTAGCAAACGATGTTGATGTCCGGCATTGGCAGCAGCACTATGCGGAACGGCGCCAGATCAGCGGTGCGCAGTGCGTCATGTAACAGGTACGCACCCGCGACAGTTCGCTCGATCAGCCGGCCGTAGCCGCGTTCGTCCAGGGGAAGAACTTTGTGACTGAGCCACACCGCAGCGGCAGCAGCACCTGGCTTGGATCCTTCGAAGATGAACCGGCCGAGGTAGAGATCCTGCGCTGAGTCAAAGCCTGTGGTTGGAGCGAGATATGGCGGATCGATGGCGACAAGCTCTCGGGCGCGACGCTCTTTCAAAAGAAAGGCGCCAGCCGGATACGGAGTGTAGCCGAGCTTGNNCCAGTCGCAACCCACGGATTCCCGGATCTCCGCTGCGGTACGCCGTTCGCCGTTCGCTTTCCATGTTACTGACGCCGCATAGCCGCCATAGCAGGCGTCCGAATGCACATGAAAGGTGACACCGAGCTCGGATTCTGCACGAGAGCGAACCGCCAGCACTTCATCCAACTGGTCAACCGCAGACTCCTCGGTCGTTCCGCAGACTGTGACGCACGCCATGATTGGCACTCGTCGCCTGGTGAGAGCACAGACCTGCTCCCAGAGTGCGCGCGTATCGAGCCGGAAGTGCGTGTCCACCGGGACGTGCACGATCTGGTTGGATCCAATCCCGAGCGCGCGAATGATTTTCTCCCACGAGTAGTGCGCTGTTGCGGCAACGAGCACAACGCTGGCCGGGAGCGGATCGCCATAGTCGAGGGCGAGACGGCGTCCGTAATCCTGGTAACCGACCGTCGAGAGCGAATGGTCAGCGAGGGCCTGGGTAACGCGCTCATATGATCCAGAGATCCAGAGTGCGCGCCACAGCTCCAGAGCCTCGCCGGTGCGAATATTGAGGAGCTGTTGTAGCGACAGCGACTCCAGCGGAGCGATCGTGCCATCAGCGAGCGTTACTGGCAACGCGATTTGCAAATCGCGCGCTGCACCTGCTGCGGCGAGAGGAAGGTAGAACACATTACGCGCGATCCAGAGCGCCTCAAAGTTTGCGACTGTTCCACCGGAAGTGAGGTGTCCCCACGACGTCGCTGGATCATACCCAATCATGCGTGCAAGCTGGGCTGCAACCTCCAGTTCAAGGCGCGATGTCACAGGCGATGCTTCGATCGAAACGTTGTTGGGATTGTAAAGCATTGTCGCGAAGAAGCCGACCTGTGCGGCGATCGTCTGCTCCGAAAGCATGTGGGCTTTATATCGCCCACTGAAGAACGGAACGCCGCGCTTGAGCTCCGCGAGTAGGCCCATCAACTCCTGTGTGAGCGTGGCGACGGTCTCCTCATAGCCAGGCTTGCGCTTGTCGGTCTCCCGAATGGCAATGCCATCCTCTGGATGGTAGTTCCTGCGCCAGAACACGTGGTCGCGCAACGCCTCCGTGATGAGTCGCTCGAGGAGATCCGCATTCTCGGCGCGCGGTCCCAGGAACCATGCGTTCAGCGCCTGATTGGCTTGCGCCGAAGGCGAGTCAGCCATGATTACCCTCGTACGGTGTGGGACACGTACGCCAGCACAGCCCAGTAGTGACTAAAACTTCCCGCCATGACGAACAGGTGCCAGATCTCATGAAAACCAAAGACACCGGGCGCGGGATCGGCTCGGAAAGATTGAGCGAGTGATAGATACCGCTAGTTGCATACAGGAGTATGAGGCTGGCTCCGAATATCGCGAATGCAACTACCTGTCGCGCACTGTCATTGGCCGCGCCATTCACGAGCAGCACGACCAGTCCAATTGCGGCCAGCGCGGCTCCGAGAAGGTGTGTCAATGCATTGATTGGCTCGCGAATCCGCACCATCACCCACCCCGTGCGAGGCGCACTGCAGCAATCACGATCACGATGCCGAGCACGGAATTGGCGCGCGCAAGGTTCCACTGGAGCCAGCCTGGAAAATAGAGATTCAGTACACCAGTAATCAATAGTATACTGATGGCGATCCAGCCAGCGGTGCGGAATCGGAGGCCCATCTCTCGAAAGATTCGCTGCCGCAGTGCGGGCGGCTCTATCGAGCGAAGGAGTGGTGCGCCGATCACCGCCAGAAAGAACATGCCGCCGAGCCAGGAAGAGCGCGGCGAGTACGTGGATCGTGACGACAGTGTAGCACATGGCCGACATTGGTGTGGAGCTCCCTGAAGGCGGTGATTCTCCGCGGAACGATCGCTATCAGACTGCATGTGGGGCGTGACGGGTGTCACAGGTTGTGATAGCCGCATGCTGGCACCGCCCCGGCGTAAGATTCGATTGTCAGGATGACGGACCCGGTGCCCGGAACCGTGCTCTCCACGCGGACAGGAATCCGGCACTTATCATCACTCAGGTACACTCGAATAACTCCATCACCGCGATACCTGCGCGGGTCTCGCACATGCATCTCCATAATCAGCGTGGGGAAGACGCCAGCGGTGGTTGTCATCGTGTCGCCACGCATCACGCGAACCGTTATTGGATTTCGCGCCACATCAAAGTGACGATTGAACTGGTACGCACTATCCGGTCCCAGCGTAAGTGACCGGAGATAGTAGATGAACGATAGCTCATCCAGGGGCGCGGCTGAGATAGTCTTGCCAGACTCTCCATCGGCGCTGGTCCAACGCCGCTCATCGGGATAGATCTCGATTTGGAGGTGTCGTGTGAAAAACAGGCGTCTTTCCCTTTCATGGAACCGGAGCGAGCGCATCGCTAGCGGATCCAGCCAGGATTCCGTGAGCTCGGAGCCTTTCAGTGGACCAATTCCAGCAGTCGTCTGCGAACGCAACAGGTAAGTCGGTGTCCCGCGCACATCCACGGGCCCTTGCACCGACATTGTGGCGTGGCCAATGTTGCGAAAGCTATTGACCTGAACGCGGTACGTGATTCGCTCACCCGGCGAGAACGGCAACTGTGTCTGTGCCTGTGTCTGTGCGACAGCAGCAACTGCTGGTAGCGCCAGCGTCGCCGCGAGTGCACCGAAGTTCCACAAGTTGCTGAAGTTGGGCACATAGCCGATGCGCCTCGGCGGTCGTGATTGAGACATGTTATTTCCCAGCAAGTTGCGAAGCGAACGCGCGAGATGCCGCGCACAAACAGTGACGCGGCATCTCGAGAAGTGGTTTTGCTATTGGTATCGTGTGCTGCCAATTCCACACGACTAGAATGAGACGGTGCCTTCGACCATGAATCCCTTGATCTTTCCGCCGCTGCGGATATCGGTTAGCGGGAAGTCGTTGTAGTTCTGCACCATGTATTCGCCCTTGAGCAGCACGGTAGGCGTCACGAACCAGCCACCACCGGCCTGAGTGCGATCAACGCTCACATCGTTCGGCATTCCCAGGAAGCTGCCCTTCACCTGGTTGTACCGGCCGCCAACGTACAGCTTGTCATCCAGAAAGCGGTACAATCCCTCGGCGACGTACTGATGCCATGTGCGATCGGTGGTCTCGGCTGCACTGCGGCCCTTGGCCTGTTCGGCGTTGCCGAAGAACTCGAAACCCTGATACTTCACGAATGGGTTGAACACGATTGCAGTGATCTTGCTGCTCAGCTTGGGCTGAATAGAACCAGACCATGCATTTGCATCTTCGGTGGATGCCGTGTTCTCCATCACATCGTAGTAGCGCGATCCCGCACGGTCGCCACTGTAGAGAGTGTTGTTGGCCGAACGTTGCGTACCGTACACCGATCCTGTCAGTCTCACGCGCAGGTCGCTATTGACCTGCTTGTCATAGCCGAGTTTTCCCAGGAAAGTCGGCGCGCGCTTTTGTGGCGCGGTAACCTGGCCGTGAACCTCTCCACCCGTCACGCCGGCCATCGCGAGAAATCCATTGGCACGAACGTAAGCTTCTCCGCCGATCTCGGTGGTGAAGGCATCCATGATGTAGTTCCCGATGAACGGGTTGTACATCGCAAGGCCGTTGTCAGTGCGACGATAGTGAGCGTCGCCATAATCCACCTCAAAGTGGCCGACCTTGAGTGTCAGATACTTCATGATGCTGTTCAGAGCATCGATGTCGATCGGTGATGCGTCCACCAGGAGATAGCCATCCTTTACCCAGGTATCCTGGTGATGCCGAGACGAGAGGTAGGTCGTAACCTCGACACGCAGCCCCTTTGCCAGCTGCGCATTGAGATACAGATTGGCCACTGCATTATTGAAGCCGTGCCCGATCTGGATCAGCTGATTCGCATTTACGCCGCCCACTACGTTGGGCGTCGCGGTATTGCTGTGCTCGAGTCCCTGAAACTGCTGAGTGAACGCAGCGCCGAGGCCGATCTTGAAATTCGTGAAGGGAACCGTGTCATCCTTGGGCGGTTCGAAAACGTTGATGCCGCGCTGATCACGCGGTCTCAGATGCTGGATCTCGATAAGCGGATACAGTGCGGTGGATGTGGTCTCCGCTGGTTGAGCAAGCTTGGTAACAGTGCTCGTCGCCGAGCTGGAGGAGGTGCCGGTCTGCATGACGGCGGCCGCATTCTGCGCCGAGAGCGGCGCTGCGGTGATCATTGCCAGCACAACTGTCAGGTGACGAATGGTAGAAACCTTCATATATCTCTCCGTGTCGGAGTTGGATGGTGAGTCAGGATCGTTTGGGTGCTAGTGCTGTGCTGCCGCGGTCGCCAGACGAGCATCGAGCTCTGCGGTTGCCGTTGCTACAGCGGCGGATGTTGCCTTGAGGGTAAAGCGCACCTTCAGCTCATTTCCAACGCGCAGAGTTCCGAGCATGAACGTGGGTGGCTTGATGCCGAATTCGCTCATCTTGATGGATTGTTCGCCTGTTGCGGTGACTACACCATCAGAACTACGTGCGGCATTGACCGTCAGCGCGATGGGATTCTCCTTGCCAGCGATCGTCAATCGTCCCTGTGTAGCAGCCGCAAAACTCGTGGCGGAAGCGCTTCCGCTAACTATCTCGTAGCTCGAGAGCTTGAAGATGATGTACGGATATTGAGCTGCGTTGAGCGTCTTGAACATGTTGTTCTCGAGTTCGCCGCCGCATGACAGGCTCTTTACTGGAATCACTACCTGCACGGCAACAATGGGATGAGCCAGAGTGCTCAAGTTGGCCGTCTGATAAGCGGGATCTACGTCGACATACGCCTGCATGGTCTTGGTAGTGCAAGTGAACCCGTGCAGAGTGGACGTTCCTTGGAAGCTGAGTTGAGAACCGGGAGCAAGCTGAAGACGCACGGCGTTCGGACTTTGTGCGCTGAGTGTTGTGGCAAACAGTGCAGCGGTCACGCCCACTGTTGCAATTAGTCTTTTCATGGTTCATCCCTTCCTTGTGTATGAGTTGCTTCATGTGTACGGAAGAAGACTATCGTTTACGGTGCGCCATTTCTGTCGGAGCTACCCTGAACTGCGGTAGGGGTAGCACTGATTCTCAACTACCAAATCCCCTACACGAATTCAGGGAAATACTGGCAGACGGCACACCGCCGAAGTTGTATCCTCCATAGGTCCGCATTCACTGCATAGAACAATCGAGGAGCAACATGCCGGTTATGGAGACGGTGATCTCATCTTCGAGTTGTGAGCGGCGATATTCAGCTATCGATCGAAGGTTGCGCGCAGCGTGTGGGTGCGGATCTCCTTGCCGTCGGCAGCGACTACCATTCGCCTCTCAGCCGGCTCTTCGCGGGCAGCGTGTCAATGGGGCTCGCACGCAGCGCGCGGTGGTCAACGCTCGTGGTTCCGTCGCGCAGCGACGATTAGCGCGTCTCGATCGACAGTCGGGCCGGCGATCTTGTAGCCGTTGAGGTGCAGGATTGGGATAACAGCACCGTCGCGTTAATGTCGTGCTTCCGGATCAACCGGTTCGCTGCCCGCCAATAGGCGTCCATGAGCCGAGCTTCATCTGGTCCGAGGCTGGGCATCATTGGGGAAGGCTCGTTGTTTGCGGGGGTGGGCATCGTCCTCTACCAAAGAGTCAATCATCATGCCAGACAATCGTCCATCAGCTCCGCTCCCTTCTGACCTCATGTCGAGGCCAACGAGCCGGCGTGCTTTTCTCTCCCGCGCAACGGCGCTCGGAATCGCCATTCCAGGAATTGGTGCAGCCTTCGAAGCTTGTGCCAAGCCGGAGCCAATGGCGGGAGGAGCCGCTGGACAGTCGTCAGCAACAGGAGCGACGCATCCCCATCTACCGAACCCGGATAGTCGGCTGGACTCTGCGCTGAAGCACGGAAAACATCCGTCATCCGAGACGCCAGGCAGCGCGGAAGGCGCGGCCAAGCTGCCATTCCACCGATACGATCCGGTACTACCGCCGCTGTCACCGGGCAGAGTCAAGCAAATCCACATGACGGTGCGCGAGGTACCGGTTCGCATACTTCCTGATACCGTAGTCGCCGCATGGACATTCGATGGTGACATACCGGGTCCGATCGTACATGTGCGCCAGGGTGATACCGTGGAATTCACGCTCACCAATCATGGAACGCTACCACACTCGATGGATTTTCATGCAGCACAGATCAATCCCAAAACGGCCTTCCGCTCCGTAGCGCCTGGTGGGTCGGTCTCGTATACGTTCAGTCCCAAATACGCTGGCGCATTTCTGTATCACTGTGGCACGTCACCCGTGCTCATGCATCTGGGATCAGGGATGTTCGGCGCGATCATCGTCGATCCACCCACACCACTTGCGCCCGCCAAGGAATTTGTGCTCGTACAAAGCGAGTTCTACCTGAATGAGGCTAAGAACGGTGTCGCCGCGTTTGACTACAACAGGATGCTGTCATCCGAGCCTGATCTCACGGCATTCAACGGTCGGCCCTCGCAGTACTCCAATGCTCCGATACATGTAAAACGCGGTGATCGAGTTCGTTTCTACGTAGTGGTTGCGGGTCCAACACAATCATGTGGGTTCCATGTGGTGGGCGAGCAATTTGATACGGTTTACCTTGGATCGCCGCCGGGGAATGCCATACACGGCGTGCAGACGTTCAGCGTTACTGCCGGCGGCGGAATGATCTTCGAGTTGGTTGCCGACGTACCGGGTGAGTTTGTCTTCGTCAATCACAGCTTTGGTCACGGGCAGAAAGGTGCAATCGGAACGCTTGTCGTTGACGAATAGCGTGTTACATCGACCGCGTCGGCCCTGAACTGAACGGAATACTCGTCAGAATCTTTCTCCCCTGGCTTCGCGCGCCTGACTCCCGACCGGACGGATTCGCGTCCACATCGTAAAGAAGAACACGCCGATCCCAATTGCCTGGAGAAAACCAGCGGCAACGATCGACAAGCGAAGCCACATGAACGACATATTCAAGCCAAACAGGCTCGATCTCATTACCTCACCGCCAACGCGTGCTGCCGTGCCGACGGTGAGAATCCAGTACGCGGTCGCTGCAAGGCGCGGATCATATTGCGCGTCGGTCTTGTCCGGTCGCGGGAAAAGCCACAACGCTACACCCATGATCATCATCATGACGAAACCCACAAACAGTGCATGGGTGTGGGCGCTGACGAGATACGGATCCGGGGCGGCGCCGGCAAGCTCGCGCCGAGCGATCAGCCACCCGCCGATCGCGAGCCCGATCGCAAGGAAGGCGACAGCCGTTTTGAGATAGCGACGGACAAGAGTGTACATCCAGAGCTGATTGCTTCTAGCTGGGCTGGACGCCGCGCGCCGTGCCGGGACGTGGCGCGATGGTCGCAACGACCACTAACGTTCCAGTCGCCGCCCGCATGCCGTGCAATTCACCTGGCTCGTAAGTGACGATGTTTCCCACAGTGACCTCACGTTCTGTGACGACTCCATCAACAGGACCGGAAATAATCCCTGCCCCCCGGACAACTGAAAGAATTACCGTCGAGGTGCTGCTGTGTAGCGGCACCGTCTGACCAGCATCGATTCGGAAAACGATCAGTCGCGCATCAGTCGAGTCGCTAAGGATTGCGGTCGCAGGCCGATCGGGTTTCCCTGAAACCGCGTGATCTGCAACCGTAAGTGCATCATAAACTTGCATCATGCCGCGTTACTCGCGTTACTCGCGTTACTCGCGTTACTCGGCGTCGCGCCGATCGCGCCGTTCAGGGCGGCAAGCAACTCCGCCGGGTTGGCGCCGTCTCGCGTCGCTGCCTCGCTGATCGAAGCCGCGCCGCCACAACAGGCGTCGATTCCGAACTGATTGAACACGGCTGTGGTCGCCGGATATAGCTGCAGCGTCTCGTTGACGATCGATTCGGGCTGAACGATCTCGGTTCCTGATTGCACTTGGGACTCCTGTCGTGATGATGAACTATACAACGCTCGCGGGGCAGCGCAAAGAAACAAGCCGGTACTCGAGCGGTGATGGTCTGATTCAAGTTAGGCCGCCCGATACACGATCGGTGTCAGTGTTTCCCTGAGATGCCACAGCGCGTTGCCTGACACAGAATCCGGGGATGCCCGACTGTATGGCAACGCCCGCGGCCATACGTTCAACCAAGGGATCTAGCCATCGAATTTCTCATCGGCCCGGCGCGCCTATCAGCGCCAATCGATCTACTCGCGAGGCAGTGTATGCAGGCACGGATAATCAAGCGGTATTCATTGAGCGTTGGCGTCGCAGTTGTGCTTGGCGCGCTAGCGTACGGCTGCGCTCCAACGGGCAAGAGCAATGCGTCAGCCGGTCTGCTCGCGGGAGATGCGGCGACCCGCACCTATGTAGCGCCTGGCTCGTACGACGAGTACTACGCCTTCCTGTCCGGCGGATTTAGCGGTCAGGTAACGGTGTACGGACTCCCGTCAGGCCGGTTGTTCAAGGAGATCCCCGTCTTCTCGCAGTTCCCGCAGACAGGATACGGCTACAACGAAGAGTCAAAGCCGATGCTGAACACTACGTTCGGCGCGGTCCCGTGGGATGATTCGCACCACACCGAGATGTCGCTCACCGACGGAGTCCCGGACGGCCGCTGGCTCTTTATCAACGCCAACAACACGCCGCGTATCGCGCGTATCGATTTGAAGAAATTCGAGACTGAAGAGATACTGCAGATCCCGAACGCAGCTGGCGGTCATGCCTCGCCGTTCGCGACGCCAGACACAAAGTACGTAGTGTCGGCGACACGGTTCAGTGTTCCGATTCCGCAGGCCGATGTGCCAATCGAGAGCTACAAGAAGAACTTCAAGGGTACGTTGACATTCGTCACCGCGAACAAGCCAGGCAAGATGGACGTCGCGTTCCAGATCATGATGCCTGGTTACGATTACGATCTCGGGCACTCCGGCAAGGGCGTGTCGGATGGATGGTTCTTCTTCACTACATACAATTCCGAGCAGGCAAACACCAAGCTCGAGGTGAACGCGTCACAGGCCGACAAGGATTACATCGCCGCGGTCAACTATAAAAAGGCGGAGCAATGCATCGCGGATGGTAAGGGCAAGAAGTTCGGCGGAACGTACGTCCACAATTATGTGGATCCAGCTACTGGTGTCGCGACCAGTGAGACAAAGACCGGCGTGACAATGTTGTATCCCGCCGACTGCGAAGGTCTGGTCTACTACCTCCCCACACCCAAGTCGCCACACGGCGTCGATATCGATCCATCGGGTGAGTATATCGTAGCCAGCGGAAAGCTGGCCACGGTCATCCCGGTGCACTCGTTCTCGAAGATGATCAAGGCGATCGCCAACAAGCAGTTCGAGAAGACCATCGATGGCATTCCCGTGCTCAAGTACGATGCTGTGATTGCAGGTGAAGTGCAGAAGCCAGGGCTCGGTCCGCTGCACACCGAGTTCGACGGCAAGGGCAACGCCTACACCTCGATGTTCATCTCTTCCGAAGTCGTGAAGTGGAAACTCGGGACGTGGCAGGTTCTGGACCGGATCCCGGTGTACTACTCCCCTGGCCACATCATGATTCCTGGCGGCGACAGCAAAAAGCCGTGGGGCAAGTACCTCGTGGCATTGGACAAGATCACGAAAGACCGGTACCTCCCAACCGGCCCGGAAGGCTCACGCTCGGCGCAGCTGATCGACATCAGCGGCGACAAGATGAAG
>PLEG01000120.1 GCA_003136975.1 Gemmatimonadota bacterium | reverse complement strand
GTGACTGCGTCTGTGCAGCAAGATCGCGAATCCAGGTTTCCGTACTTGGGCGACCGGGCGTATCGTGACGCGTCACCGCGTACGCCACGTGCCGGCCATCTGGCGAAAGCTGGACATCTCCCAGACCACGCAACGTGTAGAGATCAGCGCTGGCCAGTCCAGGAGCGTGTTGGGCGGCGAGTGATGCAGTCGCGACCGCGACCAGAAAGGCCGCGACTGCGATTGGTCGAGCGGTGAGATTCATGTCGTCAGCGACGCTGAAAACGGACACGTCGTTGGATATGCATCAACGGCTGGGATGAACTTTAATAGAATATGTATGCGGAATCCCGGTGCGCGGGATAAAGTATCCGTATTCGCAAGATGCGCAAGGCCAACGCGCATGCCCCATCCTGCCAGCTTCACTGGCATTGGAGCATGCGGTCGGGCCGTTGAATCGTTAGCGCACCGGGCGCCGCGCAGGCCGCGGAGTGGGAGCCCAGACTGCCGTGTCGGCGGCACTCATCGGCCCGATCTTTCCCTCCACCGACTTCATCAAGGCTGCCGGATCGTACACCTTGCCCGCCTTGATCACCAATCGTGGCAGACGTACATGGCGAATGTCTGCGAGCGGATTGCCACGCACTACCACGAGATCCGCCCACTTCCCGGGCTCGATCGAACCCAGCCTGTCGCCAAGGCCAATCGCGCGCGCGCTATTGATCGTCGCGATGCGAAGCACCGCAGCGTTAGGAATGCCCGAGAGTGACAGCGACAACAATTCCCGATTCTCGGAGAATGGGGTGAAGAACTCTCCCCAACTCGGGTGATCGGTGCCGAGCGTGATGAGATTGCCGCCACCAGCGTCGTAGAACGCCTTCACTTCCTTCCGCTTGGTCCAGTAGATGTTTTCGAATTGCTGATTCACCGGACGCGGTGGACGCGCCCGGATAATCGAACGCATGTACGGCGTGAGAAAGCGCTCTTCATCCGTGTAATACGTGTAGACCACGGGGTCCTTCTTTCCGTAGTACCCGTAGGCGCTCAGAGTCGCATCGAAGTAGACGTGCTGCGTCTTGTACAGCGCGGCAATGCGCTTGAACGCAGGAGTGTCAAACGTCATGTGCTCATACGACGCATATGCCGACTTATCGGCGGTGAAGGCGTCGCCGCCCATGAAGTGCTCGATGCGGTCGATCCCCATCAGGATGGCGTCGCGCGGATTGACGGACGTCCCAAAGCCGGAATCAAGATGGCCCGTTACGGTGAGTCCATACAGATGCGCGCGCTCGATGAGTGCACGGAGCTGATACGGCTGGATCCCCTTGGCCTTGAATCCACGCACGCCAAGCTCCGCCCAGTGGTCCACTTCAGCGTAGATCGAATCGACCGATATATCACGCTTCCAACCCGGCCGCGCGGAGCCGAAGTAGGGTCCAGAGTTAAGGAGTCGTGGGCCAGGCTCCAGGCCGCGATCGATCCGGATGCGCAACGCGCGCATCGAATCGGGATTCATCTCACCCGCGGGCCACGTTGAAGTGACTCCGTTGGCGAGAAACAGCGATGGATATGCGGCCGTCTCATCCTTGCGGCCAGCATTGAACAGGTCCATCGCGTAATGCGCGTGCAGATCGAACAGGCCGGGTATCACTGTTTCGCTGTCAGCAAGCTGAACTCGCTCAGCGTCCGCGCCCGCTATGGACAGATCGCCACCCACGCGCAGGAGTTTGCCCGCGCGTATGAGGATACCTGGATTGTGGACTCGCTGATCGCCCGTCGAGGCGAACATCCAGCCGCCAGTGACAAGAATGTCACGCTCCAGCGGCGCGGATTGTGGCGCGGATTGTGGCGCGGATTGTGGCGCGGATTGCGCCGGTGCCACCCGGGCGAACAAAAACAGCGCAAGCAGCGCAATACACTTCTTCATGATATTTCGACCGATTGATGGGAGCGACGCGCGAGCGTCAATTCAACTGAGGTACGGTACCCGCCACCGAAATGTTGTGCAACGCATCACAGTCCGTCGCCAATCTTGATCGCGGCCCGTCCCCATTGTCGCGGCCTAACTCAGTATCGCCAGCTCTTCGAATCCGCGCTCGAGGGCGCATACTTCTCCATGTGCGCCGTCATCTTCGGGATGACTTCCTGCAGTCCCGGCCCCCAGCAGTGCGGTGCCATCGGTTGAAAGACGATCTCGCCCGTCGGCTTGGGATTAGTTGCCTGCTTCATGAACTCGTCGAGCTTGTGTACGCCCATGTTGAGGAAGTACGTGTCGGCGTCACCAACATAGACGTTGATCTTGTTCGCGACCTTGGGACCGAGCGTCGGCCAGTTTGTTTCGAGGATGTTGCGAAGGTCGTAGTGCTGCTTCCAGTACGCTGCGACTTTCTTGTCTATCACGCCGGTCTCTTGTTCCAGATCGGCCCGCGGGCGCGGTGCGACAGTCCGCCGGTCTGGCGAAAGTGTGAGTGCATCCCGCAAATCCTAATCGTTCGCGGCGCGACCGCTACCAGTCGCCGTGCAACTCTCCGCAAGAAGTCCCAGCGCGCCGTGCTATCTGGGAGCCTATACCGCGCCGTTGCTCATGTCTCGCGAATATACGAGTCAAAAACGCAACACATGCAACGACATGATTGTACCGCCGATTCAGCGAACTAACTCCCCGCGCGCGGCAGCTTCTTGAGCACTTCATCGACCGCGCTTCTGAGATCCTTGGCGTAGTCGTCCGGATTATCCGACACTTCGCTGCGTCCTACGCCACGCCAGACGAGCCGGTTCGAATGGCGATCCACAACGTCGATCACCACGGTTCCCTCCGTCACGGGCCGTACCTGCTGTCTCGGTGTCCACCACCACGGACGATACGGATAGCCGTAGTCCACTGTCGTCACGTCGAGCGTTTGCCGGCTAGCCGCATACACGGCAACGCCAATGTCCGCGTCGCCTCCACCGGCCTGATAACCCAAGGCCTCGAGCCGCTGCTGAATCTCGCTCCGCATCGCCTGATTGGTGATCGAGTTGTTGAGCATCGGGCCAGCTTGTGACGCAGGATTGCCGCTTCTCCCGCCGCGCGGACTCATCACCTGAAATGTGTGATAGCTCCCAAAATTCGCTTCCGGCGCGACCTGCGTGTTGACGTTCACATTTCCGGACGCGCAAGCTACGGTGGCGGCGATCACGGTCGCGAATCCCCACTTCGCGCGCCGGATGGGGAACGGGTCCAAAAAGTCTATTGCGCGCATTGCAGTTTTGACCTCGCGTGGGAGACAAACAGCGACTCCATGAGGATCGGCAGACTGCATGCCCGGAATACGGCGTTGCCGCGAACACAGTAGCTAGGACTTCGGTTAGTCGTGTCTGTGGGTCTCGAACGGTCGTTCGAGACATGGCCCTCGCGAAGAGCGCGAGTCGTCCATGACCGCTGTCAGTTGGTGCGTGAGATGTACGTCAGCACAGCCCAGTAGTGACTGAAGCTTCCCGCCATGACAAAGAGGTGCCAGATCTCATGAAAACCAAATACACCAGGTACGGGATTCGGACGTTTGATGGCATAGACGACCGCACCGACGCTGTAAAAAACGCCGCCGACGATGATCCAGATCAGGAAACCAACCGGTGCGGCGTTGAGCACCGGCCGCGCCACGACCATCGCGGCCCATCCCATGCCCAGATATAGCGCCGTTGAGAACCAGCGCGGCGCGCGCATCCATACCACTTTCTGGACAATTCCGATCACCGCTATCGCCCACACCGCGATGAGAAGCGCAATCCCAAGTCGACCGCGAAGGAGAACGAGGCACAATGGTGTGTACGTGCCAGCGATCAGCACGTAGATCATCATGTGATCGAGACGCCGCAGTATTGCGAGACCGCGTTCGGAAAGGTTGAGGGAGTGGTAGATACCGCTCGTGGTGTAAAGCAGTACAAGGCTCGCCCCGAATATTGCAAACGCGACTACCTGGCGGGCGCTGTCGTTGGCTGCGCCGTTCACGAGCAGCACAACCATTCCGATGGCGGCGGCCACGGCGCCGAGGAGGTGCGTCAGAGCATTGATTGGCTCGCGAATCGCGAGCCAATATCTACTGCGCACGGGTCTGGTCGGATTTTGCGGTCGCGATCGCGATTCTCATCTATGGGCGCTGGAAATGATGAGCATTGGACATCGCCGGAGTGCATTGCGAACGCCACGACGGCTGATGTACGCTAATGACCTACGGAGACGATTGTGTCTGGTACCGATGATGCAAGCTAGACAGCTCGGCGCCCGAGTGGTGTCGGCATTTCCCTGAGATGGTCACGGCGGTCCCCTGACGGATAATCCGGTGACGCCCGACTGTGCCAGGGATCTGCGGCTTGTAGCTTGAAGGACATGTCTCGAATCTGGCGTACGCTGATCGAGCGCCGGCTCTGTCACGCACACACCTGTAATCTGGTGCAGCCATGCCGACTCTCACCTGGCCATACGCGCATCTCCTGATCAACCACTTCCCGGTGGTCCTCACGACCCTGGGGCTGGCCACCACGGTTGGTGGCGTGTTATTCGGGCGCCGCTGGTTATGGCTTTACTCAATGGGAATGCTGACCCTGGCCGCGCTCATCGTGTATCCGGTTCACTTCACCGGCGACCAGGCGGATCATGCGTTGCGCGATCCTTGGTACATCAAGCGCGGCGTTATTGATGCGCACGATAATGCGGCTGGAATCGCGATGATCATCATCCTGATCGCCGGTGTGGTGAGCGCCTACGGATGGTGGCGTGCTCTCAAACGGCGCGACTCCGCCCAGCGACTCTGCGCCCGGACACTAATGAACTAGCGGGCGCGGGCCGGAATGTAGGAGCAATACGGATCAGAGGCGAGATAGTTGCCCGTGGTTGCGTAAGCGCGTGCGCGTGATCCGCCACAGATAGTACGAAACTCGCACACACCGCACTTTCCCTGGAGCTTGCTAGTGTCGCGCAGGTCCCGGAACAACGGACTGTTCCGATAAACGTCCACAAGGTCGTGTGTGCGCACGTTCCCTGCGCTCACGGGGAGAAACCCAGACGGGTAGATGTCTCCGCGGTGACTGATGAAGACAAAACCGTTGCCGTCGTTTACTCCCTTGGCGCGCCCAACGCCGTCGGCGAGGCTGAATCCTACACCGGCTGTCAACGGCGTTTGCGATCCCGTGCGTTCGGCATTGCGCGCTTCAGCGCGTCGCTCGGCGACCTGGCGTTGCAGTACGACACGCCGGTAATGCGGCGCCGCGGTAGTCTTGATATCGAAGGCCGCTGTTCGGGACAGATCGTACAGACGGTGGAAGACACGCTCGAATTCGTCGGCTGTCGTAAGATCGGTGGCACGCGCGCGGCCGGTTGGAACTATGAAGAATACCGACCACAACGCGATCCCGAGCGTTCCAATTAAACTGACGACAGGTTCGATGTCGTGAATGTTGTGCCGCGATATTGTAGTATTGATCTGCGTCGCAATCCCCAGTTCGCGCGCGGTAGCGAGCATCTTGACGGTCCAGTCGAACGAGCCGGACACGCCGCGGAAGTGGTCGTGGATCGCCGCGTCGGATCCGTCGAGACTAACGGCGAGGCGCGCGAGGCCGGCATCGCGAAGTTTCGCGAGCACATCGGGCGTCATGAGTGGAGTGCCCGATGGCGTCATAGCAACGCGTAGTCCGATGGACGTGCCGTATCGGACGAGTTCTACAGTGTCGTCGCGCTTCAACGGGTCGCCGCCAGTGAGTACGAACAGCGGACGACCAAACTGGCGCGCGGTATCCATCAGTCGCATGGCTGCGGCCGTGTCCAGCTCTCCCCGATCACGCATCGGTTGAGCCGACGCACGACAGTGCAGGCACGCCAGATCGCATGCCTGTGTTGTCTCCCAGATTATGAGGAATGGAGACTTGTCAAAGTCCGCGTCGGTAAGGGACGGGCGTCGCGACTGCTGCATCGTGTTTGGCACAATCAACCTCCGCGCGTGAGAACCACAGCCGCGATCACAATGATTACGCCGAGTGCCGCGTTTGCGCGCGCGAGATGAGCTGCATGGCGACGATGCGCGAGCGCGCTTGGTGAGCCGGCTTCGAGACGACCAGCGGCCGGCCCAAGAATGAAATCATGGATTCCACTCACCAGCAGCATCGCCGTGACTGCAATGAGCTTGCATGCGAGAGCGTGACCCACAACCGTGTGCCAGAAGGCGCTTGATCCCAGCACACCGTCCCAGTGCAACCAACCACGGTAGTAAAGATTGAAAACGCCCGTGATCAGCAACACCGCGATGGCGATCCAGCCTGCCGTGCGGAAGCGCATGCCAAGATCGCGAAAGAGTCGCTGCCGCATCTCGGGCGGTTCTATCGTGCGTAAGAGTGGTGCTCCAATCACCGCCAGAAAGAACATGCTGCCAAGCCAGAACATGGCCGCAAGGACGTGGATTGTAACAACTGTGTAGTACATGACCGGCATGCCGTTATGCCTCGTGGTGCGGTAGGATCAATCGGGACCACGGCGTAATGGAGCCCGGGCAGTATTCCCGCAAGGACAATGACAACGCGGGCGCGTGAATGGCGTGACGGTTGTCACAGGTGCCGTCGGCTATTCCCCTACTCCCATACAATGCCGGACCATGTGCTCACGCTCATGCCATCCGATCCCCTACAAGAATTCAGGGAAGTGCTGCCAGACCCAGGGCTTTCGAACCTGTATCCTTATTATTGCAACCACTTGGCAGAGGACCATGGTTACCGCTGACCAGACGTTCACAGAGAACGCTCCACTCTCGATACTGCTCGCGTTCGACGACGATACTGCGGCACGAGCGGCGATACGCCTCACGGCGACGCTGTGTCGTAAGTTTGGTTCAATCCCGACTGTACTCAGGGTGATTGAGCTCGGACGGTATCTCACGCCTGAAGCACTGCCAGAAGTGGCTAACGCCGAGGAGTTGATTCTCGCGGCCGACGCGACGCATGAGTATCGCAACCACATGCTCGACCGTGTGGCGTGGCTTGCGGGAGCGCCCGTTGACTGGCGCGCGGAGTTGGATGTTGGCGACGACGTGCGCTGCATCATCCGGCGTGCGGAAACCATTGGTGCTCAGCTAATTGTCATGGGGCTCGAACATCACGGTACGCTGCGACGAGCGTTTGTGGGTGACACCGTACACCAGGTCATGGCGAGTGGCATCGCGCCTGTGCTGGCCGTAACGCCGTCACTCGAGACACTACCGAGTCACGTGGTCGTGGGAATGGACTTTACTACATCGAGCATTCGTGCCGCACACTGGGCTCGGAGATTGGTTCGGCCAGACGGAGTGATCGATCTTATTTTCGTTACACCGTCGGGATCCGTTGACCGAATAAGTCGCGACGTGATTGCGGGGAATCCAGCAGCGCCAGACACGGACGCCGACGCCAGATTCGCGAAGCTGATCCAAGAGTTGGCGCCGACACCGGCAATGCAAATCAAAGTCGTTCGACGCAGTGGGAGCGCGGCAGACGAACTGTGTGACTACGCGCAGGAGGTGGGCGCCGACATGATCGCAGTGGGAAGCCACCGGCGAAACCTGCTCGAACGAATTTGGCTGGGGAGTGTGTCAACCGCCGTGGTGCATGACGCTCGGTGCTCCGTGCTCGTGACGCCACCGGAACCTGCATAGGGAGGATCTCATGTCTGACTTCACGCCAAGAGCGACACATCCGCCTGACGCGCCGCCCGCTGCTGCGCCAATTGGCGGCCTTGCGCGAAGAAGCCTTCCGGCCGCTCTGGACCCGGTCTTTACCCTGCTACTTGCCATAGCGGATGACGAGCTTGCCAGCTCGGCAATTCGTGTCGCGGCTGAGTTGGCACACAGCAAGGGCGCCGTCCCAACTGTCCTTCAGGCGCTCGGCGAGGATCGGGAAATGGACCTCGTCATATCACCCTTCATTGGTGCCGTGGCGGAAGAGCGACTTAGTCCGGAATACCGAAATGAGTTTCTGGATTCGCTGCAGAAACGCGTTGGCTCCGTTATCGGCGAAGTGAGGTGGCGGTTCGAGATCGCGGATCAGTCTCCCGCAGACGCGGTGGTAGAGCTGGCTCGTCAACTCAGCGCAAGCCTGATCGTCATGGGACTGCGCCATCACAGCGTACTGCATCGCGCCGTGTCGCGTGACATGCTTCGCGCCGTCCTTCGCGCTACGCGGTTGCCAGTGCTGGCCGTCAGGCCCGAATTGGAAGGCTTACCGCGGCGAATCGTGGTGGCAGTCGATTTTGGCGAGGCGAGCGTTCGTGCCGCCAATCTGGCTCGGCACCTTCTCGCGGACGATGGCGCGATGTATCTCGTTCATGTCGCTACCGATCATCTTGACATTGCAGACGAGCGGATCAGTCCGCTCCGGGTAAGCGGCACCAGGCGAATTACGGAGGAACTGGACCGCCTTATCGAGGATCTATCCCCCGCGCCCGGGATGACGATCACTCCGATCATTGCGGAGGGCGACGTATTATTCTCGATAGATGGCTGCGCGCGTCGAGTGGATGCGGACCTCCTTGCCGTTGGAAGCGACCACCATTCGCCACTGGACCGGCTGCTTTCTGGCAGTGTGTCAATGGGACTCGCGCACAGCGCATCCAGGTCTATGCTCATTGTGCCCGCTCGGCATAATGCGTAGCGACAATGCGTGGCGAAGATCGCTCGGTCCTTATTACGTAACGCGCGTTGGCTCAACTAGTCAGAATGGAGGTGTTATGGATCGCGCAACCAAGAAGGACTACATCGATCAACTCGACGCCCTGGTCGAGGATCCGGCGGTGCAGCGTGACGATGAAGCGTCGAATGAAACGGATGCATTCAACGTGCTTGTCTCACTGAGCGATGACGATCTTGCTCTTGCTACCACGTCGGTAGCGCGCGCGTTGTACGAGCGAAGGGGAGCACGTCCCTCGGTGCTCTACGTCATTGAGATCGGACCATCGGTACCGGAAGCAGCGATGGTTTCGATGACGCTGGAAGACGAGCTTCGCGATCCTCGTGTCCGCGCGAAACAGGAGGCGGATATGAAGTCAGTTCTCCGCCTCAACAAGGGCGCGGAGTCGACGTGGCCGTTCTCGCTCGAAGTAGGAAGCGTTGCCACGAGCATTGTGGAAAACGCAAGATCGCAAGGTGCGAGGCTCATTATGATGGGCCTGAATCGTCACGCCGTTGTTGCGCGCGTGTTAGGCAAGGACACAGTGCGTGAAGTGATGGCGCTGAGTGGTGTTCCAGTGCTTGCTGTTCGTCCCGCGCTATACACGTTGCCCAAGCGGGTGGTTGTCGCGGTTGATTTCAGCCGCGCAAGCGTCCGAGCCGCGCACCTGGCGCGGTGGTTGGTGGATGAACACGGTACCATGGATCTGCTTTTCGTCGAGTCTGGCGTACTGGATGGTCCGGAAGAAAGCGCGGAGGGGCTACGAATGATCCAGTCCAAGGGCGTTGACGCGGCCTTCGCGCAACTCATCGCCGCACTCTCACCCGCCAGCGGAGTGACGATTAATTCAATCGTTCGCAGCGGCAGCCCTGTCGAAGAGATTGTGCGGTTCTGTGAGGGGGTAACTCCGAATCTCGTTGCGATTGGCAGTCAGCGTCACCGCTTCCTGGATCGGCTGATTCTGGGAAGCGTTGCGAGGTCGATCGCGGTGGACGGACGATGGTCAGTGCTCGTGACTCCGCCGGAAAAGGCAGCACGTTCCTGATCTCGGTGGCTCGTGCTTGCCTGCAGGTCCAGACACGTGACTACGTATCTAGCCATGTCAGGATGCAAGAACTCGACGACGTGCGCGCGCTTCAACGTCAAGCTGGTTGCACATGATGTCGCAGAGCGCGAACACTGATTGGTCTGCAAGTGCGTAGTAGGTAAACAGTCCGTCCTTGCGACGAGTGACGAAACCGAGCGCGTGCAGTAATTGTAGATGCTTGGACACGTTGGCCTGGCCGAACCCGGTCTCATCAACCAGATCGCTGACGGTCATCTCTCCGCTCCGCATGCATTGCAATAGCTGCAATCGCGCTGGCTCCGCCAATACCCGGAAGCGCTGAGCTACGAGCTCGATGACATCCGGCGTTAACGTTTTCTTTCCCACGCGTCTCTCCCTGCCTGATACTTAATAGTTATACAGTAGTGTAGTTCGTTTCTGCCGCACCAGTCGTCGTCTTGCCCAAAGAGCCTCACCTACTCCCGACGCTGCTCTCCCGGCGCTGTCCTCCGGGTGTACAGCCAGCCAGTGCTGCCCAACCCAGCATCCGCTCGAGAGGACAGAACCCCGTGTAGCTCGACTGCAAGAGGTTGACGCCAACGAAGGCAGTGAAGATAAACCAGGCGGGATGCACCCAGTAGCCAAGCGCGACTGACACGACGATGAATACCCCAGCGAACCGGCGAATGATCTTGTCGTCACACATTTTCGGAATCCTGAGTTGAATTGAGTACCGAGTGCGCAGAGTGCGCACTCAGTTCGGACCTGGCTCCGGCCAGTTGCGGCTCCCGCCGGCGCAATTCCCAGTAGAGAATTGGAACTACGATCATCGTGAGCAGCGTGGCCACTACCGCGCCACTCATGAGCGCGACGGCGAGGCCCTGGAAGATCGGATCGAGCACCATCACCAATCCGCCAATAACAACCGCAGCAGCCGTCAGCGCGATTGGCCGGAACCGTACCGCGCCCGCTTCAAGGACTGCCTCGCGCAACGGCCTGCCGCGTGCTTCCGCCAGCTGGATGAAGTCCACCAACAGAATCGAATTTCGTACAATGATCCCCGCCAGCGCGATCATCCCGATCATCGATGTCGCCGTAAAAAAGGCGCCGGTGATCGCATGACCCGGCAGAATGCCGATGAGTGTGAGCGGGATTGGCGCCATTATCACGAGCGGTACGGTGAACGACTGGAACCAGCCAACAACCAGCGCGTAAATCAGCACCAAAACTATCGCGAACGCGAGTCCCAGGTCACGGAACACCTCGATCGTTACCTGCCACTCGCCGTCCCACTTGATCGCCGTCTCGGTGAGCCGATCCGGCTGGACCGCATTGTAGCGCGCGATTTGTGCTCCGTTCACGCGGATCAAGTCCAGTTTTCTGTTCATTGAGAGAATGGCATAAACGGGTGATTCGATCTGTCCAGCCACGTCACCAGTTACATAGATGGCCGGACGTAGATCCTTGCGTATGCGGGTGCTCTCAATTGTGCCTGGTACCACGCTCACGAACCGTGCGAGTGGCTGGGGTCCGGCAGCGGTCGCGATGGGAAGAGCTAACAGGGCGTCGATCGACGACCGTTGCTCCAGCGGGAGCCGCGGCACGATCGCTACGCCTTCGCGCGCGGTAGCCGAACTCGTGATGCCTGCCGACGCACCGGACAGAGCCAGATAAAGTGTCTGCGTGATCTGCTCCACGCTTGCGCCTACTTCCGCGGCGCGCACGCGGTCCACGCGAAACGTGCGCTGCTGTTCCGGTGCGTCAATGGTCCAGTCCACGTCCACCACGCCCGGCGTGGTTTCAAAAACGCGCTTCACCTGTCGCGCCGCTTCGAGCCGCGTAGAGTCGTCCACCGCATACACCTCGGCGACCAGCGTCGAAAGCACCGGTGGCCCCGGCGGAATCTCAGCAACTTTTGCCGATGCACCGTAGCGTAGCGAAATTGAATCTATTCCCGGTCGTACTGCGACCGCGATCGCGTGGCTCTGGCGCGAACGATCGCCCTTGGATAGCAAGTTCACCTGAACGTCGGCCACGTTCGGTCCCGACCGCATGAAGTAGTGTCGCACGAGCCCGTTGAAATTGAACGGTGCAGCCGTACCGGCATACACTTCGGTGCTCTTCACCTCGGGCACGTGGCGCAGATAACTCGCAATCTCCTGTCCGAGCGCATTCGTCGTTTCGAGTGTTGTTCCTTTCGGCAGATCGAGCACCACCTGAAACTCGCTCTTGTTGTCGAANNTCGAACGGGAGCATCTTCACCTTCACAGCCTGGACGAAAAGCAGACCCACCGACAGCAGCAACAAGCCAACCACGCCGCCGTAGAAACCCAGCCGCAAGCCACGACGCTCCATCAATGGAGTCATGATGCGTGCGTAGAACCGGGCGAAGCGCGACTGTTCATCCAGTTCATGCGATTGGTCAATGGGTGACGCGGATGGCGCAAGTTTGCGCACATGTCCTTTCAGCAGCCGATATGCCAGATATGGCGTCACGACGAACGCAACGGCCAGCGACGCGAGCATCGCGAACGACGCGCCCACGGGAATGGGGCGCATGTATGGCCCCATCATTCCAGAGACGAATGCCATAGGCAGAATTGCCGCGATCACCGCGAAAGTCGCCAGGATCGTGGGATTCCCGACCTCATCTACCGCCTCAATCGCGGCCACATCCGGTGCGCGGTCGCCCATCCTGATGTGACGGTAGATGTTCTCAACCACAACAATGGCGTCGTCCACGAGAATGCCAATGGAGAATATCAGCGCGAACAATGTTATGCGATTTAGCGTGTAGCCGAGCGCGTAGTATGCGAATAGCGTGAGCGCGAGCGTGACTGGTACGGCAACCAGCACCACCAGGGCTTCGCGCCAGCCCAGAAATAGCCAGATCAGCAGTGTGACCGATACGGTCGCGATCAGAAGGTGCAGCATCAGCTCCTGCGCCTTGTCGCCAGCAGTCTCTCCGTAGTCGCGTGTCACTGCGAGATGCACATCAGCTGGGAGCAATCGTCCCGTGGCAGCATTCACGCGTTGCATCACTGCATGCGTAACCTGTGTTGCGTTGGCG